>NZ_CP023270.1:6032166-6340208 GCF_002966795.1 Achromobacter spanius
TCCCCCCATAGCTCATGAACGGCAACGGCACCCCCACCACGGGCAAGATCCCCGTCACCATGCCTACGTTCACGAATACGTAGATGAACAGCATCATCGTCAGCGCCCCCGCCAGCAGCCGACCGAATTGCGATGCAGCCCGGGAGGCGATCGTCAAACCGCGCGCCATCATCAGGCCGTACAGGACCAGGATTGCAATACCGCCGTACAGACCGAATTCCTCGGCGTACACGGCAAAGATGAAGTCGGTCGTACGCTCCGGGATGAAGTCCAGGTGCGTCTGCGTCCCCTTCATGTAGCCCTTGCCGTACACACCGCCCGAGCCCACCGCGATCATCGATTGAATCGTGTGAAAGCCCTTGCCCAGCGGATCCGAGCTGGGGTTGAGCAGCGTGCAGACCCGGTGCTTCTGGTATTCGTGCAGCACCACCCAGTCCACGTCTGGCTCGCAGAGCTGGTCTTCGTAATAGACCAGCGTGCCAATGGCGATGACGCCGGCCAGCATCACCGGCACCAGCAGTTTGAACGACAGTCCCGCGAAATAGATCACGAAAAAGCCCGCGCCGAACACGAGCAGCGCCGTGCCCAGGTCGGGTTGCAGCACGATCAGGCCGAACGGTGCGGCCAGCATGGCGGCGGCGGCCAGGAAGTCGCGCACGCGGACCGCGCCTTCGTGGCGCTGGAAATACCAGGCCAGCATCATCGGCACCGCGATCTTCATCATCTCGGACGGCTGGATGCGCGTCACGCCCAGGTTCAGCCAGCGGGTCGCGCCCTTGCTGGTTTCGCCGAAGAACTCGACGCCCAGCAGCAGCACCACGCCCACCACGTAGAACGGTAAGGCCAGCTTCATCAGCAGCTTGGGCGGAATCAGCGCCATCGTCCACATCGCGAAGAACGCAATGATGAAGTTGCGCGACTGTTCCGCGAAACGCCAGTCGGTGCCGCCGACGGCCGAGTGCATCACCGTCAGGCCAAGCGCCGCGAACATCATCAGGATCGCGAGCAGCGGCCAGTCGAAGGCCGTGAACACGCGCAGCAGGATCAGGCCAAGACGCTTCATTGTTGGCGCACCAGGTCAGAGGCGATGTCGTCGACGGTCGCCATGGTGTCCGCGCGCTCGGGCCGGACGATCTTGTCCTGGCGATCCTTGGCCAGCCAGTAATCGAAGACCTTGCGCGCGACCGGGGCCGCCACGCTGGCGCCCCAGCCGGCGTTCTCGACGATCAGCGCCACGGCGATGCGCGGTTGTTCCAGCGGCGCGAAGCCCATGAAGAGCGCGTGGTCGCGCAGACGTTCGTCGATCGCGCTGGCGCGGTAATGGCCGCCGCGCAGGCTGAACACCTGCGCGGTGCCGGTCTTGCCGGCGGCCTGGTACGGCGTGTTGGCGAACGCGCGCCGCGCCGTGCCGGCACGCACCACGTCGGCCATGGCGTTCTTGATGACGTCCACGTTGGCCTGCTTGAGCGGAATGCGGTAATCAGGCGGCGCCTCGGTCGGCTTGGCCACGCCCGAGCGCGGATCGCGGACCGCGTGCACCAGGTGCGGGCGGCGGTACAGGCCATTGTTGGCCAGTGTGGAGGTGCCCTGCGCCAGTTGCAGCAGCGTGAAGGCGTTGTAGCCCTGGCCCACGGCCACGGAAATGGTCTCGCCTGCGTACCAGCGCTGGCGTTCCTTGTCTTTGTAGGCTGCGCGCTTCCAGTCGGTGGACGGCAGCACGCCGCGCTTCTCGCCTTCCAGGTCGATGCCGGTGATCTGGCCGAACCCGAACTGCTTGGTGAAATCGTGCAGCGCGTTCACGCCGATTTCCGGGCCGAGCGAATAGAAATAGGTGTCGGACGACACGACGATGGCCTTGTGCATGTCCGTCATGCCATAGGCCGCGCCGCCCGCGTTGCGGAACTTCTGTCCGCCGAATTCGTAATAGCCCGGGTCCGAGATGCGGTCGGTGGCGCGGCGTTTGCCCAGTTCCAGCGCGGCCAGTCCCACGAAGGGCTTGTACGTGGAGCCGATGGGATACGTGCCGTACAGGGGACGGTTGATCAGCGGGTGGTCCGGCGATTCGTTCAGCATGCGCCAGTTGTCGACATCAATGCCGTCCACGAACAGGTTGGGATCGAACGACGGCTGCGAGACGAATGCCAGGACTTCGCCCGTGTCCGGGTCGATGGCGACGAGCGCGCCGCGCTGTCCCTCGAAGGCCTCTTCGGCCACCTTCTGCAGGCCCATGTCGATGGACAGCATGATGTCCGAGCCCGGCACGGGGTCGATGCGGCGCAGCGTGCGCATGGGCCGGCCGCCCGCGGTGACCTCGACTTCTTCGAGACCCGTGCGGCCGTGCAGCTGCTCTTCCCAGGTCTTTTCGATGCCCTTCTTGCCGATGACCTCGGTGCCGCGGTAGTTGCCGAGCTGCCCGGCGCGGTCCAGCTCTTCGATGTCGTTGTCGGCGATGCGGCCGATGTAGCCGACCACGTGCGCGGCCGACACGCCCTGCGGGTACTCGCGCACCCAGCGGGCGCGCAGCTCGACACCCGGAAACTGGAACGCGTGCGCGGCAAACCACGCGGCCTCGGTTTCGTTCAGGTTGTTGCGCAACTGCAGGCTGGCGTAGCGGCTGGATTCGGCCGCGCGGCGCTTGAAGCGGCGCTGGTCGGACGGGCTGATGTAGACGACTTCGGTCAGGCGCTCGAAGAGTTCGTTCATGTTGCCCGCGTGGGCCGGCACGACTTCGAGCGTGTAGGTGCGGTAGTTGCGGGCCAGGACCTCGCCGTTGCGGTCCACGATCTCGCCGCGGCGCGGCGGAATCGGCACGACCGCAATGCGATTGCGGTCGGCGCGTTCGGACAGGCCCTCATAGCGGTCGACCTGCAGGTACCAGAAGCGGCCCACCAGCACGCCGAAGCAGACCAGCGCGAAGGCGCCGCCCACCCAGGCGCGCAGGCGAAAGCGCTGCTTCTGCTGCTGGCCGGTTTTCTTGAATTCAAACATGACGCAACGCCGCCGTCAGGCGGAGGAGGATTCGGCGTCGTCGACACCGCGTTGCGGCAGGTGCAGCACCCAACCCGCCAGCGGCCACAGCGCAGCCGTCAGCAGCACGCTGATGCCCCAGTCCCAGCCCGGCCATTTTCCGGCCAGCCACGCGTGGATGATCTGGGTGACAAAACGCGCAATGAAGAACACAGGCAGCATGTGCATCGCCTGGCTCCAGAGATCGAAGCGCTGCAGCCGGCGGTGCAGGACCACCGCGCCGTAGGCGACGAGCGTGTACGACAGCGCGTGCTCGCCCAAGAGGCCCGCGTCGTGCACGTCCATGAGCAGGCCAAAGAAGAACGCGGTGAACAGGCCCACGCGGCGCGGCTCGTGCACGCACCAGAAGGCGATGATGAGCAGCAGTACGTCGGGCGCGCCCTGCCACAGCCGCCACGGCAGCAGCGACACCAGCCAGGCGAGCAAGACCGTGCCCCACACGAAGAAGGCGTGCGCGGGCCCCGACAGCCGGTCGGGGTGCACATTGCTGGGCGTGCCAAGGCGGCGCGGGGACTGTCCCGCAGCTTGTTGGTTAGTCCGATCCACCGGAATCGACCTCCTGACGGTTGGACTCGGCGCGATCCACATCCACCTGCAGAACCAGGAAGTGGCGATAGCGTTCGGGATGGGCCAGCGGTTCACACACGGCGCGCGCGAAACCGGATGCGGTATCGCGTTCCACCGAGGTCACTTTGGCCACGGGCAGGCCGGCGGGAAAGAGGCCACCGACGCCGCTAGTGACAATAGTATCCCCTTCCTTGATGTCGGCATTGGCCGCCAGGTAGCGCACTTCCATCTTGCCGGGCGAATTGCCGCCAAACGCAATCAGACGAAGTCCATTTCGCAAGAGTTGCACGGGGATGGAGACCTGCTCGTCGGTGACGAGTGCCGCCTCGGCGGTCATGGGCGTCACCCGGACAATCTGGCCGACCACCCCGCCTTCGTCAATGACCGGCATGCCGGGCGCGAGACCTGCCTTGCTGCCCTTGTTGAAGACCAGGCGCTGCGTGAACGCGTTGGTGGGTTCGTACATGACTTCGACCACCACGGCGGACTGCGCCACGGTGTCCGTCACGCCAAGCAGGCGGCGAAGCTGGGAGTTTTCGGCGGCAAGCTGCGCCGCGTGGGACGCGACCTGTGCGAGCTCGATGCGCTGGCGCTGCAGCGCTTCGTTTTCGCTGCGGATGAGGTTGGCCGCGTTAACCCATTCGTTGACTTGCTGGACGAGATCGCGAGGCGCCATGACGGCACGCTGGAAGGGATAAAGCCCCACGGCAATCGCGCGGCGCGCCGGCTCCAGCATGCGCCATTGGGAATCCATGACGATCAGGGCCAGGGCAAGGACGACCAGAACGACGAGCCGCACCTCTGCCGGTGGGCCGCGCCTGAATAGGGGGGGAGTCCCTTGTCGTTGCATGAATCTCAGCCCGGGCGCCCGCGTCCGAGGCTCCCGCAGCGGCCGGAGCCAGAATAAAGCGGGGCTCCGGGCTGGCGGGCAATATTAGTCGTTGATGAAGATGGCGCCCAGTTTCTCAAGGTGTTCCAGCGCTTCGCCGCAACCGCGCACGACGCAGGTCAGGGGATCGTCGGCCACCACCACCGGCAGGCCGGTTTCTTCTTGCAGCAGACGGTCCAGGTCGCGCAGGAGCGCGCCGCCACCGGTCAGGGCGATGCCCTTGTCGGTGATGTCGGCGCCCAGTTCGGGCGGCGTCTGTTCAAGCGCGATCTTGACGGCGGAAACGATCTGATTGAGCGGATCGGTCAGCGATTCCAGGATCTCGTTGGACGAGACCGTGAAGCTGCGCGGCACGCCTTCGGCCAGATTGCGGCCCTTGACTTCGATTTCGCGGACTTCGGAACCCGGGAATGCCGAGCCGATTTCCTTCTTGATCAGTTCGGCCGTGGGTTCGCCGATCAGCATGCCGTAGTTGCGGCGGATGTAGTTGACGATGGCCTCGTCGAACTTGTCGCCGCCGACGCGCACGGATCCCTTGTAGACCATGCCGCCCAGCGAGATGACAGCCACTTCGGTGGTGCCGCCGCCGATGTCGACGACCATCGAGCCGCTGGCGTCGGACACGGCCAGGCCGGCGCCGATGGCAGCGGCCATGGGTTCTTCGATCAGGAAGACGTGGGAAGCGCCGGCGCCGAGCGCCGATTCGCGGATGGCGCGGCGTTCAACCTGGGTGGAGCCGCAAGGCACGCAGACGATGATCCGCGGGCTGGGCGCCAGCATGTTGCGGGGGTGCACCATGCGGATGAACTGCTTGAGCATCTGCTCGGTGACCGTGAAGTCGGCAATCACGCCGTCCTTCATGGGCCGAATGGCTTCAATGTTGCCGGGAACGCGGCCGAGCATCTGCTTGGCTTCGTGCCCGACGGCTTGAATGATCTTCTTGCCGTGGGGGCCGCCTTCATGACGGATTGCGACCACGGAGGGCTCATCGAGAACGATGCCCTTGCCGCGGACGTAAATCAGCGTATTGGCGGTACCGAGGTCAATCGCCATATCGCTGGAAAAATAACTGCGCAGGAATCCGAACATGGGAGCTCAGCTAAATTCTGGGGGGAATTGGGGTCAGGCCGCGGGGCGTTTGGCCCGTAAAACAACGGGTCCGCCTGTCATCACGGCGATTAAACCGTGAATCATAACTTATAATTTCCCCGGAAATAGCGCATAAATGCAGGCTATTCAAGCTTTGTAACGGGTTTGGCGTATGCATACTGCCCTCTCCCGCCCCTCGGCCTTCGCTTATCGATTTTTGCAATCCCTCATGGCGCTCAACGACAAAGATGTGGCCCGCATTGCCCGGCTGGCCAGAATCGAACTGACCCCCGACCAGCGCACCGTCGCGCAGGCCGAACTCAACGGCATCCTCCACCTGATCGAACGGCTTCAGTCCGTCGATACCCAAGGCGTCGAACCCCTGGCCCACCCCTTGTCCGCCCACGAGGACATCGTACTGCGCCTGCGTGAAGACGCCGTGACCGAAGCCGGTTCGGAAGCCCGCCGCCAGGAACTGCTGGCCAACGCTCCCGACGCCCAGGACGGCCTGTTCCTGGTTCCCAAGGTCCTGGAATAAGTCATGACGAAACCTGCACTGCACACCCAATTCGAGGGGATCGCCGCTCTGCGCGCGGCCCTCGCGCAACGCGAAGTCAGCGCTGTCGAGCTGGCGCAAAGCGCCTTGTCGGCCGCCGAAGCCGCCAGCGGCCTGAATACCTTTTTACATATTGACGCCGAATTGACGCTGGCCGAGGCCCGCTCGGCCGATGCCGCCCTGGCGGCCGGCACGGCGGGTCCGCTGGCCGGCATCCCGATCGCCCACAAGGACGCGTTCGTGACGCGCGGCTGGCGCACCACCGCGGGCAGCAAGATGCTCGACGGCTATGTCAGCCCGTTCGACGCGACCGTTGTGGAACGCCTGGGCGCGGCCGGCGCGGTCTCGCTGGGCAAGCTGAACTGCGACGAATTCGCCATGGGTTCGGGCAACGAGAACTCGGCTTACGGCGCCGTGAAGAACCCCTGGGATCACGCTGCCGTGCCCGGCGGCTCGTCGGGCGGTTCGGCCGCCGCCGTGGCCGCCCGCCTGGTGGCCGCCGCCACCGGCACCGACACCGGCGGCTCGGTCCGCCAGCCTGCGGCGCTGTGCGGCGTCAGCGGCATCAAGCCCACCTACGGCACCGTGTCGCGCTACGGCATGGTGGCCTTCGGCTCCAGCCTGGACCAGGCCGGCCCGCTGGCTCCCAGCAGCCGCGACCTGCTTGAACTGCTGGACGTCATCAGCGGCTTTGATCCGCGCGACGCCACCAGCCTTGAAAAATGCGACGGTGCGGTCAACGAACCCGGCCGCGTGCGCCGCGACTTCGACGCCGCACAGGCCCGCTTTGACGCCGCCGGCAGCCAGCCCCTGAAGGGCCTGCGCATCGGCGTGCCCGAAGAATATTTTGGCGCCGGCCTGGCGCCCGATGTGGCCGCCGCCGTGCAGGCTGCGCTTGCGCAGTTCGAGGCGCTGGGCGCCGTGCGCGTGCCGGTGTCGCTGCCGCGCACCGAGCTGGCCATTCCGGCCTATTACGTAATCGCCCCCGCCGAAGCGTCCAGCAACCTGGCCCGCTACGACGGCGTGCGCTACGGCCACCGCGCCAAGCAGTACGGCGACCTGAACGAGATGATCAGCCGCTCGCGCGCCGAAGGCTTCGGCGACGAGGTCAAGCGCCGCATCCTGATCGGCACCTACGTGCTGTCCCACGGCTACTACGACGCCTACTACCTGCAGGCCCAGCGCCTGCGCCGCCTGATCGCGCAGGACTTCCAGCGCGCCTACGCCGATCAGTGCGACGTCATCATGGGACCGGTCACGCCCACGGTCGCCAAGAACATCGGCGACAACCGCGACGATCCGACCGCCGACTGGCTGGCCGACGTCTACACGCTGGGTGTCAGCCTTGCGGGCCTGCCGGCCATGTCCATCCCCTGCGGCTTTGGCGGCGAGAGCGGCTCGCGCCCCATCGGCCTGCAGATCATCGGCAACTACTTCGACGAAGGCCGCCTGCTGGCCATCGCCGACCGCTACCAACACGTGACGGACTGGCATCAGCGTGCCCCTGTCCAGCAAGGCTGAGAACATGAACTGGGAAATCGTCATCGGCCTGGAAACGCACACGCAGCTTTCCACGGACTCCAAGATTTTTTCGGGCAGCAGCACGCAATTCGGCGCCGCGCCCAACACGCAGGCCAACGAAGTCGACCTGGCCCTGCCGGGCAGCCTGCCGGTCATGAACCGCGGCGCGGCCGAACGCGCCATCCGCTTCGGCCTGGCCGTCGGCGCCAAGATCGCGCCGCGCTCGGTTTTCGCGCGCAAGAACTACTTCTACCCTGACCTGCCCAAGGGCTACCAGATCAGCCAGTACGAGCTGCCGGTGGTGGTGGGCGGTTCGCTGTCGTTCTTCGTCGGCGAAGAAGAAAAGACCGTCAACCTGACCCGCGCCCACCTTGAAGAAGACGCCGGCAAGTCCTTGCACGACGACTTCAACCTGGGCAATGGCAGCCCGGCCAGCGGCATCGACCTGAACCGCGCCGGCACTCCGCTGCTGGAAATCGTGACCGAGCCCGAAATGCGCTCCGCCGCCGAGGCCGTGTCCTACGCGCGTGCGCTGCACAGCCTGGTCGTGTGGCTGGGCATCTGCGACGGCAACATGCAGGAAGGCTCGTTCCGCTGCGACGCCAACGTGTCGGTCCGCCCGGTGGGCCAGAAGGAATTCGGCACCCGCACCGAAATCAAGAACGTCAACTCGTTCCGCTTCCTGGAACGCGCCATCATCTATGAGGCGCGCCGCCAGATCGAACTGATCGAGGACGGCGGCACCGTCGTCCAGGAAACGCGACTGTACGACGCCGATCGCGACGAAACGCGCAGCATGCGCAGCAAGGAAGACGCGCACGACTACCGCTACTTCCCCGATCCCGACCTGCCCACGCTGGTGATCTCCAGCGCGTGGGTGGACGAGGTTCGCGCCGCCATGCCCGAACTGCCAGCCGCCCAGCGCGCCCGCTTCGAATCGGAATACGGCCTGCCCGCCTACGACGCCGCCCAACTGACCGTCAGCCGCGACCTGGCCGCCTACTTCGAAGCCGTGGCGCACGCGCTGCCGGCAGGCCAGGCCAAGCTCGCGTCCAACTGGGTCATGGGCGAAGTGGCCGCCGTGCTCAACAAAGAAGAAAAGACTATCGCCGAATCGCCCGTCGCGGCGCCGGCGCTGGCGGCCCTCATCGGCCGCATCATCGACGGCACGATCTCCAACAAGATCGCCCGCGAGGTCTTCGGCGCCATGTGGGCCGGCGAAAACGGCGGCGATGCGGATGCCATCATCGAATCGCGCGGACTGAAGCAGATCAGCGACACGGGCGCCATCGGCGCGATGATTGACGAGGTGCTGGCCGCCAACCCGGCCATCGTCGAGGAGTACCGCGCCGGCAAGCAGAAGGCGTTCAACTCCCTGGTCGGCCAGATCATGAAGGCCGCCCGCGGCAAGGCCAACCCGCAGCAGGTGAATGATCTGCTGAAGCAGAAGCTGGATAGTTGATGGGCGCCCGGTTCTCCTCGCGGGGACCGGCGCAATATCAGACTGAATCGGGGGCCGCGGCATATTGCCGCGGCTTTTTGTTTGGCCAAGAATGATCTGGTCGATTTCGCCGGAGCTTGGCATGAACTACACCGAGGTCAGCAGCAACGACTTGCTGCATCGATTCACCGATTACCTGAAGGCCCTCAGCCAGGGGCAGCACTTCATCATCGCTGTCGACGGCGTGCGCCGCGCAAGGCTGACGCCCGTCCTGCCCGACACCTCGCTGAACGCGCACGATGCCCTTGAAGCCATGAAACGCCTGCACACCGCGGCCCCGGTCTCCCACGACATCATCCGCGCCTGGATCGAGGAAGGCCGGGAATGAACACCATCCGTCTGGTGCCGGACGCGTCGGTCGCCCTTGCCTGGCTGCTTTACCGCGTGGATGTCCACGAATCGCTGCTTGCTCAGCATCTGCTCGACGTCGCGCACAGCTCGCAAAACACCGTGCCTCACATCTGGCGCGTGGAAGTTGCCAATGGCGTTCTGCGCGCTGAGCGCAGCCAGCGCATTTCGCGGACCCAGGTCGCTGCATTCAATCAGCTTCTCGACAACTTGCCCATCGTTGCCGACAACGACGATGCGGCTTCCAGCATCGTGCGCACCTGCCAACTTGCCCGCGCCCATGGGTTGACTGCCTATGACGCCAGTTATCTCGAACTCTCCCTGCGGCAGCGCGCGTGCCTGGCCACCTTTGACCGCAAGCTGGCGGACGCGGCGCGGGCCAGCGGCGTCACCGTGTTCGGGCAACCGCACGGCGTCGCCGAACCCGTTGCGGGCTATTTTTGGCAATGACGTTCTGGCAATAACATCTCTGGCAATGACAAAGGGCGGCCCATGGCCGCCCTGCGTATTGTCTTCAGCAACGAGACCGTTAGTTCACCCCTTACTTCACCCCGTACTTCGTCCGATACGCCAGCACGGCATCCCGGTTCTCGGCAAACGCGGCGTCGTCCTGCAGCAGGGCCAGGATGTCGGTCAGCGAGGCAATCGCCACCACGGGGATGCCGTAGGTCTTGGCCACGTCCTGCACGGCCGAGTGCGGCGACAGGGCGTCGTCCGGGCCGGCGCGCTCCATGCGGTCCATCGCGATCAGCACGGCGGCCGGTTCGGCGCCGGCGGCGCGGATGATTTCCACGGACTCGCGCACCGACGTGCCGGCCGTGATGACGTCGTCGATGATGACGACCTTGCCCTTGAGCGGCGCGCCGACCAGGGTGCCGCCTTCGCCGTGGTCCTTGGCTTCCTTGCGGTTGTAGGCAAACGGCACATCGCCGCGGTCCTGCATGTCCGGGTGGCCGGCCAGCGCCACGGCGGTGGCGGTGGACAGCGGAATGCCCTTGTACGCGGGGCCGAACAGCATGTCGAACTCGACGCCGGAATCCAGCAGCGCCTGCGCATAAAACTGCGCCAGCTTGCCAACGGAGCGGCCATTGTTGAACAGGCCAGCATTGAAGAAATAGGGGCTGATGCGGCCCGACTTGACCTTGAAGCTGCCAAAGCGCAGAACGCCCTCGTTCAAGGCGAAACGGACGAAATCCAGGGCGGTGACGGAGGACTGGGCGGCGGGCATGCAAGGGAATCCGGTAGGTGGCAGACCCCGCATTTTATCCGCTGTCGTGGCCGTTCCAGGTGACCGCGGCGGAGTCGGTTAAATTCCTGGCATTGTCCGCCTCCCCTGCGGCCGCATTTCAGGAGTTTCGCTTTGCTGCGCATCACGTCGATCAACCTCAATGGCATCCGGTCCGCCTTCAAAAAGGGCCTGCAACCATGGATGGAAAAGCACGCCGCCGACGTGCTGTGCCTTCAGGAAATCAAGATCGCCCACGATGACCTGACCGACGAGCTGCGCCATCCGCCCGGCTACACCGGCCACTTCCACCATGCCGTGAAAAAGGGCTACAGCGGCGTGGGCATCTATCTGCGCGACGCCGCCGAGCGCGTGAATAACGGCCTGGACTGCGAAGAGTTCGACCCCGAAGGCCGCATCATCCGCGCCGACTGGAAGGACCTGTCGGTCATCAGCGCCTACCTGCCCTCCGGCTCCAGCGGCGACGAGCGCCAGCAGGCGAAGTACCGCTTCCTGGACCGGTTTGGCCCGTGGATCGATGCCCTGATGCACGAACACAAGACGACCGGCCGTGAATTCGTCATCTGCGGCGACTGGAACATCGCGCACAAGGAAATCGACCTGAAGAACTGGAAGGGCAACATGAAGAACTCGGGCTTTCTGCCCGAAGAGCGCGCGTGGCTCACGGACGTGTTCGACAAGCGCGGGTTTGTGGACGTGTTCCGCACGATCGACGACCGTCCCGACCAGTACACCTGGTGGAGCAACCGCGGCCAGGCCTGGGCCAAGAACGTCGGGTGGCGCATCGACTACCAGATCGCCACGCCGGGCATTGCGGCCAAGGCGCGTAGCGTTGCCATCTACAAGGACGAACGCTTCTCGGATCACGCGCCGTTGACGATCGACTACGACTTCACGCTGCGCCCGTGATTTTTCTCAAGGCAAAAATAGGGACGTAACAACGGCGCTTGACCGACAGTCGCCCCCGCTTGCGACCGCCGGACGCGCCCGTTGCCTACGGCGGCGCGCCATTTCCCCTATGCGCGCCCATCGAAATATAACGGGGACATATTAATTTCCCCTGAAAATTCAAGCCCTACCGTTCAAAAGGCATCTTTCCGCCCGGCATCCGCCAGTCCCCCCGTTTTGATACGACCCTAATTATCCATCGGAAAATTCCGTTTGATATCAACGTGATGGCGCGTTTTTTCGCTTTGCGCAGGGCAACATTTTGCCCCTACAATCCCCGCACCATACAGGTGCAGTCATGCACCAAAACAAACTGATCGCGCCCCAATCTGGCGCAATTTCCGCACCTATTCGAAGCACCCCCGAGGAGATCATGGTGAAAGTGCAGAGTCTGGACGACTTCCTGCGTGGCGTCGCCGCGCGCGACCCGCAGCAACCCGAATTCATGCAAGCCGTCCAGGAGGTGATGCTCAGCTTGTGGCCCTTCGTCGAGAAGCATCCCCACTACGCTGAACACGCCCTGCTGGAACGCCTGGTCGAACCGGAACGCGTCATCCAGTTCCGCATCTGCTGGACCGACGATCAGGGCCGCGCCCAGGTCAACCGCGGCTTCCGCATCCAGCACAGCTCCGCGATCGGCCCGTTCAAGGGCGGCATGCGCTTTCACCCGTCGGTGAACCTGTCGATCCTGAAGTTCCTCGCCTTCGAA
Source organism: Achromobacter spanius (assembly GCF_002966795.1). Taxonomy (GTDB): domain Bacteria; phylum Pseudomonadota; class Gammaproteobacteria; order Burkholderiales; family Burkholderiaceae_B; genus Achromobacter; species Achromobacter spanius_D. The sequence continues at coordinate 6,044,568 of NZ_CP023270.1, forward strand.
CAGACCCTGAAGAACTCGCTGACCACGCTGCCCATGGGCGGCGGCAAGGGCGGCTCGGACTTCGATCCCAAGGGCAAGTCCGACGCCGAAGTCATGCGCTTCTGCCAGGCGCTGATGATCGAGCTGTATCGCCACCTGGGCCCGGACACCGACGTGCCGGCCGGCGACATCGGCGTGGGCGCGCGTGAAGTCGGCTTCATGGCCGGCATGATGAAAAAGCTGTCCAACTCGACGGCCAGCGTCTTCACCGGCAAGGGCCTGACCTTCGGCGGCAGCCTGATCCGCCCCGAGGCCACCGGCTACGGCACCGTCTACTTCGCCGAGGAAATGCTCAAGCGCGTCGGCAAGTCCTTCGACGGCATGCGCGTGTCCGTATCGGGCTCGGGCAACGTGGCGCAGTACGCCATCGAGAAGGCCATGGCGCTGGGCGCCCGCGTCATCACCGTGTCGGATTCGAACGGCACCGTCGTCGACGAAGCCGGCTTCAATCACGAGAAGCTCGTGGCGCTGATGCACATCAAGAATGACCTGCGCGGCCGCCTGGACACCTACGCCCGGCAGTTCGGCCTGCAGTACGAGGCCGGCAAGCGCCCGTGGCACGTGCCCGTGGACGTCGCCCTGCCCTGCGCCACGCAGAATGAGCTGGAACTGTCGGACGCCCAGACGCTGATCAAGAATGGCGTGCTGGCGGTTGCCGAAGGCGCCAACATGCCCGCCACGCTGGACGCCGCCAAAGCCTTCATCGCCGCGCGCGTGCTGTACGCGCCGGGCAAGGCCAGCAACGCCGGCGGCGTTGCCGTGTCGGGCCTGGAAATGGCCCAGAACTCGGCCCGTCTGTCGTGGACCCGCGAGGAAGTGGACACCCGCCTGCATGCCATCATGCGCGACATCCACGAAAACTGCGTGCGCCACGGCCATTCGGAGCGCGAGTACGTGAACTACCTGGACGGCGCCAACATCGCCGGCTTCGTCAAGGTCGCCGACGCCATGCGTCAGCAAGGGCTGTACTGATCGCCGCCTGCTGATCCGCGCGCCGCGCGGACCAAGCATGCAAAAAGCCGACTCGGAAGAGTCGGCTTTTTTGCATTGCGGCGATGAAAAGCCGCGGGCTGGCCGGCGCCTGCGCCACCGCAGGGGCGCAGACTGGCCGGGCGGCGCGAAGATCAGTGCTTCATCGCGCCGTGGTCGTGGCTCATGCCGGGATTGTGCGAAGCCGGCATGACCTTGAACTGCACCGCCACTTCGCCTGCCTTTTCGAACGTGAGCGTGGCGGGCACGGTGGCGCCATCCTTGAACGGGGCCTTCAGTTTGATGAACATGACGTGGTAGCCCCCCGGGCTGAGCTTGACCTCGGTGTCGGCGGGCAGCGCGATGCCGCCTTCGACCTGACGCATCTTGGAGACGCCGTTTTCGGTCTGCACGGTATGCAGCTCGACGCGTTCGGCGGCGTCCGACGACACGGACAGCAGGCGGTCCGGCGCCTTGGCGTCGTTGTCGATATCCATGTACCCCGCGCCGTTGGCCTGTCCGGGCGCGGAAGCGCGGACCCAGAGATCGTCGACTTCGACCTGACCGACCTTGTAGTCCTTGGCCCACGCCGAACCGGCGGTGCACAGGCCGATCGCGGCAACAACGGCAAACTTGCGGATGTTCATGGGTGTCCTCCTGAGACGTTAGCGGCGCCTGACCAGGCTGCGGGCGGCTGACAGCACCGAGTCGGTCAAGGCTTCCATGGCCTCGGAGTTTACCCGCCAATGCTGCCAGTAGAGCGGCACGTCCTCCCAGGCCCGGCCGCGCAGCAGGACGAGTTGACCGGCATCAAGATGCTCCTGCACGAGCGGCAGCGGGTTCATGGTCCAGCCCAGTCCACCCAGCGTGGCCTGCACGAAGGCGCGCGTGGACGGCACCCACCAGACCGGCGGCTCCCACGGCGCGGGGTCGGCGATCTTGTGCGCAAAGCGCGCCTGCAGCGCGTCCTTGCGGTTGAAGACGAGGACGGGCGCCTGGGCCAGCGTCTGCGCGTTGACGCCCGAAGCGAAGTAGCGCTTTTGAAAGTCGGGCGTGCAGGTGGCCACGTAGCGCATGCTGCCCAGCGCGTGGATGCGGCAGCCCTGCACCGGATCGGCCAGCGTGGTCACGGCGCCCAGCACCGAGCCGTTGCGCAGCAGGGCGGCCGTATGGTCCTGGTCTTCGGACAGCATGTCCAGCGTGGCGCGGGTGCGCGCCGCGAACTGCAGGGCCGCGTCGACGAACCAGGTTTCCAGGCTGTCGTGATTGACGGCGATGGGGATGCTGGCGTGGGGCACGTCGTCGTCGGCCACGCCCAGCCGGTTCAGCGCATCGTGCTCCAGCAAGGCGGTCTGCTCGGCCAGTTGCACCAGCACCTGACCGTCTGCCGTGGCGGCAGCCGGCACCGTGCGCTGGACCAGCAACCGGCCCATGCGGTCTTCCAGAGCCTTGATCCGTTGCGACACCGCCGACGGCGTGACGCTGAGCGACAGCGCCGCGCGCTCGAAACTGCCTTCGCGCACCACCGCCGCCAGGGCGCGCAGGTTGCCGTGATCGATTTTCATTGGATTAGAAATACTTAATATAGTGAAGGAAAATTAGCTGTATTTCATATACATGGCAAGGGAAAATGACGCATTGCCGACCGCTCTCAGCGCTCGGCCACCCATCAAAGCGCCGCCACAGGCGTTGCAGTCACAGGTACCCCTTCGATGTTCGCCACCTTGTCATCCCCCGCCTTCCTCACCGCCTGGGCCAGCGGCACGGCCACGGGCCTCGGCCTGTTCGCCGTCGTGGGCGCGCAAAGCGCGTTCATCCTGCGCCAGGGCCTCATGCGCGCGCATCTCTTGAGCGTCGTCGCCATCTGCGCGCTGATCGACGCCGTCTTCATCTTCGCCAGCGTGTCCGGCCTGCAGGCGCTGACCGCGTGGTTCCCCTGGCTGACGACCGCCGTGCTGTGGTTCGGCGTGGCCTTCCTGACCTGGTACGCGGTGCAATCCGCGCGACGCGCCTGGACCGCCACGGGCGGTTTGGCCGCCGCTCGCGACGTGGTGCCATCGCGCCGCGCCGCCATGCTCGGCGCGTTGGGTTTCTCGCTGCTGAATCCGCACTTCTGGCTGGACATGGTGGTGGTCGGCTCGCTCGCGCACGGCTTCGACGACGCGCGCATGGCCTTCGCGGCCGGCGCGTTCACGGCCAGCCTGCTGTGGTTGGCGGTGCTGGGCATCGGATCGCGGCTCTTTGCGCCCTTCTTTGCCAGCGCGTCGGCCTGGCGAGCCCTGGACGGCATCATCGCCGTGATCATGGCCGGTTTGGCGATCAGCCTGGCGGTCAAGGGCGTTTGAGCTCCGCAGACACCGTTGCGGCAAAGCAAGGGCACGGCATCCCCGCGCCCGCACTTTTATAATCGGCGCCTCACCACTTTTTTGTCGGGCGCCGGGCCGGCCCGCCACCGCTTTATGCGCGGACCTTCCCCTTCCAAAGACGTGCGCCTGCCGCCGCTTGCCGCCATCCAGGCGTTCGAAGCGGCCGCACGCCTGGGCTCCTTCGAGCGTGCCAGCGAAGAGCTCTTCGTCACCGCCAGCGCCATCGGCAAGCGCATCGCCTCGCTGGAAACGCTGCTGGACGTCACGCTGTTCATTCGCAGCAGCCGTGGCGCAACGTTGAGCGCGGCCGGACGCGAATACCTGGAACAAGTCCGCACCGCGCTCGACCTGCTGTCGGACGCCTCGCTGCACAAGCGCAACGAACCCAAGCTGGAAACGCTGCGGGTGGTGTCCACGCCCACATTCGCCCGGCAGGTGCTGATCCCCGCCCTGCCCGGTTTCACCGCGGCGCATCCCGACGTCGAACTTGAAATCATGCTGTCCATTCCGTACCTGGACATCATGCCGCCCAACGCGGACGTCTGGATCCGCTTTGGCAGCGGCAAGTATCCCGGTCTGCATGCGCATCCGCTCACGCATGATCCAGTGTTTGCGGTGTGCGCGCCCGGCTACCAGGCCGCACGCGGCCCGTTCAAGCGTCCCGCGGACCTGGCGCGCGCCGACCTGCTGCGTTGCCCGATGGAGCCCTGGCGTCCATGGCTGGCGGCGGCGGGCCTGGATTGGCCCGAGCCGTCGCGCGGCGTGTGGCTGGTGGATCTGGGCATGATGCTTGCCGCGGCGCGCGCCGGCCAGGGCGTGGCGCTGACGCGCCGGTCGCTGGCCGCCGAGTGGCTGGACGAAGGCAAGCTCGTTCGCGTGCTGGACGTGGAGATCCCCGGCGAGTCGCAGTACTACCTGTGCACCGAAGCGACACGCATGCCGGGCGGCGCGGCCCAGGCGTTTTCCCTATGGCTCACCGAGGTCTGCAAACGCGCAGCCCAATGGCCATGCGGGCGCGAGGCCTGCCAGGAATAAATTTCCAGTCATCTGCGGAATGAAATTCCGCACGACGCCGCATCCTGATCGCTAGGATGCGGCCAGCGTGACTGCCACCGTCCCGAAGATCCTGCAAGACCGAGGCGAGGCCGGCGTGCCGCCGCGTTGCGAGCGCATTGCGAGTGCATTGCGAGCGCAGCGCCCACGCACGCCTTATCCGGCCCGCCGCATTCAGCAAGCTGAAAGGAACCTTGCATCCGCACTAGGTATTTACGCGGAAAAGCACCGCCGGGTCAGATTCGCGTAAGCGATTAAGCAGACAGTCACGACACGCAACAAAGGAGCGCGCCAACAGAACATCACCCCGCCGACTGGCGCCGGCACACGGCTTTCCACGCAGTTCACCCAATTACAACGGAGACATCCATGGATTTTCGTTTGAAGCTGCTTGCAGGAACCCTTGCATTTGCCGTATCGGCCGCGTCCCACGCCGCCGACCCCATCAAGATCGGCGTGGCCGGCCCCTACACCGGCGGTTCGTCCTCCATGGGCGTCAGCATGCGCGACGGCGTGCGCCTCGCCATCGAAGAGATCAACAAGAACGGCGGCGTGCTGGGCCGCCAGCTCGTCGCGGTCGAGCGCGATGACGAAGCCAAGAACGAGCGCGGCGTGCAGATCGCGCAGGAACTGATCAACAAGGAACAGGTGACCGCCACCGTCGGCTACATCAACACCGGCGTCGCATTGGCCTCGCAACGGTTCTACCAGGATGCCAAGATCCCGGTGTTCAACAACGTGGCCACCGGCAGCGTGATCACCCATCAGTTCAAGGCGCCGGAATACCCCGACAACTACGTGTTCCGCAATGCGGCCCACGACAGCATCCAGGCCCCGATGATCGTGGAAGAAGCGATCACGCGCCGCGGCTTCAAGAAAGTCGCGATCCTGGCGGACTCCACCAACTACGGCCAGCTCGGCCGCGAGGACCTGGAAAAGGCCCTGGACGCCAAGGGCATCAAGCCGGTGGCCGTCGAAAAGTTCAACATCAAGGACGTCGACATGACGGCCCAGCTGCTCAAGGCCAAGTCCGCGGGCGCCGAAGCCGTGCTGACCTACGGCATCGGTCCCGAACTGGCCCAGGTCGCCAACGGCATGACCAAGCTGGGCTGGAAGGTGCCGATCATCGGCAGCTGGACGCTGTCCATGGCCAACTACATCGACAACTCCGGCGCCAACGGCGAAGGCGCGCGCATGCCGCAGACCTTCATCCAGGATCCGGACACGCCCAAGCGCAAGGCGTTCATCGACGCCTACCTGGCCAAGTTCAAGCCCAAGAACAACCGCATCGACTCTCCGGTGTCGGCGGCGCAGGGCTATGACTCGATCTTCCTGCTGGCGGCAGCCATCAAGCAGGCGAACTCCACCGACGGTCCCAAGGTGCGCGAAGCGCTGGAAAACCTGCAGACCCCGGTCGAGGGCGTGGTGATGACCTACAACAAGCCCTTCTCGCACGACAACCACGACGCGATCACCGCGAAGGAAGTGGTCATCGGCGAGGTCAAGGGCGGCCGCGTCATCAAGGCCAACTAAATCCCGACAAGCAGGAAGGCGGCGGCTGCCCGGCCGCCGCCGCCCGCGCCCCGATCCATGGGGCGCGGGGCATGCAGCCGCCTGAAAACAGCGTTCTGCCCAAGGGGGTTGGGACGGAACACAGCGCCTCAAGACACACACCATGATTCTTCTACAGCTCATCTATAGCGGTATCGCGCTAGGCATGATCTATGCGGTCATTGCGTTCGGCTACCAGCTCACCTTTGCCACATCGGGCACCTTGAACTTCGGCCAGGGCGAAGCCCTGATGCTGGGTGCGCTCGTCGGCCTGACGCTCGTCGGCCTCGGCGTGAACTACTGGGTCATGATTCCCATCGTCTGCATCTTTGGCTTTGCGCAGGGCGCGCTGGTCGAGCGCGTGGGCGTGCGGCCCGCCATCAAGACGCGATCGGAATTCGGCTGGATCATGGCCACCATTGCGCTGGGCATCATCTTCAAGAACGTGGCCGAGAACATCTGGGGCCGCGACGACCTGCGCTTTCCCTCGCCGCTGCCCGAGGCGCCGATTCAGGTGCTGGGCGCGAACGTGTTGCCGATGGAACTGCTGGTGGTGTTCGGCGCGCTGGGCATGATGATCCTGGTCGAAATCTTCAACCGCAAATCCATCTACGGCAAAGCCTTCGTCGCCACGTCCAACGATCGCGACGCGGCCGGCCTGATGGGCATCAACACCGGCATGGTCATCACGTTCTCGTACGCGCTGTCGTCGCTGACCGCGGCGTTCGCCGGCGTGCTGGTCGCGCCGCTGACGCTGACCGGCGCCACGATGGGCGCGGTGCTTGGCCTGAAAGCGTTTGCCGTCGCGATCATTGGCGGCCTGTCCAGCGGGATGGGCGTCGTGGTGGGCGGGCTGATCCTGGGGATCGCCGAAACGACCACCGGTTTCTATCTATCAACGGGATACAAAGACGTGCCGGGATTGGTGTTGCTGCTGCTCGTTCTGACCTTCAAGCCCGCCGGCCTGTTCGGCAAGACCGCGATCAAGAAGGTGTAAGCGATGAAACCCTTGCACCTGCTCCTATCCGTCGTGGCCGTGGCCTGCCTGGCCGCCGTGCCGCTGGGCGTGACCAACACGTATTACCTGCATTTGATTGAAACCATCATGATCTATTCGATCCTGCTGTTCGGGCTCGATATCGTGGTGGGCTATACCGGCCAGGTGTCGCTGGGCCACGCGGGTCTCTTCGGCATCGGCTCGTACGTGGCCGGCGTTCTGGTCTTTCACCTGCAGATTCCGATCTGGCTGACGCTACCCGCCGCCATCGTCATCGCCGCCGCCTTTGGCGCGGTGCTGGCGCTGCCGGCGCTGCGCGTCACCGGCCCCTATCTGGCGATGGTGACGCTGGCATTCGGCACGATCATCCAGATCCTGATCAACGAGATGACCTTCCTGACCGAAGGCCCGCTGGGCATCAAGGTCACCAAGCCGTCCATTGCCGGGCACGTGCTGACCAAGGCCGAGTACTTCTGGCTGGTCGCCGCGCTGCTTGTGATCTCGCTGATCGTGGTGCACCGGATCCTGAAGTCGCACCTGGGCCGTTCGTTCGAAGCCTTGCGCGACAGCCCGATCGCGTCCGACTGCATGGGCGTGTCGGTGTACCGCCACAAGGTGATCGCGTTCGTCATCAGCGCCGGTTTCGCGGGCCTGGCGGGCGCGTTGTATTCGTATTCGGAGCAGTACATTTCGCCGAACACGTACAACTTCGAACTGACGATTCTCTTCCTGCTGGCCATCATCATGGGCGGGCGCAAGAGCCGCACCGGCGCGCTGCTGGGCGCCTCGATCATCGTGCTGCTGCCCAAGATGCTGGACGACATCGGCACGTTCCGCCTGATCGCACTCGCCGTGGCGATCCTGGTGACGGTGGGCAGCGCGGTGGCCATCTCCAAGGGCCGCACCGAACCGCGCAAGGTCGCGGTACCGGTGATCGGCACGATCGTGCTGGCCATCTTTTCGTACTGGCTGGAAGCCGTCACCGACTGGCGCCTGACCATCTTCGGCGCGATGATCCTGTTCGTGGTGTATTACCTGCCCGACGGCATCGTGGGCTTCGTGCGCAACCTGTTCTTCTCGACGCGCCGCGCGGCGCTGGCGGTCAAGAAAGACCTGGTGAAGGAACAGGACGCCGTGCCGGACGCAGTCGCGGGCAAGGGCGAGACGCTGCTGGCGGCCAAGAGCGTGCTGATGCAGTTCGGCGGCCTGAAGGCGCTGAACGAGGTGGACCTGACCGTCAAGCGCGGCACCATCCACGGCCTGATCGGACCGAACGGATCGGGCAAGAGCACGATGATGAACGTGCTGACCGGCATCTACGTGCCGACGGCCGGCGCGGTGGAGTTCGGAGGCAAGTCGCTCGTCGGTCTGCCGCCGGCCGACATCGCCGAAGCGGGCATCGCGCGCACGTTCCAGAACGTGCAGCTCTTTGGCGAAATGACCGCGCTGGAGAACGTGCTGGTTGGCCTGCATCACACATTCACGACGGGTCTGGCGGGCATTGCGCTTCGCACACCCAAGTGGAAGACCGAGGAACAAGGCGCACGGGCACGGGCCATGGCGCTGCTGGAATTCGTGGGCCTGGAATCGCTGGCCAGCGAAGAGGCGCGCAACCTGCCCTACGGCAAACAACGCTTGCTGGAAATCGCCCGCGCGCTGGCGCTGGATCCGCAACTGCTGCTGCTGGACGAACCGGCCGCGGGCCTGACGGCGCCGGACATCGTGGAGCTGCTGGCGATCATCCGCAAGGTGCGCGACCACGGCATCACGCTGATCCTCATCGAACACCACATGGACGTGGTGATGGGAGTGTGCGACACCGTGTCGGTGCTGGACTTCGGCCAGAAGATCGCCGAGGGCCTGCCTAATGAAGTGCAAAGCAACGCCAAGGTGATCGAGGCGTATCTGGGCGGCGCGCCCGCCTGACGCCAAGGGGACAAGAAGATGCTATCGATCAAGAATCTGGAAGCAGGCTACGGGAAGGTGAAGGTGCTTCACGGCATCAGCATGGAGGTGCCTAAAGCCAAGGTGGTGACGCTGATCGGCTCGAACGGGGCTGGCAAGACGACCACGATGCGAGCGTTGTCGGGGATGATCCGGCCGACGGCGGGGGAGATCACGCTGGGGAGCAAGCGGATCGATGGGATGGAGTCACATCGCATCGCGCGGTTGGGGCTGGCGCATTCGCCTGAAGGGCGTCGGGTGTTTCCTACGCTGTCGGTGACTGACAACCTGCTGCTGGGCGCTTTTCCGCGTCTGACGGGTAGCCGGCCCAAGGGTGATGTGCAGGCGGATCTGGGGCGGGCGATGGATCTGTTCCCGCGGCTGAAGGAACGGCGGGATCAGTTGGCTGGCACGTTGTCTGGCGGTGAACAGCAGATGCTCGCCATGGCGCGTGCGGTGATGCTGAATCCGGAATTGGTGCTGCTGGACGAGCCGTCTATGGGACTGGCGCCGATTCTGGTGGAAGAGGTGTTCCGGATCATTGCGCGGCTCAAGGAAGAAGGCGTGACGATGTTGCTGGTGGAGCAGTTTGCGGCGGCGGCGTTGAATGTTGCGGATTATGGGTATGTGTTGGAGAACGGGCGGATTTCTGTGCATGGGAGTGCGGAGAAGTTGAAGCATGATCCGGCTGTGGTGGCGGCTTATTTGGGTGGGGGGCATTGATTGGTGTAGCGGGAATTAGGCTGGCGGTTTTTGGCGGATGGGGTGTTGTTGGCTGCAGGAGGGGAGTTGAGTTTTTAAGACGCCCGCCGCAGCGGGGCCCGCCCCCGGCCGGCCGCGCGGGCGGCCTTTGGGGGCTTACGCGATGTCTTGCGTCGGAGCGATGACGCTGCGCGTGTGGCTGCTTCTGCACTAGACATTATGGTCGCTCGTTAATCGGAAGGTGGCTCGTCTCCTGTATCGTGGATTGCGCTCTCCAGGAGAGCGCCGAGCCACATGCGGCGGGGCAAGCCAGCCGCAAACCGTATGGAGACGAGCCATGGACGAGCGTATCAAGTTTTTCGTTGGTCTGGATGTGCACGGTGACAGCATTGCGATGTCCGTGTGCGAGGCCGGGCGGGAGCCCGGCCGGTTTGTCAGCACGCTTACGCCAGACGTGCAGGCGTTGCTCAAGACCCTAAGCAAATATGGTGCCGCACGGCAGGTCAGCGTGGTCTATGAGGCTGGGCCGACGGGCTATGGGCTATATCGTGCGCTGAGCGATCGGGGCTATCGCTGCGAGATCATTGCGCCGTCATTGACCCCGCGTCGCCCGGGCGAGCGCATCAAGACGGACCGGCGCGACAGCTTGCGACTGGCCGAGCTGTCGCGGGCTGGGGAGCTCAAGGCCATCTGGGTGCCTGACCAGGCCCACGAGGCGCTGCGCAATCTCTGGCGGGCTCGCGAAGACGCCGTCAACCTGCGCCTGCAAGCGCGCCAGCAGCTCAAGGCATTCTTGCTGCGCCAAGGCCGGCGCTATCCCGGCAAGACATCCTGGAACAAGACGCACCAACGCTGGATTGCGGAGCAGCATTTTGACCATCCTGCCGATTACATCGCGCTAGCCGAGTATCAACTGGCCGTGCAAGCGGCTCAAGATCGCGTACAGCGTCTGACGACGGCGCTCGAGCACGCCATTGAAGGTTGGCGCCAGGAGCCGACCGTGGCTGCGCTCAGGGCGCTGCGTGGTATCGATACGGTCAGCGCAATCGGCTTAGTGTGCGAGATCGGCGACATCGCCCGCTTTGGTAGTGCTCGCCAGCTTATGGGTTACCTCGGGCTAGTGCCATCGGAGCATTCCAGTGGCAACAGCGTACGCCGGGGTTCGATTACCAAAACCGGTAACGCACACGCCCGGCGGCTTCTGACCGAAGCGGCCTGGAACTACCGCTTCCCGGCGCGCATGAGTCAAGCGCTGCGCGACCGAAGCGCGACACTTTCTCCCAGTATCCGCACCCACGCCTGGAAAGCTCAGGTGCGTTTGTGCTCCAGATTTGCACATCTATCGGCCCGAGGCGTGCAGGCGAATAAAGTCTGCGTAGCCGTGGCGCGGGAACTGACCGGCTTCATCTGGGCCATTGCGCGCCAATCGCTGCCCGACAACACACATCATCAATGACACCCATACCCGTGACACGAGGTGATGCGACACGAACTCGATAGGAAGAACCCTCACGACACCCTCAACAGAACCCTTTGGGGCAACCTGCGTCACTAGAGCGAGGCAGCTTCCACGACGGATCGATGCACGGTGGTAACCAACCCACGGATATCAGTCTGATCTATCGTCGCAGCAGCAGGCTTGTGTCGCATCACCCCGTGTCACTGATTTCCACCAGCAAACCAATCCTATTGACGACAGCGACCATATCAGGTGTCTGACACCCTGATTCCGGTGTCTGACACCCGGCAGATCTGCAGACGCAAATCCGCTCGTCATTAATCTTCAGTTAAACCCCTGTGCCCGATGGGCGGCGCGTACTGGTCGGCAAGTTGTGGCTGCTCGTTGCCGCGCCGCCCATCACCGCTCCCCCCCACTGACGAGCGTCATTTGCAAGCCGCTCTCCGCAAGCGCGCAAGCGCACGCCACCACGACGACCCACAGCTCCGATGCCGATTGCCGCCGCCCGGGCGGCAGCAATTCGGCGGCCCCGCAGATCTCCTGCCCTGACCACAGGTCTTGTAGCGTTGCATACCAAAGACCCTGGCAGCACGGCGTCGCGGTCACCGTGGGCGCGAGCGCCGTCGATGCGCCCGAGGGAATCTGAAGGGAAGGCCGAAGGCCTGGACGAAGATGACGAAGGGGCAGTCCGGAGCGAAGGCTCCGGACCGCAATCGTGGGCGATCGTGCCCACGGTGACCGCGGCGTCGGGCGACCTACGAAGACGTTCGCGGCACGAAGATAGACGACCAACGAAGAACCTGGCGCCAAGAAAATCAACGAGCCATAAAGAACCTGATGCAGCATCAAAAAAAAATGGGCCAGACAGGCAACCGACCAGATCAGTCTTCACCTGCAAGGCCCACTCGCACCTCACATTGATCTCAATGCAACGTCGATCTCAAACAAATCGTCAACGTCACCCTACTCTCAATGCGACGTCAACCTCAAACGATCGTCAGCGTCACGTCAATGTTGCCGCGCGTTGCGTTCGAGTACGGGCACACGATGTGTGCGGCCGCGACCAGCTTTTCGGCTTCTGCGCGGTCCAGGCCCGGCAGCGAGATCTTCAGTTCCGCTTCGATGCCGAAGCCGGTCGGGATTGCGCCGATGCCGACGATGCCGTTCACCGACACGTCCGCCGGGATCGCGATCTTGTCGCGGTTGGCGACGAACTTCATCGCGCCCAGGAAGCAGGCCGAGTAGCCGACGGCGAACAGTTGTTCCGGGTTCGTGCCAGCGGCGCCAGCGCCGCCCAGTTCGCGCGGGGTGGTCAGCTTGACGTCGAGGTTGCCGTCGTCGCTGACGCCACGGCCTTCGCGGCCTCCGGTGGCAGTGGCGTTGGCGCGGTAGAGGACTTTTTCGATCGACATGGTGTGGTTCCTTTGAATGAGAGTTTGAACTGCTTGCCTTGCGGGACCCTTCCCGTGTTGGCGGTCAACGATGAACTTGCGACTTGCCTGAAACTTTAAATAGTGAACAACAAAATCGTGCGCTATTTATAAAACCGGATGATGACAGTCATCACCCAAAACCTCAAAGACTTTCGGCCAGCTTCTCCCGCAGCGCATGCAGCATCTTCGTCATGCCCTGCGCTTCGTCCAGCGAGCATTGCGCTGCCGCGCCAACGGCATGCGGCACCGCTTCGGCCTTGTCGCGCAGATCGTGGCCCTGCTTGGTCAGGCCCACGATCACCTGGCGTTCGTCGGTCACGGCGCGCTTGCGCGTCACCAGGCCCGCGGCCTCCAGGCGCTTGAGCAGCGGCGTCAGCGTGGCCGAATCCAGAAACAGGCGGCTGCCGATATCCGTCACCGTAATTTCGTCGCCTTCCCACAGCACCAGCATCACCAGGTATTGCGGATAGGTCAGGTCCAGCCCGCTCAGCAGCTTGCGGTACACCTTGTTCATCGCCAGCGAGGTCGAGTACAGGGCGAAGCACAACTGACTGTCCAGCAGCAGCGGGTTGAAAGCGGCTTTGGTCTTGTTTCTGGATTTCATGGCGCGATATTAAATAGCGTACGATTTATCGTCAACACTTTTTTTGGACCTATCGAACTTTTTACGCCGCCTGCTCGGTCACCGCCGTACCCCGATCCGAGCCGTATTGCTTCAGCCCGTCCAGGTCCAGCACCCGCACCGCGCCGTATTCCACATTCAGCAGCCCCGCTTCCTCCAGCTTGCGCAGCGCCTGGTTCGCGCGCTGGCGCGAGACCCGGGCCAGATAGCCGACTTCTTCCTGCGTAATCGTCAGACGCATCCCCATGCCCGGATACAGCAAAGGATTGAACAGCTCGGCCAGACAGCGGGCCACGCGCGCATCGGGATCCAGCAGACGGTCGTACTCCGCCTTGCCGATGAACTGCGCCACGCGCTCGTTCAATTGATGCAGCAGGTATCGGTTGAACGGAATACTGGTATCCAGCAACCAGTCGAACGTCGCGCCCGGAAGACGCGCCACCACGGAATCGCGCAGCGCCACGATGTCGTACTTGCGGACCTCGCGTTTCAAGAGCGAACCCTCGCCAATCCAGCCGCCTGCGGGCACGCCCGTCAGCGATGCGACCTTGCCTTCCGAATTGCCCACCGACACCTTGACCAGTCCCGCCAGCACGCCGATCCATGCCTGGGCGAGTTCGCCTTTGCGCTCTATGATCGATCCGGCAACGACCTGCTGCACGGAAAGGTCCCGCTCCACGCGCGCTTGCTGTTCCGCGTTGAGCACGCGGAACCAGGCGGCGGCGAGTTGCAGGGAGTCGGATAGCTGCATCGGGAATACCCTAAAAGGTCCTTGAATGTCGCGATGGTGACAGTTGGTAGCAACCCAACCTTATACCTTAACTCCTGCCGTAAATCTAAAACCAACTGGTCAAGCACGCCGCCGCAAGCGCCGCTTCATTGCAGGCACTGCGCGATGCGCCCAAACCGGAGGAGACAACGTGGCACATTCATCGCCCGCATCTGCACAGGTGCCGGCGGCGCCGGACACCTTTCCGGCGCTGCTGCTCGCGCATGCCAACGTTCGTGGGTCGCGGCCCGCGATACGAGAGAAAGACCTGGGGATCTGGCAAACCCTGACCTGGTCCGAAGTGGCGGAGCATGTCCGTCACGTCGCGCAGGGTCTTGCATCGCTCGGCATTCAGCCCGGCATGCACGTTGCCGTCATCGGCGAGAACCGCCCGCGCCTCTACATGGCCATGATGGCCGCGCAATCGCTGGGCGCCATTCCTGTTCCGCTCTATCAGGATGCGGTCGCGCAGGAAATGGTTTACGTGCTGCAGGATGCGGAGATCAGCGTTGCGATCGTCGAGGACCAGGAGCAGGTCGACAAGATGATCGAGGTGCGCGAGCAGTGTCCGGCGCTCAAGCATGTCGTGTTCGACGACCCGCGCGGCCTGCGGCATTACGCCGATCCCATGCTGCTGTCTTATGAACAACTGGAAGCGCTTGGCAGCGAATACGCCGCCAAGCACCCCGACTTCTATGCGCGCGCCGTGGCTGCCGTGCAGCCGCACGACGCCGCAGCCATGTTCTATACGTCCGGCACGACTGGCAAGCCGAAAGGCGTGGTGCTGACGCACCATGCGCTCATCGACCGCGCGCGCGCCGTGTCCGAGATGGAAAAGCTGACCGATCAGGAAGACGTGCTGGCCTACCTGCCGCCCGCCTGGATCGGCCAGAACATGTTCTCGTACACGCAGCTGCTGGTCACGGGCTTCACGGTGAATCATCCCGAGTCGCCCGACACCGTGTCGATCGACATGCGCGACATCGGTCCCACCTATTACTTTGCGCCGCCGCGCGTGCTGGAAGGCCTGCTGACGCATGTGATGATCCGCATGGAAGACGCGGGTTATCTCAAGCGCAAGCTGTTCGCGGCCTGCATGAAGCTGGCGCGGCGTGTTGGCACGAAGATCCTGGATGGCGAATCCGTCAACGCCTGGGACCGCATGCGTTACGCGGTGGGCAACGTGCTGATCTACGGTCCGCTGCGCAACGCGCTGGGCATGAGCCGCGTGCGCGTGGCCTACACGGCGGGCGAGGCCATCGGGCCGGACCTCTTTGTGTTTTATCGCTCCATCGGCATCAACCTGAAGCAGCTGTACGGCTCCACCGAGACCTCGGTGTTCGTCTGCGTGCAGCCCGACGGCCAGGTGCGCGACGACACGGTGGGACCGCCGGTGCCGGGCGTGGAGATTCGCGTGGCCGACAACGGCGAGATCCTGGTCAAGAGCCCGGGGCTCTTCAAGGAGTATTACCGCAATCCGGACGCCACGGCCGAGGCGCGCAGCGCCGACGGCTGGTTCCACACGGGCGACGCCGGCTACCTGGATACCGACGGGCAGCTCAAGATCATCGATCGCGCCAAGGACGTGGGCAAGCTGGCCAACGGCAGCCTGTTTGCGCCGAAGTACATCGAGAACAAACTCAAGTTCTTCCAGCACATCAAGGAAGCGGTGGCGTTTGGCGCCAATCGCGAAGACGTGTGCGCGTTCATCAACATCGACCTGGAAGCCGTGGGCAACTGGGCCGAACGCCGCGGCCTGCCGTACGCCGGCTACACCGACCTGGCGGGCAAGGACGAGGTCTACCAGCTGATCGCCGAGTGCGTGGAACAGGTCAACGCGGATCTCGCGACCGATCCCAAGCTGGCCGCGTCGCAGGTCAGCCGCTTTCTGATCCTGCACAAGGAACTGGACCCGGACGACGACGAACTGACCCGCACGCGCAAGGTGCGCCGCGCCTTCATCGCGCAGAAGTATGGCGTGCTGATCGACGCGCTCTTTGGCGGCAAGCAGTCGCAGTTCATCGAGACCGAAGTGAAATTCGAAGACGGACGCACCGGCAAGATTTCGGCGGATCTGCGGATCCACCCGGTGAAGACGTTTCCCGCCATCACCGCCCGAGCCGCGTAAAGAACATGAGCCATAACGACCGCGACCAGCGTATCGGCGATGTGATGCTGGACATGCAGAACATCTCCCTGTCTTTCGGCGGCGTGAAAGCGCTGACCGACATTTCCTTCAACGTGCGCGAGCACGAGATCCGCGCCATCATCGGGCCCAACGGCGCGGGCAAGAGCTCGATGCTCAACGTCATCAACGGCGTGTACACGCCGCAGCAAGGCGGCATCGCGTTTCGCGGCGAGCGGTTTTCGCGGATGAACCCGCGCCGCGCCGCTGAAATGGGCATCGCGCGCACGTTCCAGAACCTGGCGCTGTTCAAGGGCATGAGCGTGCTGGACAACATCATGACCGGCCGCAACCTGCGCATGAAGAGCGGCCTGCTGGCGCAGGCGTTCCGCCTGGGGCCGGCCGAGCGCGAAGAGATGCAGCACCGCGAGTTCGTCGAAAACATCATCGACTTCCTTGAAATCCAGGCCTATCGCAAGACGCCGGTGGGCCGCCTGCCCTACGGCCTGCAAAAGCGCGTCGACCTGGGCCGCGCGCTGGCGATGGAGCCGCGCCTGCTGCTGCTGGACGAGCCGATGGCCGGCATGAACATCGAGGAAAAGCAGGACATGAGCCGCTTCATCCTGGATGTGAACGACGAATTCGGCACAACCATCGTCCTGATCGAGCACGACATGGGTGTGGTCATGGACATCTCGGATCGCGTCGTGGTGCTGGACTACGGCAAGAAGATCGGCGACGGCAAGCCCGATGAAGTCCGTGCCAACGAAGACGTCATCCGCGCCTATCTCGGCGTGTCGCACTAAGCCGGACAACCAAGGCGGAAAGACATGGGATTTTTTCTAGAGACCTTATTCGGCGGCCTGATGAGCGGCATGCTGTACGCGCTGATCGGCCTGGGCTTCGTGCTGATCTTCAAGGCGTCGGGCGTCTTCAACTTCGCGCAGGGCGCGATGGTGCTGGTGGCGGCGCTGTCGATGGCGCGCTTCTCGGAATGGCTGCCGCGCTGGCTGGGCTTTGACAACATGATCCTGGCCAACGTGCTGGCGTTCATCGTCAGCGCGATCGTGATGTTCCTGCTGGCGGTGGCGATCGAACGCTTCGTGCTGCGTCACCTGGTCAACCAGGAAGCCACGACGCTGTTGATGGCCACGCTGGGCATCAGCTATTTCCTGGACGGATTGGGTCAGATCACGTTCGGCAGCTCGGTGTACTCGATCAACGTCGGCATGCCCAAGGACCCGCTGCTGATCCTGGACTCGGTGTTCGAAGGGGGGCTGCTCATCAACCTTGAAGACCTGACAGCAGCGGTCATCGCCGCGCTGCTGGTGGCGACGCTGGCGCTGTTCTTCCAGTACACCTCGACCGGCCGCGCGCTGCGCGCCGTGGCCGACGACCATCAGGCCGCGCAGTCGATCGGCATTCCGTTGAACCGCATCTGGGTGATCGTGTGGAGCGTGGCCGGGCTGGTGGCGCTGGTGGCGGGGATCATCTGGGGATCGAAGTTCGGCGTGCAATTCACGCTGTCCACCGCCGCGTTGCGCGCGCTGCCGGTGGTGATCCTGGGCGGCCTGACGTCGGTGCCGGGGGCCATTCTGGGCGGCCTCATCATCGGCGTGGGCGAAAAGCTGTCCGAGGTCTATCTGGGGTCGCTCGTGGGAGGCGGCATCGAAATCTGGTTCGCCTACGTGCTGGCGCTGGTGTTCCTGCTGTTCCGTCCGCAAGGGCTGTTCGGCGAGAAGATCATCGACCGCGTCTAAGCCCGCGGCTCACCAAGGATAAAAAATGTTCTATCGCGAAAACGGCCAATTCAAGACCAGCTATCGCGCTGACCAGCAGATCTTCCCGATCCGCCAGGACCGCGTCTTCATCTGGCTGCTGATGGCGGTGGCGTTCATCGTCGTCCCGGCAATGGCCAGCGACTACCTGCTGCGCGCCATCCTGATTCCATTCCTGATCCTGGCGCTGGCCGCCGTGGGCCTGAACATCCTGGTCGGCTACTGCGGACAGATCTCGCTGGGCACGGGCGCCTTCATGGCGGTGGGCGCCTATGCCGCCTGGAACTTCGGCGTGCGCTTTCCCGGCATGCCGCTCGTGGTGCAGATCCTGCTGGGCGGCTGCTTTGCCACCATCGTCGGCGTGATCTTCGGCATTCCCAGTTTGCGCATCCGCGGGCTGTATCTGGCGGTGGCGACACTGGCGGCGCAGTTTTTCGTGGACTGGGCGTTCCTGCGCATCCCCTTCTTCACCAACTATTCGCCCTCGGGAAGCGTGTCGGTGCCACCGCTCACGGCCTTCGGGCTGCCGGTGCAAAGCGCCATGGAGAAGTACCTGTTCGTGCTGATCCTGGTCGTCGTCTTCAGTCTGCTGGCCAAGAATCTGGTGCGAGGCGCCATCGGACGCCAGTGGATGGCAATCCGCGACATGGACGTGGCGGCATCGGTCATCGGCATCCGGCCCATGTACGCCAAGCTGACGGCGTTCGCAGTCAGTTCGTTCATCGTCGGCGTCGCGGGCGCCTTGTGGGGCTACATCCACCTGGGTTCGTGGGAGCCGCTGGCGTTCGACCTGGGCCGCTCGTTCCAGCTGCTGTTCATGGTCATCATCGGCGGGCTGGGTTCGATCATCGGCAGCTTCTTCGGCGCGGCGTTCATCGTGCTGGTGCCGGTGGCGCTGTCCAACATCCCGCACATGCTGGGCCTGCCGCTGTCGGTGGACACCGCGGCCCATATCGAGCACATGGTGTTCGGCGCGCTGATCGTGTTCTTCCTGATCGCCGAGCCGCATGGCCTGGCGCGGCTGTGGAGCATCGGCAAGGAGAAGTTGCGGATCTGGCCGTTCCCCCACTGATCGTGTTTCGTTTTGATTTCCGCGGGTCCATCGCGGCACGACCGCGCTGGACCACCGCCCCGAATACCCGGCTCAAGACCGGGCCAATCCCGGTGTCCCAGGGTTAACCGACCCAAGCACCACGCAGGAGGTAAATGGAGATGAAGCGTCTTAACCTGAAGTTGGCGGCAGCCTTGATGGCCGCAGCCGGCGCCGCGGGCGCCGTGGCCACGCCGGCAATGGCGGCCGAAGAGCAGTTCGTTCCGTTGCTGGTGTATCGCACGGGATCGTTCGCGCCGCTGGGCATTCCCTGGGCCGACGGCAAGCTGGACTACCTGAAGCTCGTCAACGAGCGCGACGGCGGCGTGAACGGCGTCAAGATCACGTACGAAGAATGCGAGACCGCCTACGCCACGGACCGCGGCGTGGAATGCTACGAGCGCCTGAAGGGCAAGGGCACCGGCGCATCGGGCTTCGATACCCAGTCCACCGGCATCACGTTTGCGGTCAGCGACAAGGCGATCATCGACAAGGTGCCCGTGGAAACCATGGGCTACGGCCTGTCGCAGTCGGTGGATGGCAGCGTGTTCGAGTGGAACTTCCCGCTCCTGGGCACGTACTGGACCGCCGCCGACGTGATGATCCAGGACATCGCCAAGAAAGAAGGCGGCATGGACAAGCTCAAGGGCAAGAAGATCGCCCTGGTGTATCACGACTCGCCGTACGGCAAGGAGCCGATTCAGCTGCTGCAAAAGCGCGCGGCCAAGGAAGGCTTCGAACTGCTGCTGTACCCCGTGACGGCCCCCGGCGTGGAGCAGAAGTCCACCTGGCTGCAGATCCGCCAGGCGCGTCCGAACTACGTGCTGCTGTGGAGCGCGGGCATCATGACGCCCACCGCCATCCGCGAGGCGCAGGCCAGCGGCTACCCGCGCGACAAGATGTACGCGATCTGGTGGGCCGGCTCCGAAGGCGACGTCAAGGACCTGGGCGATGTCGCCAAGGGCTACAACGCCATCACCATCCACAACAGCGGCGCCGACAGCGACAAGGTCTACGACGATCTGAAAAAGTATGTCTACGACAAGGGCCAGGGCGCGGACAAGACCGGCAAGACCACGCTGGGCACCATCGCTCATACGCGCGGCATGATGATCTCGATGCTGCAGGTCGAAGCGATCCGCGCCGCGCAGGAGAAGTACGGCGAGGGCAAGGCACTGACGCCCGAGCAGGTGCGCTGGGGCTTCGAGAACCTGGACCTGACCCAGGAAAAGCTCGACAAGCTGGGCTTTGGCCAGATCATGCGTCCGGTCAAGACCTCGTGCGCGAATCACAAGGGCGACGACTGGGCCCGCATCGTGCAGTGGGACGGTTCCAAGTTCAAGGTCGTTTCCGACTGGTATCAGGCCGACAAGGCGATCCTGGACCCGATGGTCAAGGAATCGGCGGCCAAGTACGCCAAGGAAAAGAACATTACGCCCCGCAAATGTGAGTGATGCTCCTGGAGCGCCCGCGGCGTGTTTGCCGCGGGTGCGCAATGCAGGTTGATATGAACCGGCGGCCAGCTTTCCGGCCGGCCGCCGCCACGCTGCAGGAAGGTTTATGAACGACGCCAATATTGCCGCCGCCGACGCCCCCCAGGTGCTGCTCGATGTGAACGGCATCGAGGTGATCTACAACCACGTGATCCTGGTCCTCAAGGGCGTGTCCCTGCAGGTGCAGGAAGGCAAAATCGTGGCGCTGCTGGGCGCGAATGGCGCGGGCAAGACCACGACGCTTCGCGCCATCTCGAACCTGCTCAAGGGCGAGCGCGGCGACGTCACCAAGGGCAACATCCAGTACCGCGGCCAACGCATCGAACGCCTGACGCCGGCCGAACTGGTCAAGCGCGGCGTCGTGCAGGTGATGGAAGGCCGGCATTGCTTTGCCCACCTCACCATCGAGGAAAACCTGCTGACGGGCGCCTATACGCGCAGCATGAGCCGGGGCGACACCACGGCCGCGCTGGAGCGGGTCTACCAGTACTTTCCGCGTCTGAAGCAGCGCCGCACGAGCCAGTCCGGCTACACCTCGGGCGGCGAGCAGCAGATGACCGCGATCGGGCGCGCGCTGATGGCCAACCCCAACATGATCCTGCTGGACGAGCCGTCGATGGGTCTGGCGCCGCAGATCGTCGAAGAGATCTTCGAGATCGTGCGCGACCTGAACCAGCGCGAGCGCGTGAGCTTTCTGCTTGCCGAGCAGAACACCAACATCGCGCTGCGCTACGCCGATTACGGCTACATCCTGGAAAACGGGCGCGTGATGATGGACGGCGCGGCCGCCGACCTGGCGCAGAACGAGGACGTGAAGGAGTTCTACCTGGGCATTTCCAGCGGCGAACGCAAGAGTTTCCGAGACAACAAGTTCTACCGCCGCCGCAAACGCTGGCTGGCCTGATTCCCGACGCGGGCAAGCCAGCGCTTGCCGCATGGCGCCGGCAACGGCGCCGCAAACCGGCACACGAGAAGGTGCGATTCCATGTCCGAGTTTTTCGATGACCGCGAAACCCGAGCGCCCGAGCAACGCGAGCGCGATCTGATGGCCGCCCTGCCCGGGGCGATTGCGCGGGCCATCGCGCGCGCGCCGGCCATTGCCGAGCAACTGCGCGGCGTGGACCCCGCCACGATCACCTCGCGCGAGGCGCTGGCCCGGCTGCCGGTACTGCGCAAGCATGAACTGCTGGAACGCCAGCAGCACAGCCGCGACGACGGTGCCCGGCCCGCCGGTCCCGAAAAAGCCTTCGGCGGCTTCTCCGCCATCGGCTGGGGCGAAGCGATGCGCGTGTTCGCCTCGCCCGGCCCGATCTACGAACCGGAGAGCGCGCGGTCGGATTACTGGCGATTTGCCCGCGCCCTGTACGCGGCGGGTTTTCGCGCAGGCGAGCTGGCCTACAACTGCTTTTCGTACCACTTCACGCCGGCCGGCTCGATGATGGAGACGGCGGCCCACGCCGTGGGCTGCACCGTGTTCCCCGGCGGCACCGGGCAGACCGAGCAGCAGGTGCGCGCGATCCAGGACCTGGCGCCCAGCGGCTACACGGGTACGCCCAGCTTCCTGAAAATCATCCTGGAGAAGTCCGACGAACTGGGCGTGAAGCTCGATTCATTGCGGCGCGCACTGGTCTCTGGCGAGGCCTTTCCGCCGTCGCTGCGCGACTGGCTGGCGGCGCGCGGCATCGACGGCTACCAGGCCTACGGCAGCGCCGACCTGGGCATGATCGCGTTCGAGACGCCGGCCCGGGAAGGGCTGGTGGTCGGCGAGGACATCATCGTCGAGATCGTGCGCCCCGGCACTGGCGAGCCCGTGCCGGAAGGCGAAGTGGGCGAAGTCGTGGTGACCACGCTGAATCCCGATTACCCGCTGGTGCGCTTTGGCACCGGCGACCTGTCGGCGGTGATGTCCGGCATCTCGCCGTGCGGGCGCACCAACACGCGCATCAAGGGCTGGATGGGACGCGCCGACCAGACCACCAAGGTGCGCGGCATGTTCGTGCATCCGTCGCAGGTGGCGGACGTGGCGCGGCGGCATCCGGAGATCCTGCGGGCGCGGCTGGTCATCAGCGGCAGCACCGGGTCGGACCGCATGGTGCTGAAGGTGGAATCGCGCGAGCAGAACGACGAGCTGGCCCGCCGCATTGCCGATTCGGCGCGCGACCTGACCAAGCTGCGCGCCGACGTGGAATGGGTGGCCGAGGGCGGCCTGCCAAACGACGGCAAGGTCATCGACGACATCCGGACGTACGAATAGGCGATCGGGCGCGCCGGCAAGCCTGCAGCTAGCGCGGGCCGGTGGCGCCGCCCTCGCGGCGCGGGCTCCGCGTGATGAAGGCGTGGATACCCATGCCGGCGATCATCGCCCCCGCGAATACCGCGGCGTCACCGATGCCGGCTGCCGCGGCGACTAGCGCCGGACCTGGGCAGAAGCCAGCCAGTCCCCACCCCACGCCAAACGCCAAACTACCGGCGGCCAGCCGCGCATCGAGCCGGCTGGCTTGCGGCCAACGCATGGGCTCGCCGGACAGGCTGGCCCGGCGCCGCCGCACCAGCGCATAGCCGATGCTGGTCGCCAGCACGGCGCCGCCCATCACGAATGCCAGGGTGGGATTCCACAACCCCGCCAGATCCAGGAAGCCCAACACGCGCGCCGGGTCCGCCAAACCCGATATGAGCAGGCCCACCCCGAAGACGAGCCCGGCGGCGAAGGCGTAGAGCGCGGCCATGGTCAGACGCCCGCCACGTGCCGCAGCACGTAGACCGTAATGAAACCCGCGGCCATGAAGATCAGGGTGGCGGCGAGCGACCGGCGCGAGCCGCGCGACGGGCCGCACACGCCATGTCCGCTGGTGCAGCCGGATGCATAGCGCGTGCCGATGCCGACCAGCAGGCCCGCGACGATGAGGCGCGGCGTGCTGGCCTCGACCGTGATGGAAGGCAGGTCGGAAAAGAGGTGGAACAGCCAGGGCGCGGCGCACAGCCCCAGCAGGAAAGCGATGCGCCAGCCGCCGCCGCGCTCGGGCGCCAGCAACCCGCCCACGATGCCGCTGATGCCTGCGATGCGCCCCGCGCCCAGCATCAGCAGCACCGCGCCGGCGCCGATCAGCAGGCCGCCCGCCGTGCCGGCGCCCGGGGTGAAGGCGGACCAGTCCACATTCATTTGAGTGACGCCATGGCGCGTCCGCAGTACAAACTGGATAGCGTTTTCATCACCTGACTGACCTCGAAACTGGCCATCTGGTAATAGACGTATTTGCCCTCGCGCCGCGTCGCGACCAGACCTTCGTCGCGCAGCACGCCAAGCTGTTGCGAGAGCGTCGGCTGGCGGATGCCGGTCAACGACTCCAGCTCGCCGACGTTGCGTTCATTCTGGACCAGCTGGCACAAGAGCAGCAAGCGGTCTTCGTTGGCCAGCGCCTTGAGCAGCGCGCAGGCCTGTGTGGCGGACTCGCGCAGGACGGCAACTTCGCATTCGGTAAGTGGGGCGTTCATGGCTGGGTGTCGGACACGTGGGGGATGGCGGCGTCATTATATTTATGAATAAACTATGCGCAAATATTATTTAATTTCGTAAATTGACCTGAACGGGCCGCCCGCGCGGCCTTCACGCGAGCCCCCATGAACCCGCATATCCAGGCCTTCTTCGACCCCGTCACCGCCACCATCACCTACGTCGTTCACGAGCCGGCGCCCGGCGGCGCGTGCGCCATCATCGATTCGGTGCTGGACTACGATCCCAAATCCGGCCGCAGCAACACGGCCAACGCCGACCGCGTGGCGAACTACGTGCGCGAGCGCAGCCTGCGCACAGTCTGGCTGCTGGAAACCCACGCCCATGCCGATCACCTGTCGGCGGCGCCCTACCTGCAGCGCCAGTTGGGCGGCGTCATCGCCATCGGCCAGAGCATCCGCACCGTCCAAGGCGTCTTCAAGACCATCCTGAACCTGGAACCGGAATTCCAGCTCGACGGCTCCCAGTTCGGCCACCTGTTCGCCGACGGCGAGACCTTCCAGATCGGCGCGCTGACCGCCACGGCCGTCCACGTGCCGGGCCATACGCCGGCTGACATGGCCTATCTGATCGGCGATGCGGCATTCGTGGGCGACACGCTGTTCATGCCGGATGTCGGCACGGCGCGCTGCGATTTTCCGGGTGGCGACGCGCATCTGCTGTTCCAGTCGATCCATCGCCTGCTGAGCCTGCCTGACGACACGCGGCTGTTCATGTGCCACGACTATCCGCCCGCGGGTCGCGAGGCCGCCTGGGAAACCACCGTGGCCGACCAGCGCCGGGGCAACATCCACGTGCGCGACGGCATCACCGAAGACGAATTCGTCGCCATGCGCACGCGGCGAGATGCCACGCTGTCGATGCCCACGCTGATCCTGCCCGCGATCCAGGTGAACATCCGCGCGGGCCATTTCCCGCCCCCCGAAGACAACGGCGTGCGTTATCTCAAGATTCCCGTGAACGCGCTCTGACGCCCAGCCGCGGCGCACTTGCGCCGCACGGCCTTATCCCGCAAGATCGCCCGATCGCAGCCACCCGATCCGACGTATCCATGTTCGCCGAAGCCGAAGCCGACCCCACCCTGTCCAAAGACGAATTCAAAGCGCTCGAAGCGCGGTTGCGGGTCGCGCTGCTCAATGCGCAGTACGAACGGCTGCGGCAGGCCGACAAGACGCTGCTTATCGTCGTGGCCGGTATCGACGGCGCCGGCAAGGGCGCCACGATCAACCTGCTGAACGAATGGATGGACCCGCGCCACATCCGCACGCTGGCCTATGGCCCGCGCGAAGGCGACGAGCTCGAGCGCCCGCCGTTGTGGCGCTACTGGCGCGATCTGCCGCCCAAGGGCAGCACGGGCATCGTGTTCGGCTCCTGGTACACGCCGCTCTTCATTGAAGCCGTGCGCAAGAAGCCCAACGCGGACGCGATCGAGGCGCACTCGGCCGCGATCATGCGCTTTGAGACCATGCTGGCCGCCGAAGGCGTGCAGATCGTCAAGCTGTGGTTCCACCTGTCCGCCAAGGCGCAGAAGACGCGGACGCAGCGCCTGCTGGCCAACCCCGATACGGCCTGGCAGGTCAGCCCGGTCGACATGAAGGTCAACAAGCGGTACGACCGCATCCGGGCCGGCGCCCACGTCGTCCTCAATCACACCGACTGCGGCCATGCCCCGTGGGTGGTGATTCCCAGCGCCGACGAAAACATGCGCGCCGCACGCACGGCCGAGGCGGTGCTCGGGGCCCTGCGCCGGCGCGGCGTGCCCCGCCTGCCGCCTGCTTTCGTGGCGCATTCCAGCAAGACGCGCATCGTGGACCGGCTGGGCAAGCTGGACTACGACGCCAAGGTCGACAAGGAAGACTACGAGGCCGAACTCGGCCTGCTGCAGGGCCGGCTGGCGCGCGCCGCCCGATCCGACAAGTTCAGGAATCGCTCCCTGATCCTGGTGTTCGAGGGGCAGGACGCCGCCGGCAAGGGCGGCGCCATCCGCCGCGTCACGCACGCGCTGGACATCCGGCAGGTCGACATCACGCCCATATCCGCCCCCACGACCGAAGAATTGGCCCGGCCCTATCTGTGGCGTTTCTGGCGCTGCATTCCAAGCCATGGCCGCATCGGCATCTTTGACCGCTCGTGGTACGGACGCGTGCTCGTCGAGCGCGTCGAGAAACTGACACCGCCCGCCCGGTGGCGCCGCGCGTACGCCGAGATCAACGACTTCGAGGAACAGCTTGCCGCCAGCGGCGCGCTGGTGCTGAAGTTCTGGCTGGCCGTCACGCCTGATGAACAGCTCAAGCGCTTTCACGAGCGCGAGAAATCGCCGTTCAAGAACTTCAAGATCACGCCCGACGACTGGCGCAACCGCGAGAAGTGGAACGAGTACGCGGCGGCGGCCAACGAGATGATGACGCGCACCGACGTGGCTCACGCGCCGTGGCATCTGGTGTCGGCCAACGACAAGCGTTACGCTCGCCTGCAGGTGCTGCGGCATATCGTCGACGCCATGGAAACCCAACTCTGAAGACCCAGGAGGCCTTGCGCCATGAGTACCGCAGAAATCCGTCCCATCGTCGCCACCGACTTCGACGCCTGGTTGCCCCTGTGGAAGGGCTACCAGGACTTCTACCGCGTCAGTATCGACGACGCCGTCACGCGCAACACCTGGGCGCGCTTCCTGGATCCCGCCGAGCCCATGCACGCCGCGCTGGTCTATGAAAGCGGCCGCGCCGTCGGCATGGTGCACTGGATCTTTCATCGCTCCACCTGGACCGCCGGCGACTACTGCTACCTGCAGGACCTGTACGTGGACCAGGACGCGCGCGGCACGGGCGCGGGCCGCAAACTGATCGAACACGTCTACGCCGAAGCCGCCGCGGCCAACTGCGCCCGCGTCTATTGGCTGACGCACGAAACCAACGCGACCGCCATGCAGCTCTACGACCGCATCGCCGACCGGTCCGGCTTCATCCAGTACCGCAAGGTGATGGCTTGAGCGCGCGCGATCCCAACTGTCCGCTGTGCCAGGAAGACGGCGGCACGTTGCTGTGGCGCGGACCGCATCTGCGCATCATCGAGGTCGAGGACGCCGACTATCCGGGCTTCACGCGCGTGATCTGGAACGGTCACCTGGCGGAGATGACCAGCCTGTCGACGCACGGGCGCGACTTGCTGATGCGGGCGGTGTATGTCGTCGAGGAAACGCAGCAGGCGATCCTGACGCCGGACAAGATCAACCTGGCGTCGCTGGGCAACATGGTGCCGCACCTGCATTGGCATGTAATCCCGCGCTGGCGCGGCGACCGGCACTTTCCGGATCCGATCTGGGCGGCGCCGCGCATTGCGCCGGGCGCCGAGCCGGATTCCTGGAAGGACCGGCAGGAGCAGGTGCAAGCGCTGCTCCCCCGATACCGCGACCGTGTGGTCGAAGCCATGAACGCGCTGCTGTGGCATTGAGCCTGTCCGGGCATTGAAGTTGCCCGAGCATTGAGCCTGGCAGGACATCGATCCTGTCAGGACATTGAGCCGCCGGGCGTCTCAGGGGCCGGCCCGCGCCGTTCACCCAGCCAGCGCGCGTACACCGATTCGACCAATTGCGCCGCGCGATCGACGCTGAACAGGCCCTGGCCGCGAATGAATTCACGGCCCGCCTCGCCCATGCGGCGGCGGCGTTCGGGATCGCCCAGCAGGCTTTCCAGCGCCGCGGCCAGCGCAGCCGGGTCTCGCGGCGGCACCAGCAGACCGGTTATGCCGGCCTGCATGGTTTCCGGCACGCCGCCCACGTCGGTGCCGATCACGGGCACCCCCATGGCGGCGGCCTCGACAAACGCCGTGCCAAAGGCTTCACGGTGGGTCGGCAAGGCAAACACGTCGAACGCCTGCAATACGTTGCCGATGTCATGACGCCGGCCCAGAAAGTGCACGCGCGACGCCAGCCCCAGCGTTTCCACCTGCGCCTTCAGGCGCTCGAACACCGGCATGCCGTCTCCGGCCAGCACCAGATGGGCTTGCGGAAACGTGGCCTGGATCTGATGGAAGGCCTCGATCAGGTCCGCGTGGCCCTTTTCAGCGCGCATGACGGCCACGCAGCCCACCACGAGGGCATCGTCAGGCAGTCCGAGCTCTTGCCGGACACTGCACTGGCCATCGCTTTCGGGCAGCAAGATCGGGGAATGGATGGTGGCGACGGACGTGGGCGGCGCGCCCCCATCCAGCAGTTGGCGGTGCACGTGCCGGCTCACGGCGATGACGCGGTGGGCCAGCCAGGTGTAGGCGTACAGCGAGTTGATCGGCTTGGCCAGGTGGCGAGTGCGCACGATGAGCGGTGTGCGCGCCAGGCGCGCGCCCATCGCGGCGCGCACCGTGTCGCTGCGGCTGTGCGTGTTGACCACGTCGAACCGGCCACGGGCCGCCACGCGCCGCACGAACGCCACGCTGCGCATGAAGTTCACGGGGCCGTCCATGTTGACGGTGTGCACGGTGAACCCGGCATCGCGCAACCGTTGCGTCAGTTCGGCGTGCGGCTGGCAGACGGCTTCCAGGTGATGGCCGCGCTCGCGCATGGCGACCATCTCCTTATAGATGCAGAATTCCTGGCCGCCGAATGCCGTTGCCGCTTCGGTATGCAGAATGCGCAGACGGCTGGAAGTGCCGGCGTGGCCGGGCAAGGGGTGCGGGACTGAAGAGTGGCGTGGCGGCATGACGGCGAAAGGCGCCAGGCGGCCTGGCGAAGCCACGACAGGATCGTGGGTTCAAAAAAGGCCAACGATGTCGGCCTGAAATTAAGCTGTTACACAGAATTTAAGTAAATGTAATCCAGAATTCGGCGGCGCGACAAGCATGCTGGCGAGGCCCTTTTTGCGCATAAAGCGCAGATAGCGCGACCTCCCGCGACGTTAACCGCAGTTCCCCGACATAACGGCGCATATCCAAGTCGTTCAGTTACTATTCAGGTTTACGCCGCGAGCCAGAATGTCGTCCATGCAGCACACGCCTGACGGGCATGAGCCCACCCCTCCCGGCCGCGCGCCCTCTTTCCTCCAGGCGTTTCTCCGATCGGAAGCCCTGGGCGGCTACGTCCTGATGCTGGCGGCGCTGGCCGCCCTGGTGGTGGCCAACAGCGGCGCGGCGCAGACCTACTTCGATCTGCTCGGCGCCAAGGTGGGCTTTCAGGTGGGTCCCATCGTGCTGAAGGAAACCGTGCTGCACTGGATCAACGACGGCCTGATGGCCGTGTTTTTCCTGCTGGTGGGGCTGGAGATCAAGCGCGAGATGCTGGACGGCCAATTGCGCGGCGCCGGCCGCATCGTGCTGCCGGGCATCGCCGCCGTGGGCGGCATGGCCGTGCCGGCGCTGATCTATGTGCTGGTCAACCTGGGCAGTCCCGATACCTTGCGTGGCTGGGCCATCCCTGCCGCGACGGACATCGCCTTTGCGCTGGGCATCCTGGCGCTGCTGGGCAGCCGGGTGCCGACGTCGCTCAAGATCTTCCTGACCGCGCTGGCCATCCTGGACGACCTGGGCGCGATCGTCATCATCGCGCTCTTCTACACGTCCGAACTCAACCTGTTCGCGCTGGGCATGGCGGGCGCGCTGCTGGTCTGCCTGGTCTGCCTGAACCGCGCCGGCGTCCTGCGCCTGGCCCCATACCTGCTGCTGGGCGCGGTGCTCTGGTATTTCGTCTTGAAATCGGGCGTCCACGCGACGCTGGCGGGCGTGGCGCTGGCGCTCACCATTCCCTTGCGCCCGCAGCATCAGGGCGGCGCCCACGTCCATTCGCCGTTGCACGCGTTGGAACACGCGCTGCACAAGCCCGTGGCGCTGCTGATCGTGCCGGTGTTCGGTTTTGCCAACGCGGGTGTGTCCTTTGCGGGCATGGGGCTGGCCAGCCTGGCCCAACCCGTGCCGATGGGCGTGGCGCTTGGCCTGTTTCTGGGCAAACAGCTGGGCGTGTTCGGCTTTGCCTGGCTTGCCATCAGGTCGGGCATCGCCAGCCTGCCGCGGCACGCCACGTTTACCCAGCTATACGGCGTGGCACTGCTGTGCGGCATCGGCTTCACGATGAGCCTCTTCATCGGCGCCCTGGCCTTCACCGATCCCGCCGCCGTCGACGCTACCAAGATCGGCGTGCTGACGGGCTCGCTGGCGTCCGCGCTGGCCGGCTTTGCGCTGCTGCGCGCCACCGGTGCGCGAAATCAAGCTGTCGGCGCGCGCTGATCCGCCGCGTGGCGGGGGGTGCAGTAGACTGGCTGCACCCTCAGTCGCAGGAGCCGGCATGAAATCGTCCAGCATCATCGTGCAGCGCGTCTATGAAGGCACGGGTCCGCAAGGACACTACCTTGCCCTGGTGGACCGCATGTGGCCGCGCGGGCTGCGCCGCGCAGACCTGGGCCTGGACGAATGGGCCCGCGACATCGCCCCCAGCGCCGAACTCTGCAAATGGTTCAGCCACATCGAAGACCGCTGGGACGACTTCCGCACCAAGTACCTGGCCGAACTGGCCACGCCAGACCAGCAAACCCGCATGGCGGCCCTGCTGGACGCCGCGGGCGATCGTCCCCTGACCCTGCTTTTCGGCGCGCGCAACACCGAGCACAATCAGGCGGTGGTGCTACGCGATGCCCTTCTCGACTACGCCCGTCACCACCGCAAGCGCGCGGCCTGAACGCCGCGCTTGTTACCCTTACGCCCGCCAACGGCCCGCACCCCTCGCGCGCCGCACGATTACGTCCAAGAGGAATTTCATGGCTTTCAGCTCCGACGCCTGGGCCCGCAACGCCGCGCTCTATGAAAAGACGCGCGACATGCCGTTCAACCGCGAACTGGCCAGCGGCCAGCTCGCCGAGGACGCGTTCAAGCACTACATGATCCAGGACGCGCACTATCTGGTGGCGTTTGGCCGGGCCCTGGCGATTGCCGCCGCCAAGGCCGACGATGCCGACGGGGTGGTGCAGTTTGCCGAGGCCGCCAAGGGCGCCGTCGTCGCCGAGCGCAGCCTGCACGCGGGTTTCATGCAGCAGTTCGGCATCGACACCGCCACCTTCGAAGCCACGCCGCTGACGCCGGCGAGCCATCACTACACCAGCTTTTTGATTGCCACCGCCTGGAGCGCGCCCTACCCGATCGCCCTGGCCGCCCTGCTGCCGTGCTTCTGGATCTACGCCGAGATCGGCCGCGACATCCACGCGCGCGCCGTGCGGCCCAACCCGTACGCCGCATGGATCGATACCTATGCCGGCGACGATTTCCACGCGCTGGTCCGCGCCGTGATCGCCAGCGTGGACCGCGCGGCGGACTCGGCCTCGGTGCAGACCCTGGACGCGATGCACCAGGCCTACACCCATGCCGCCCAACTCGAATGGATGTTCTGGGATTCGGCGCACCGGCAGGCCGGCTGGCCGGTCTGATCGGGTTGGCGACCGGGTTGGCGACAAGGTTGACGGCCGGGTCGGGCTGACCGCGCCGAGCTGACCCGGCCGGTGTGCCAAAATCGCGCCCATGCCGATCGACAACCGCCTCACGTCCAACGCCCTGGCCGCCCAGGCCGCGCAACTGCCCGCCGCCTGGCAGGCCGCCCTGTCCGCCGACCCCGCCGTCGCCGCCGCGCTGGCCGCCGTCACCACGCATGTGGAAGCGCGCCTCGCGCAAGGCGCCGTGGTGTATCCCGCCACGCCCTTTCGCGCGCTGCATGGGCTTGCGCCGTCGGACGTACGCGTCGTGATCCTTGGTCAGGATCCCTACCATGGCCCCGGCCAGGCGCAGGGCCTGGCGTTTTCGGTGCCGGACGACTGCAAGCGCCCGCCCAGCCTGCGCAACATCTTCAACGAGATTGCGCGCGACTATCCGGACTTGAGCGTGCCGGCGGGCAACGACCTGAGCCCCTGGGCCGACCAGGGCGTGCTGCTGCTCAACACGGCGCTCACGGTGGAGGACGGCCAACCCGCCTCGCACGCCAAGCGCGGCTGGGAAACGGTGACGGATGCCCTGATCGCGCATGTCGCGCGCGACCCCTCGCCCAAGGTCTTCATGCTGTGGGGCGCCCACGCGCAAGCCAAGCGACTGTTGCTTCCGCCCGACAGTGGCCACCTCGTCCTGATGTCCAATCATCCCTCCCCGCTGTCTGCCCGCCGCCCGCCTGTGCCGTTCCTGGGATGCGGCCATTTCCGGGCCACCAATGACTGGCTGCGAGACCAAGGGAAAAACCCTATTGATTGGGGGCTGGACAAAAAAATAATTCCATTGCAGGGCGAATTCAGGTTATGATCGCCGCACTGCACAAAACGAGTTCGGCATTTACCGCCTTGATTTAGCGGAATTTTTTGCAGACTGCCGGGAAGCCTATCCCCGGCCCCATGCCGAACTATCATCGATTCCTGACCCCTTTCCTTTCGCCCTGCGTTCCATCAGTACAAGAGAACGCGCCACGCGCATGGTTGATCCGGTCGGCACGATGCTCCATCAACCGTCGCCTGGATCCGGCCGCCTAATCCCCTGGCCCGACCAAGCACTGCGTCGCATTGTTTGCGGCAAGGGAAAGTAATGTCTTTCGATACCCTGGGTCTCGCGCCCGCCCTTTTGTCGGCCGTTCAAGAAGCTGGCTTCACCACCCCCACCTCCGTTCAAGCCGCCGCCATTCCGCAAGCACTGGCCGGCCATGACCTGATGGTGTCCTCGCAGACCGGCAGCGGCAAGACCGCCGCCTTCATGCTGCCCGCCCTGCACCGCATCGCCCAGATGCCCGCCAACAAGGGCGTCGGCGTGCAAGTGCTGGTGCTGACCCCGACCCGCGAACTGGCCCTGCAAGTCACGGACGCCACCGCCACCTACGGCCGCAAGCTGGCCGACCTGCGCACCGCAACCGTCGTGGGCGGCATGCCCTACGGCGCGCAACTGAAGGCGCTGTCGCGCCGCGTTGACGTGCTGGTCGCCACCCCCGGCCGCCTGATCGACCACCTGCAATCGGGCCGCGTCAAGCTGAACACCGTGCACACGCTGGTGCTGGACGAAGCCGACCGCATGCTGGACATGGGCTTCATTGAAGATATCGAGACCATCGTCGAGCGTCTGCCTGAAGACCGCCAGACGCTGCTGTTCTCGGCCACGCTGGACGGCACCGTTGCCAAGCTGGCGTCGCGCATGATGCGCGAGCCGCAGCGCATCGAGATCGCCGGCGCCAAGGAAAAGCACACCAACATCACGCAAAGCCTGCTGTACGCGGACGATGCCAGCCACAAGATGCAACTGCTGGATCACGTGCTGCGCGACGCCTCGCTGGATCAAGCCATCGTCTTCACGTCGACCAAGCGCGGCGCGGACGACCTGGCCGACCGCCTGGCCGATCAAGGCTTTGCCGCCGCTGCCCTGCACGGCGACATGAACCAGCGCCAACGCACCCGCACGCTGTCGCAACTGCAGCGCGGCCAGCTGCGCATCCTGGTTGCCACCGACGTGGCTGCCCGTGGCATCGACGTGCAAGGCATCAGCCACGCCGTCAACTTCGACCTGCCGATGCAAGCCGAAGACTACGTGCACCGTATCGGCCGCACGGGCCGCGCCGGCCGCAACGGTCTGGCGTTCACGCTGGCCACGCATTCCGAGCGCCACAAGGTGCGCCGTATCGAACACTACATCGGCCAGTCCATCACCCCTGAAGTGATCGCCGGTCTGGAACCCAAACGCACCCCGCGTCCGTCCACCGGCGGCGGCGGTGGCGGCAAGCCGTATGGCAAGCCTTTCGGCAAGCGTCCCGGCGGTTTCGGCGGCTCGCGTCATTCGGGCGGCTTTGCGGGCAACCGCGACGGCGCACCGCGTGACGGCGCGCCCCGTGAAGGCCGTTCCTTCGGCGGCCCGCGTGGCGAGTTCAAGCCGCGCGAAGGCGGTTACCAGGGCAACCGTCCGTTCGAGGACCGTCCGTTCGCCGATCGTCCCCAGCGTTCCTTCGGTGACCGTCCCAGCTTCGGCGATCGTCCCCAGCGCGAAGGCGGCTACCAGGGCAATCGTCCCTTCGGCGACCGCCCCCAGCGTGAAGGCGGCTTCCGTGGCGGCGACCGCGATTCGCGTCCCAGCTTCGGCGACCGTCCCAGCTATGGCGACCGTCCCCAGCGCGATGCCCGCCCGTTCAGCGAGCGCGGCCCGCGTGAAGGCGGCTTCCGCGGTGGCGATCGCGACGCGCGCCCCAGCTTTGGCGACCGCCCCAGCTTCGGCGACCGTCCCCAGCGCGAAGGCGGCTTCCGCGGCGGTGATCGCCCCGAAGGCGGTTTCCGTGGCAAGCCCTCGTTCGACAAGCGTCCTGGCGCCCCCGCCAAGCGCTTCGGCAAGTCGAACGATCGCCGCGGCTGATCCCGACGCCTGATTCAAAAAGCCCCGCGGCCATGCCGCGGGGTTTTTTTTTGGGACAATGCCGTTTTGCCCACGTTTTCCGCGCCCATGCAACGCCCCGCCCCCGCCAATCTGCCCACGCTTTCCCCCGCCGCGCTAGAACAGAGCGATGCCGCTGCCGCGCATCTGCGCGCCGCGATCGCCTCCAACGGCGGCTGGCTGCCCTTTGATCACTGGATGGCGGAAGCCCTGTATGCGCCCGGGCTGGGCTATTACGCGGCGGGCAACGTCAAGCTGGCCGATGCGGCCGACGACGGCAAGACGCCCGCCGGCGACTTTGTGACCGCGCCCCAGCTCACCCCGCTGTTTGCGCGCACGCTGGCGCGCCAGGCGGCCGAGGTGCTGCGCCAGACCGGCACGCACGACGTGCTGGAGTTCGGCGCCGGCACCGGCGCACTGGCCGAAGGCGTGCTGCGCGAACTGGATGCGCTGGGCCTGCCCGGCACGCGCTACCGGATCCTGGAGGTGTCGGCGGACCTGCGCGCGCGCCAGGCCGACCGGCTGGCGCCCTTCGGCGACCGGGTGGAGTGGCTGGACTCGTTGCCCCACGCGTTCTCGGGCTGCGTGCTGGCCAACGAAGTGCTGGACGCAATGCCCGTCTCGCTCTTTGCCTGGAGCGATGCGGGCCAGGTGCAGGAACGCGGCGTGGCCCTGGATGCGGACGGCGGATTCAAGTGGGAAGACCGGCCGGCCCCCGCGGCACTGGCTGCCGCGGTCACGGCGCGCATGCCCGCGCTACCGGGCTACGTGTCCGAAATCAATCTGCAAGGCGAGGCGTGGATTGCCGCCATGGGAAGCTGGCTCGAGCGCGGCGCGGCGCTGCTGGTGGATTACGGCTTTCCGCGCAGCGAGTACTACCATCCGCAGCGCGCGGGCGGCACGCTGATGTGCCACCTGCGCCACCATGCGCATGGCGACCCCTTCACCGCGCCGGGCCTGCAGGACATCACCGCGCACGTGGACTTCACAGCCATGGCGGACGCCGCGCTGACGGCGGGCATGCAGGTGCTGGGCTATACGTCGCAGGCCCGCTTTTTGATGAACGCCGGATTGATGGATCTGCTGGCCGGGCTGGACCCGTCAGATGCCCAGGCCTACGCGCAAGCCGTGGCGCCCGTGCAGAAGCTGCTGTCAGAGGCCGAGATGGGTGAGTTGTTCAAAGTGTTGGCCGTCGGCCGCGGCATGACGGCGCCGTTGTCCGGGTTTTCACGCGGCGACCGGCTGGGCAAGCTGTAAGCGACGAATAGCGGGCAACCGCGCAGAGCGGCTGCGGCGCGTAGTTGGGGCAAACGGCTGCGGCGCGTACTTAGGGCAAGCGGCTGCGAAACAGCTGCGGCGAGCGCCGCAGCGGCCGGCCGAATCAGTTCGACGGCATTTCCACCAAACGCGCCAGACGCGCCTGGCGCACGCTTTCCTTGATGCGCGCCGGCTCGCCCGCGCATGCCTTGGCAATGGCGCCCGCGTCCACGCCGCGCACCGCCGCCGCCCGTGCCTGCCAGGCGGGCACATCCACCGCGCGCAAGACACCCGCGGCATCCAGCAGTTCAAAAAAGCGTTCCGGCTTGCGCAACGCGTCGGCGCGCTCCATCAGCGCAAGTTGCGCATCCGGGCCTTCCGGCTTGCCGTCCAGCGCATCCAGAGCATCCAGCGCGTCGAGCACGTCGGGCAAGAGGCGCGCGTAGTCGTTGCACTCCGTGGGCACGCGCATCCGTCGGCCAAGCGCCTCGCGCTCGGGTGTCAGGCGGCACATCAGCGCGTAGCGGCTGGCCAGCGGCAAGCCCTGCTCCGCGGCGCGGTCCACTTGCGGACCGACCTCGTCCACGCCCTGCAGTTCAGGCATCACGCGCGCCAGCGCGCCGGATTCGGCCAGCACGCCCAGCATGCGCGAAGGGGTATGCGCCATCAGCCCGCGCGACAGTTCCTTCCAGACGCGCTCGGCCACCAGCGCATCGGCCTCCCCGGCCGCCACCATGCGGCGGCACAGTTCCAGGGTTTCCGGGGCCACGCTGAAATCGCCAAAGCGCGCCGTAAAGCGCGCGAGGCGCAGGATGCGCACGGGATCTTCCTCGAACGCCTCGCCCACGTGCCGAAAGACACGGGCGCGCAGGTCGTCCGCGCCATTGAGCGGGTCAACGAGCTGGCCGTTCTCGTCCTGCGCAATGGCGTTGACCGTGAGGTCGCGGCGGCGCAGATCTTCTTCCAGCGTGACGTCCGTGCCCGTATAAAAGGTGAAGCCCTTGTAGCCGCGCCCGGACTTGCGTTCGGTGCGCGCCAGCGCGTATTCCTCTTTGGTCCGGGGATGCAGGAAGACGGGAAAATCGCCGCCGACCGGAATGAAGCCGCGGCGCGTCATGTCCTCGGGCGTGGCGCCCACCACGACCCAATCGTGATCGCCGGCCGGCAGACCAAGCAGCGCATCGCGCACGGCGCCGCCGACGATGTAGGCGCGCAGGCCTTCGGTGGCCGGATCCCGTGTCATTGCGCTGCGGCGGTTTCGGTGCCCGCCGGCACGATGCTGCCCAGGCGTTCTTTCAGCGATTGCGGCTGGCCGGTGAACATCGCCGCGTAGTACGTGGCGTTGGACATCACGTTCTTGACGTACGTACGCGTTTCGGTGAACGGAATGGTCTCGGCAAAGATGGCGCCTTCGACCGGATGCGTGAACGTCGAGCGCCAGTTACGCGGCCGGCCCGGGCCCGCGTTGTAACCCGCGCTGGCCAGCATCTGCGAACCGTTCAGGTCGCGCAGCACGATGTTCAGGTAATTGGTGCCCAGCTCGGTATTGGTGTCGAAGTCGTTGACGCTGCCCGGCGTGAAATCGCTCATGCCGATCTTGCCGGCAACCCACTTGGCCGTGGCGGGCATGAGCTGCATCAGACCCGAGGCGCCCACGTGAGAACGCGCATCCATGATGAAGCGCGATTCCTGGCGGATCAGCCCGTACACCCACGCCGGATCCAGCGCGATGGCGTTTGCCTTGGCCGTGACGCGGCCCTCGAACGGCGCGATGAAGCGCTGGCTGAAGTCGAATTCCTTTTCCGTGCGGTCCGACGTGTTGACCACGCGGTCGTAGATGTTTTCGGCACGGGCCAGCTCGGCGGCGGCCATGAGCTGACGGTCGTTCATGCCGCGCAGCGTGAAGTTCCATTCGGGCACGGCTTCGGCACGCCAGCCCAGGCGGAACAGCAGCACGGCGCGCTGCAGGCCCGGATTGGCGCGCGCCTCGGCGATCTCGCGGTCGCTGATGGGCGCGGGACGCGGCGGCACGTTGATGCGGCGGCCGAGTTCTTCAGCCGCAAGCTGGCCGTAGAAATCGAAGCGGTCGGCGATGCTGACGTAGGCGGCGTGGGCCTTTTCCTTCTGGCCCAGCGCGGCCTGGCCGCGCGCCTTCCAGTACACCCATGCGGTCTCGGCCTGCTGCGAGGCAGGCATTTCGTCGATGGATTCGATGACCCACTTCCAGTCGATCTTGGGCTGGCGCAGCGCTGCGCGCACCTTCCAGCCGGCGTTGTATTCCGTCATGCGGATGTGGCCGGCTTCGCGGTACCAGTCGTTGGCGCGGCTGTCCAAACCCAGCGCGGCGGCCAGCGCATACTGCCCGCGCACCCAGGCCAAGTTCGACTTGGACATCGACTTGGCCCACTCGCGGCGCAGGTAGGAATCGGCGACGCTGACGTCCGATCGCGCCAGGCGGGCAAGCGCCAGCGTGACCAGTTCCTTTTCGTTGCGGCCCACGGGCATGCGGTCCTGGCGCGTGAGCCACTTCATCGGGTCCTTCATCAGGACGTCGTAGGTCTTCACGTCGCGCGGCTCGAACATGTACTGCACGAACTTGCGCGCGTCAGTGGTCTTGTTGGCCTCGATGGCGTCGCGCAACTGCGGTTCGAGCTGCTCCCACCCCAGGATGCCGTCGGCCACGAGCTGGTCGTACAGCGCCCAGCATGCGCTGCCGGGCGCGAAGGCGGCCATCGCTTGCGCGGCGGTGGCGCGCTGGCCGGTCATGTGCTTGCCGTCCAGAATGGCGCATTCGATCTGCGCGTTGCTGTTCCTCACGGGCGCCAGCTTGCGCACCGTTTCGAAGTCGCCGCTACGGGCGGCGGCCAGCAGCCAGTCGCCGCGCAGGCGGTCGGCCAGGTAGGCGTCGCCGTTGCTGTTGATGAACTGCTGCAGGGCCGCGACGGGGCGGCCCGAGGCGGGCGGCGTCCAGAGCTGGTAACGCAGCAGCCAGTATTCGGGGTACATGCCCAGCGGATCGCCCTTGGCCTGCGGCACGAGCACGCCCAGGACGGACCACTGCTTGCGATTCATGGCCTCGCGCGCGGCGACCACCGCGGCCAGCGCGGGGGTCTCGGCGGTGGGCGGCAAGCCTGCCAGCGCCACGGGCGGCACCGCGATCATCGGCTGGGCGGCCTGCACTGGGGGCTGAGGCTGGGGATTGACGGCGGCGCTGCGCTGCTGCGCATCGACTGGCGCACAGGCTGCGGTGAATAGCGCCACCAGCGGAAGCAAGCGGAGCAAGCCGCGGTGCTGCCCACGGTGCTGCCCGGATTGGGCGCCGGCCGCTGGCGACGACGAATTCTGATACCGTGGGGGCTGCTGGGCGCCTGTCTCTCGACGCACCCGCATGCTGAGCCTACGCAAATTCGTCTTCAGCATGTTTGCCTTCATCTTCAACCCCCCGGTTACAGCCACAGCATGACTACGCAAAATACTCAAGAGGATACCGCAGTCCAGGAGCGCACGCGATTGCGAAAATTGCGCGCCGGCCTGCCTGACGACCAGCGCAGCCGAGGCGCTTTGCTCATGCGCGCGCGCCTGTTCACGTGGCTGAATGTCGCCCGCGACCAGGCCGTGCAGGCGGGCCATCCGGCCCCCACAACCGTCGCCGCGTTCTGGCCCATGGCCGACGAGCCCGATCTGCGCCCCCTGCTGACGCAATGGACCGAAGCCGGCATGACCGTCGCCCTGCCCGTGGTGCGCGAGCGCAACGCGCCGCTCGCGTTCCTGCCCTGGACGCCCGAGGCCGAGCTGCGCGCCGGCCCGTACGGCATCCAGGAACCCGTGGCCGGCCCCGAATTGCTGCCCGACGTGGTCCTGGTGCCCACGCTCGGTTACACGGAACAGGGCGACCGCCTGGGTTATGGCGGCGGCTACTACGACCGCACGCTGGCCGCCCTGCGCGAACGCGGCCACGCCTTCACCGCCATCGGCATCGCCTGGAGCTGCGGCGAGCTGGATCCGGGATATGTCCCCGCCCCGCACGACGTCCGGCTGGACGCGGTGCTGACCCAGGACGGCTGGGTGCCGCACGCCCCGCTTGAAGAGGGCAAGACCGGCGGATCGGTCCTGCACTCGTATCGGATGAACTGACGCACCAGTTTCGTCCGGCGCGGCGCACCAGCGTGGTGCGCCCGCCAACGCCCCCGCGCCTGCCGCGGCGCGGCCTGTCCCCAGATTTACGCTTCGTCCGCCGTGGGGATGGCAATTCCCCCGTCCCCAGCGCATATTGACTCCGTGGCGCCCGCCTGCCGCCAAAGCTGGCATGCGGGTTGCTTGTAGATATGCATCTGCACCGGAGGAGCCATGAAGCACCCACCCGCCCGTCCATCCGCCTATGACGAAATGCGCGATGGCGAGAACCGCATCCGCGCCCACTACCAGGCGTTCGAGCGCTGGCACACCGAGCAGTCGGACGAGGCCATGTCCGTGCGTCGGCTGGAGGCCGACCTGAGCTTTCGCCGCGTCGGCATCACCTTCTCGGTTGCGGGCGACGCCGCCGGCACCGAACGCCTCATCCCGTTCGATCTGATCCCCCGCATCATCCCCGCCGACGAATGGCGGCTCCTGGAAGCCGGCCTGAAGCAGCGCGTGCGCGCGCTGAACCTGTTCATCCGCGACATCTACCACGGCCACGACATCGTGCGCGCCGGCATCGTGCCGGCCGAGCAGGTCTTCCTGAACGCGCAATACCGCCCCGAGATGCAGGACGTCGCCGTGGCCGAGGACATCTACTGCCACATCGCCGGCGTGGACATCGTGCGGGCGGGCGCGGGCGAGTTCTACGTGCTGGAGGACAACCTGCGCGTGCCGTCGGGCGTGTCGTACATGCTGGAGAACCGCAAGATGTCGATGCGGCTCATGCCCGATGCCTTTGGCCGCATCAAGGTCGAACCGGTGGCCCACTACCCCGACCTGCTGCTGGACAACCTGCGCGAGGTCGCGCCGCATGGCGGCGACGATCCCACCGTGGTGGTGCTGACGCCGGGCATGTACAACTCGGCCTACTTCGAGCACGCGTTTCTGGCGCAGCAGATGGGCGTGGAACTGGTGGAAGGCCAGGACCTGTTCGTCGAGCAGAACACCGTCTACATGCGCACC
The DNA here is from genome assembly GCF_002966795.1 of Achromobacter spanius. Taxonomy (GTDB): domain Bacteria; phylum Pseudomonadota; class Gammaproteobacteria; order Burkholderiales; family Burkholderiaceae_B; genus Achromobacter; species Achromobacter spanius_D. Next base: position 6,085,218 of record NZ_CP023270.1, read on the forward strand.
ACGCGCGGGCCGCGCAAGGTGGACGTGATCTACCGCCGGCTGGACGACGATTTTCTGGATCCGCTGGCGTTTCGCGCCGATTCCGCGCTGGGCGTGCCGGGCCTCCTGTCGGTGTATCGCGCCGGCCGCGTCTCGCTGGCCAACGCCATCGGCACCGGCATCGCCGACGACAAGTCCACGTATCTGTACGTGCCCGACATGATCCGCTTCTATCTGGACGAAGAACCCATCCTGTCGAACGTGCCCACCTGGCGCTGCAGCCGGCCGGACGAGCTCTCCCACGTGCTGGCCAACATGCACGAGCTGGTGGTCAAGGAAGTGCATGGCGCGGGCGGCTACGGCATGCTGGTCGGGCCGTCGGCCTCGCGCGCCGACGTGGAAGCCTTCAAGGACCGCGTCCGCACCAACCCCGCCAACTACATCGCGCAGCCCACGCTGGCGCTGTCGACCACCCCGACCTACGTGGAATCGGGCGTCGCGCCGCGCCACGTGGACCTGCGTCCGTACGTGCTGTGCGGCAAGGAGATCCGCACCGTACCGGGCGGCCTGTGCCGCGTGGCGTTGACGGAAGGGTCGCTGGTGGTCAACAGCAGCCAGGGCGGCGGCACGAAGGACACCTGGGTGCTGGAGGACTGACCATGCTGAGCCGAACCGCCGACAACCTGTTCTGGATGTGCCGCTACACCGAGCGGGCCGAAAACACCGCCCGCATGCTGGACGTGAATCTGCAGATGTCGCTGCTGCCGCAGGACACGCAGACGCGCGAGGGCTCGTGGCTGGGCGTGCTGCGCATCTCCGAGCTGCAGGGCCTGTATCAGAGCAAGTACGCATCGATCTCACCGCACGACGTGCTGCAGTACATGGTGCGCGACCCGGAGAATTCCTCGTCGATCTATTCCTGCATGCGCGCCGCCCGGGAAAACGCCCGCGCCGTGCGCGGCAGCCTCACGACGGAGGTCTGGGAAACCTACAACACCACGTGGCTCGAACTGCTCAAGCACCTGCACACCGGGCTGCTGGAGCGCAATCCGGGCGAGTTCTTCGAATGGGTGAAATTCCGCTCGCACCTGGCGCGCGGCGTCACGATCGCCACCATGCTGGAAGACGAGGCGCTGTACTTCATGCGCATCGGCATGCATCTGGAACGCGCCGACAATACCGCGCGCATGCTGGACGTGAAGTTTCATGAACGCGGCGGCGCGGGCGCGCAGGACGGCCGCGCGGAACCGGCCGGCACGGCTGCGGTGCAAAGCGAGTTCTACCGATGGTCGGCGCTGCTCACTTCCGTGTCCGGCCTGGAGATCTACCGCAAGGTGTACCGTGACGTCATCACGCCCGACCGCGTGGCCGAGCTGCTGATCCTGCATGGCGACATGCCAAGATCGCTGCTGGCCTCGATGCGGGCGTTGGCCGGCGACCTGGCGCGCGTCGCAAATCAGCGCTCGACCGAAACCGAGCGGCGCGCGGGCATGCTGTGTGCTGAGCTGCAGTACGGGCGCGTCGAAGACATTCTGGCGAGCGGACTGCACCGCTACCTGGACCGATTCCTGGACCGTATCAACGACCTGGGCAACCGGATCAGCCAGGACTTCCTGGTGCCGCTGTCGGCCTAACACGGGAGAGGCAATGAAGCAGATCATCACGCACGTTACGCATTACCGCTACACGGCGCCGGTCAACTACAGCATCCAGACCCTGCGCCTGACGCCGCGCGACGACGAACACCAGCGCGTGCTGCGATGGAACATCGAGGCGCCCGGCCAACTGGACAAGCAGGTCGACGCCTACGGCAACATCACGCACACGCTGACGCTGAATCAGCCGCACAGCGACATCGAACTGCGCGTGTCCGGCCAGGTGCTGGTGGCGCCGCTGACGCGCGGTGTGCTGGGCAGTGAAGACAGCCGCCTGCCGGTGCATGCCTATTGCGTGCCCACGCCGCTGACGCAGGCGGACGAGACGATCCTGGCTTTTGCGCGCGCGGTGCTGCCGAACGGGCTGTCGACCTCCGACGACATCCTGAACCTGGCCGCGGCGATCCACGCCCGCGTGGCCTACGTGCCCGGCACCACGGATGTCACGACCGCCGCCGATCAGGTGCTGGCCCTGGGCCTGGGCGTGTGCCAGGACCACGCCCACCTGTTCCTCGCGTGCGTGCGTGGCCTAGGCGTGCCGGCGCGGTACGTCAGCGGCTACCTGTACACCACCGCCGAGCATGCGGCCAGCCACGCGTGGGCGGACGTCTGGCTGCCCGACGTGGGCTGGACCAGCGTGGACATCACCAACAACCAGTTCGCCTCGGAGTGCCATTGCCGGCTGGCGGTGGGCCGGGATTACGACTCGGCCTCGCCCGTGCGGGGCGTGCGCACCGGCGGCGGCGAGGAATCCATGGAAATCAGCGTCCAGGTGCAGGCGGGGGCCCGGCGGTAAGCCGTAACATCTGCCCCGCCGCACCGCAATACAATGCGTGGTGGTTTTTCCCTCTTTCCGATCATGACCTACTGCGTAGCCGCCCGCCTCGACGCCGGCCTGGTGTTTCTCTCCGACTCCCGTACCAACGCGGGCGTCGACCAGATCAGCGTCTTTCGCAAGATGACCGTGTTCGAACTGCCGGGCGAGCGCGTCATGGTCCTGATGACCTCCGGCAACCTGGCGGTCAGCCAGGCCGTGCTGAACGTGCTGACCCGCCAGCGCGAAGAAGGCGCCGACACCCTCTGGAACGCGCCCGACATGTTCGCGGCCACGCGGCTGGTGGGCGCGGCAGTGCGCGAGGTCTACCGCAGCGAGGCTGCCGCCCTGCACGAGCAGGGCGTGGATTTCAACGTCAGCATGATCTTCGGCGGCCAGATCGGCACCGAACAATGCCGCCTGTTCCAGCTGTATTCGGCAGGCAACTTCATCGAGGCCGGCCAGGAATGCCCGTATTTCCAGATCGGCGAGGCCAAGTACGGCAAGCCCATCCTGGACCGCGTGCTGCAACCGGACACCTCGCTGGACGAGGCCGCCAAGTGCGCGCTGATCTCCATGGATTCCACGCTGCGCTCCAATATCTCGGTGGGCGTGCCGCTGGACCTGCTGGTGTACAGCGCCAATTCGTTGCGCGTGACGCACTTTGCCAGCATCGACGAGCACAACGAATACTTCCGCATGATCCGCGGCTCCTGGGGCGAACGCCTGCGCCAGGTCTTCGCGGAGATCCCGGATCCGTCGTGGACCAACCCCGACGCGCCCGGCTCACTGGTGCCGCCGTCGCGCGTGCACCAGCCGCTGCGCATGGAGCCCGTCAATACGGCCCACGCCCCCTACGTGACGCCCCAGGTGCTGGCTGAGGACCCGGGCAAGGACCAGCCCAACTGAGGCGCCTCCGACCGCGCGGAGCGGCCCCCCTTCAGCGTCCCCTGCCCATCAGCGCCGCTCGAACTTCGGCGCGCGCTTTTCTTCAAAAGCCTTGCGGCCTTCCTTGGCGTCGGCGGTGGCAAAGCAGATCGCCTGCAGATCGCGCTCGTATTCCACGGCCTTCTCCAGCGGCATCGACAGCGCGGCGCGCAGGTTGACGCGCGCCGTCTCGGCCGCGATCGGGGCGCGCGAGGCGATGGTGGCGGCAAGCGCCTGCGCGCGCTCGCGCAATTGTTCCTGCGGCACCACCTCGCTCACCAGGCCCCAGGCCAGCGCCTGCTCGGCGCGGATGGGGTCGCCGGTCAGCACCATCATTGCGGCGTTGCTCGGGCCGATCGCATGAACGAGCTGCGCCGTCATGCCGCCGCCGCCGATCCAGCCCAGCTTGATCTCGGGCGCGCCCAGACGGGCGTTATCGGAGGCGATGCGGATATCGCAGGCCAATGCCATCTCCAGGCCGCCGCCGAACGTATAGCCGTTGATCGCCGCCACCGTGGGCTTTTTCAACATGCGCACGCAGTCGCAGTAGTCGAGCCGATTGCGAAAATCCCAGGGCGTGGCGTAGCGGTCGAGCTCGGTGATGTCCGAGCCTGCGCAGAAGGCCTTGGGGCCCGCGCCGGTCAGGATCACCGCGCGCACCTGCGCGTCGGTATTGCATTGCTCCACCGCCGCGATCAGCAAGTCGGCCATCTCGGGCGTCATCGCGTTCAGCTTCTCGGGACGATTGAGTTCGATGATGGCGACATGGCCATCGATACTGAGATTGACGAGTGCGCTCACGTCGACATCCTTATTGCGGAGTGCTTGGGGTGGCGGCCAGGCTGGCCTCGAAACGCTCGGTCAGGCCGCGCGCCAATGCATGGGACGATGCGCGGGCGGCGACGCCGTCGCGCAGGAACTGCGATGCCTCGCTCTGGAACGCGATGTAGCCGTCGTGCCGCGGCCGGATCGACGCGGCTTCCAGCGTGCGGGCCGTGTTGGCGTAGAAGTTGCCGCTCGCCGCATTCACGTTTGCATCGGTCCAGCTGCCGCGATGGCTGGGCTGTCCTTCGTGCTGCGGGATGAAGCGGCTTTGGGTATCGGCTGCCAGCAACCACAACAGATGCGCGCGCAACTCGGGCCCCACGATGCAGCGCCGCGAGATCGCAATGCCGGTGCCGCCGAGAATCGAGCCGGGCCGGCCGGCATCGGCCTGGGGCGCGTCGCGGAACGTAAGCGGCTTGGCGACCGCGGACGTGGCGTAGTTCACGTAGCCATAGACCAGCGGGCATAGCGTGATGTCATCGCGCGAGCTCATGTGACCAAGCAAGGCGATCGGGTTGTAGGTCAGCGCGTGCGCGGGCGTGAGCCGCGCCAATTCGGAGAGCACGTCGCACGCGCCGGCGAGCGTCGCGGCGTCGTGCCAGGCGCCGTGCGGCCGCAGGTCGGTATCTGGCGCGATGGCGGCGGCGATCGACAGCAGCGACAGAAACGGATGCGGCCCGCCCCAGCTGAGCGCGACCGAACCGCTGCGTTGCGACAACGTCAGCACCTCGTGCCAGGTGCGCGGCGCAGGGCCGTCGATTCGATCAGCGCGCGTGGCCATCACCTGCGTGGCGGCGTCCAGCGGCAGCGCCCATTGGCGATCGGCCATGCGATAGCTGTCGTACGACAGCCCGATGCTGTCACGCGCGATCCGCGCCAGCTCGTCAGGCGCGAAAACGGTGTCCAGCGGCTGCAGGCAATCGTGCGCCAGGGCTTCGCCCAAATGCGGGTGATCCAGCACCACCAGGTCATAGCGGGCGCAAAGTTCGGCAATAGGCGCCGACTCGAAGCCTTCGAGCGATTGCTTGTCCCAGTGAACCAGCGGCGTGTGGTCGGTCGCCGCGTGCAGGGCGTTGAAGCCGCGCGGATGATCCCAGGTCAGGCCGCGATACGGCAGGTGGCGCTCGCTCATTCCGAAGCCCCGCGCAGCACCGCGCCCGACGCCGCATGCGCGGCGATCTCGTTGTCGCTGAAGCCAAAATCGCGCAGCACTTCGTCGGTGTGCTGGCCGGTGAGCGGCGCGCCGCGCACCACCTGGCTCGGGGTCTTGGAAAAGCGGATCGGAAAGCCCGGCGTCTTGATCCGGCCTTCGGTCGGATGGTCGTATTCGACGAAGGTGCCGTTGTGCGCGATCTGCGGATCTTCGACCAGATCGGCGTAGCCATACACCGGGCTGCACCAGATGCCGGCGGCATCCAGTTTGGCGAACCAGTCGGCGGTGGAGGCCTTTGCCAGCGTGTCGCGCACGAGCGCATAGATCTCGTCGCGCTTTTCCCAACCGTCGCGTTCGGTGTACGCCGCCAGGCGCGGCTCTTCGGTCACGCGCGCCAGCACGTTCATGTCGGGCATGGCCAGCGCCAGATAGCCGTCGGTCGTCGCGAAGGTGCCGTAGGGCGCGCGAATGTACACGTGGGCATGCGGCTCGGCGCTGCGCACCTGCGGCTTGTGCCCCACGGTATACACCGAGAGCTCCTGCATCTGGATCGTGGTGATCGCATCCAGCATGTTGACCTCGACCTTCTGGCCCTCGCCGGTGCGCTCGCGATGCAGCAGCGCGGCCAGCACGCCTTCGAAGGCGCAGTACGCGGTGACAGCGTCGACCACATACTGGCCCGCCGCGCGAGGCGCTTCGCCGGCCCGGCCCGACGACAGCATCGCACCCGACATCGCCTGCAGCAGCAGATCCTGCCCGGGGCGCGTGGCGTAGGGACCGTCTTCACCGAAACCCGACATCGATACATAAATCAGGCGCGGATTCAGGGCCGACAGGGTCTCGTAGTCCACCCCCAGGCGGCCGGCGACACCCGGCCGGTAGTTCTGGATGAACACATCGGCCTGCGCCGCGAGCTTCTGGATGATCTCCTTGCCGCCGGCGCTCTTCAGATCGATCGCCAGCGAGCGCTTGTTGCGGTTCAGCGAGAGAAACGACACGTTGATCTTGTTGCCCGTGATGCCGCCGGCGGGCGCGTGCCGCTGCCATTCGCCGGTGGGCGGCTCGATCTTGATCACGTCGGCGCCCAGGTCGCCCAGGCGCTGTGCCGCGAACGGCCCCGCCATGGCGATGGAGCAGTCCAGAACCTTGTAGCCAGAAAGAATGCTCATTGCTTCTACCCTTTGCGTGGCGCCGATGCGCCTTAATGCATGACCCAGCCGCCGTCCACCGCCAGCGTCTGTCCGGAAATGAAACCCGCCTCGTCCGAGGCAAGGAACACGATGGCCGCGGCGATGTCGCCGGCGTGCCCGCGGCGCTTCACCGACTGGCGATCGAGCACCATGCGGTTGTAGCCCTCGGGATCGGGATGGATCTTCTCGGCATCGGTCGGAAACGCGCCCGGCGAGATGGCGTTGACCGTGATGCCCCACTTGCCGAACTCGCGGGCGAAGGCGCGCGTGGCGCCCACCATCGCGCCTTTGGATTGCACGTAGGGCAGCAGGTTTTCCCAACCGCCCGACAGCGTGATCGACGAGATGTTGATCACGCGGCCCCATTGCTGTTCGCGCATGCCCGGCAGCGCCGCGCGCACGATCTGCACGGCCGCCTCCACGTTGACGCGGTGCACGCGCGCCAGCTCGGCATCGCTGTATTCCTCGAACGGACGCGAGGGATAGATCGCCGCGTTGTTGATGACCACATCGATCGTGCCCTCGGCCGTCAGCCGCTCAAGGTGCGATTGCAGCGCGCCGGCATCGGCGAGGTCGGCCTGCAGGATCTGAAGCTGATCGGCAAACTGCGGCGGCACGGTGCTGCGCAAGCGGTCGATATGCCCGGCGTGGTTGTCCAGCGCGATCACGCTTGCGCCCGCTTCCAAGAGCGCAATCGTGGTGCCCACGCCAAAGCCGCCCGCCGCGCCCGTGTACAGCACGCGGCGGCCCTGCAACGAGAAGCGCGCGCTCATGAGCGCCCCGCGATGGGCGCAAAGCGTCCCGACAACGGCGGATAGTCGGTCTCGGGCTGCTCCGCAATCGCGCGGATGCGGGCTTCGCAGGCCGCGATGTCGGCGGCCGAGCCCAGCACGCTGAACGTGGTGTCGTAGCGGCGCTCGTCTCCATGCTCCAGCCAGATGAGCTCATTGCGCTCGCGCGCCGCGCCCTGGCCCAGCACATGGTTGGTGGAGGGCTCGATGCCCATCGCATACTGGCCCGATTGCAGGTTCTGCCATTGGTACTGGCAGGGGAATTGATGCTTGTAGGTGCTGACCTGCATGCCCAGACCGAGCGCATCGTTCACCAGGGCCACCGGCACGCTGCCGTCGGCCGCGGCCGCCATCTCGTGCTGCCACACCTGCTCATGAAAGCCCATCTGCGGCGCCGGCATGCGGCGGTAGCCCACGCCCTGCTTGCGGTAGTCCTGCTCGTGCGCGGCCCACACCACATCGCGGATCGGCGCCAGATAGCGCGAATCGGCGTCCAGCACCGGATAGCCCAGGTTGATGTGATAGCAGAGCATGTGCGGCGTGCGATAAAAGCCGCGGTTCACGACCCGGTCCGACAGCTTGATGTCGTTGGTGCCCACCTCGATCTCGATGCGGCGGTGCAGCTCTAGATGCTCGCCGAACACGGTGCCCTGGGTCACCACGCCTTCGGCCCACAGCACGCAGCGATCGCCGTCCCAGCGTTCGCCGTAGCCGGTCAGCCGCGCGGGGATGGTGCCGACGCGGCCATGGATGGATTGCTTTGCCGTCTTGCGCGGGCCATACACATAGTTGTCGGCCGGCGCGTCGTACATGAACAGGATGTGGTCCAGCCCGCAGGTGATCATGAGGCCCGAGAACGAGCGCATCCAGCCCAGTCCGCCCTCGCCTTCGTAGTCATGCAGTCCGGGGTGGCGAAAGCCCGACGGCGACTGCCATCCCATGGCCATGCCGCGATATTCGCAGTCGGCGATGTCCATCGCGCGATCCACCAGCACCGTGAAACGCAGGCCCGTGCCGCTGCGGAACTCCAGCATGCGGATGCCGCGTTCCAGCCCGTCGTCCAGCGTCATCAGGCGTACGCCGGCAAACTGCGCAAGCTGCCCGGTGCGCGCCTCTACGTCGCGGCGCGTCATCCAGGTCCCGTAAATGTCAGGCATGAGTTCTCCCTGGCGGATGCGCGGGTGCGCGTCCACCGGTGTCGGTGTTCAGAATCGTGTTCAGACGGCGCGCCGCTGGCCTTCTTCGATGATGGCTTCGCGGTGCGCCGGTATTGCTTGCGGCGCCGGCCTACAGACCGTTCGCGCGGAGCCGCTCGTCAAGAAAGGTCTTGGCGCGCGGCACGTCGTCTTCGGTCAGGTGTTCGATGATGATGGGAATGTTGGGGTGCTTCTTTGCCAGGCGCTGCAGATACAGGTCGTAATTGAGCGCGCCCAGGCCCGGCGCCGGCAGTTCGATCTCGCCTACCCCACGGAAGGTATGGCTTTCGGCCGCGCCCTCGTCACCGATGTCGCTGTGCTTTTCCGACTTGTCGTCGCCCGAACGCTTCACGTCCTTGGCATGCGCGATGCAGATCTTGTCGGAGAGCGCGTCGAACACCTGATTGAGCGTGCGGTCCATGTGGTCGATGTTGTGCGCTTCGAAGAAGTTCGTCGGATCCATCAGCAGGCCCAGGCCTGGATGATCCACTTCGGCGAACATGCGCAGCGTTTCCTCGACCGATCCCACCACGTTGTTCACGTAGGTCTCCAGCAGGAACACCGCGCCATGGTCATAGGCATGTTGCGACAGCTCGGCGATCACCGCGCGGCACTGCTCCCAACCTTCCTCGGTCTTGTTCTTGGGGTGATGCACCCAGTCGCTGTCGGGATCGAACGTGCCGGTTTCCGAGATCACGTAGGGCGAACCCAGCTGGCGCGCGTGCGTGAGGATCTCTTTGAGATAACCGTTGCGGCGTTGGCGCTCGGCGGGATCGGGATGAACGATGTTGGTATAGGCCGAGATGCAGGACACCGGCAGGTTGTAATTGCGGAAGGTGTCGCGGATCTGCGTGCATTTCTGCGCGGTCAGCTGCCCCGGGCCAAGCTCCATGTCCTTGAAATGCAGGTCCAGCTGCACGGTGTTGAAGCCGTGCGAGCGGATCACCTTGGCGGTGCGCTCCAGCTCATAGGGAAAGTAGCCCGAGAAGATTCCGGTCTGGATCATGATGGTTGTCTCCGTCTGTTTTTTCTGTCTGGTTATTCAACAGCCGGCAGCCGTACTGTGCGGCCTTCGGCGATGGACGTGTACGCGGCCTCGACCAGCGCCATCGTGCGTACGTTGTCGGTCACGCTCAACGCAGGCTCGGTGCCGCTGGCCAGCGCGTACTGCAACTGCTCCATCACGCCGATGAAGGCATGCGGAAACCACATCGTGTCCCACGTGGGCGTCACCCAACGCCCGTCGGTATGGCCCTCGGCCGCGCGCGAGGCGTAGCTCAGGGTCGACGGCTCGCCGGTGGGCCAGCCGATGGTGCCGCGCGCGACGCCTTCGGTGCCTTCCACGCGCCAGCGGATGTGCTGGTCGTCGGGGTATCCCTCGGCTCGCGGACCCGACCACACGTCTTCGAGCGACAGCGCGAGCAGCCCGTTGCCAAAGCGCAGCATGGTGGTCACCAGCCCATCCTGGTGCGCGAACTCGGTGCGCGGATCGGGGCGCGTGATGCTGGTGATCTCGGTGGGCTCGCCAAACAGATAACGCAGGGCGTCGAGGTGGTGCACGCTCATGTTCGAGAGCGTCAGCCGGTCATAGCCGCGCAGGAAATCCTGCCAGTGCGGGATCGCGTGCATGTCGATCTGCGCGAACACCGGCGTGCCCAGCACGCCCTGGTCGAGCAGCTGTTTGAGCGTGCGCATCGACTGGTCGTAGCGCATGTTCTGGTTCACCGACAGGATCTTGCCGGCGGCCCTTGCCTCGTCGCGCAGGGCGCGGGCTTCATCCAGCGACAAGGCGAGCGGCTTCTGCGCCAGCACGCCACGCACGTGCGGGGCGCGCAATGCGGCGCGAATCAGCGCGGGCTGCTGGTCGGGCGGATACGCGATGTCCACGATCTCGATCTGCGGATCGGCGATCAGGGCCAGGGGATCGTCATGCACGCGCGGGATGCCGTAGCGTTCGGCGACGGCAGCCGCCTTGCTGCGGGTCCGCGACGCGATCGCCGCCACCGTGAAGCCGGCCTGCTGATAGGCCGCCAGATGGCATTCGGCCATGATCATGCCGGCGCCGATACAGCCGATGCGAAAGCGCCGTTCCCGAACGGGGGGGTCGGGCACCAGGGTTGGGTGCGACATGTGCTCCTCCTGCCGGCCCGGTATGCACTGTCGACTGCCTGGCATCCTGCCGTGCGGTATTTGATGTATTGAGCCGCGATATTCACATCAAAACAATCAGGGGTAAAGGCGGTTTGCTCCCATAGGGCAGCGACGTTACCTTTTTGATCCTGAATGATTGCAAATGATGGCTTATGATGGCCCGGTTGCCATCGCCCTGATGGTGTCTTGAGAGTCTGGTCCCGCATGCGCCCCACCATTTCCCTCATTGCCCGTGAAGCCGGCATGTCTACCGCCACCGTGGACCGGGTGCTGAACGACCGCGACGGCGTGCGCGGCAAGACGCGCGACCGCGTGCTGGCGATTGCCAATCGCCTGGGCTACTTCGTCCCGGGCGCCGAGGCCGCCAGTCAGGACGTGCGGGTCGATTTCGTCTTGCCCGCCGGCACCAACAGCTTCATGACCGCGTTGGGCCGGCACCTGCTCGAAGAAGCCGCCACCCGCCCCGATGTGCGGGCCCGCCTGCATCTGATCGAGGGATTCGACGCCAACAAGCTCGCCAAAAAGCTCTACGAGCTGCGCGAGCAGACGCAGGCCGTTGGCCTGGTCGGACTGGACCATCCCCAGGTGCGCGATGCCATCATGGCGCTGCGCGACAGCGGCGTGCATGTGAGCACCCTGGTGTCGGACATTCCGATCTCGGCGCGGCTGGGTTACGTGGGCATCGACAACCGCGCCGCGGGCCGCCTGGCCGCGTTGTTGCTGGGCCGGTTTCTGCCGCAGCACACCGAACGCAAGGTCGCGGTGTTCGTGGGGTCATTGGCCTATCGCGGCCACGAGGAGCGCGAGATGGGCTTTCGCTCGCTGCTGAGCGAAGAGTTTCCGCACCTGCGCATCGCACATACGCTCGAAATCGGCGACGACCGCGACCGCGCGTTTGCCGTCACGCAGGATCTACTGCGCAAAGATCCGCCGCACGCGATCTACAACATCGGCGCCGGCAATCAAGGCATCGCGCGGGCGCTGAAAGAGGCGCGGCCGGCGGAGGCGTGGCCGACCGAGGCCCGCTCAGGCAAGGCAGCCGCCGCCCCCCGCATTGTCTTCGTCGGCCACGACCTCACCGAAGCCACGCGCCGCCTGTTGCTTGATCGCACCATGGACGCCGTGATCGACCAGAACCCGCGCGTGGAGGCGCGCGAGATCGTCAAGCTGCTGGTGGCGGCGGTGAAGGGCGCGCCCGAACCCAGCTACCTGCCGCGGCTGCAGGTGATCTTTCGGGAAAACATTCCAGAGCCGTGATGCGCTACACGCAGGCTTTTTAGCGCTTCTGCGGGCAAGTCCGCGTAAACCCTCCTTTCCGCGCGCCGAAGCCCGGCTTGCGAATCCACGAATTCCCAACCTCGCCCTAGTCGCGCCACACTGCCGATGCCTGCCCGCCATGCGCGGCATCGCGGGCCGAAGAGACTACAAGGAGCGAGACATGTCCCACCCATACGCCCGCGCCCTCAAGCGCGCAGCCTGGCCCATGCTGGCCCTGTCCTGCCTGGCCTTTGGCAACGCCGGCGCGCAGGGAACCTACCCGAATCACCCGATTTCGCTGGTGGTGCCGTTTGCCGCGGGCGGTCCCACCGACGTCGTGGCCCGCAGCCTGGGCGCTTCCATGGCCAAGACGCTGGGACAGAGCATCGTCATCGAAAACCGCACCGGCGCCGGCGGCACGCTGGCCTCGCAGCACGTGGCGCGCGCCGCGCCCGATGGCTACACCTTCCTTATCCACCACAACGGCATGGCGACGGCGCCCGCGCTGTACCGCAAGCTGTCGTACAACCCGCTGACGGACTTCGCCTATGTCGGCCAGGTCGCCGACGTGCCGATGACCCTGCTGGGCCGCAAGGACCTGCCGGCCGACGGCATGGCCAACTTCATCAAGTACGCCAAGGAAAACGGCAACAAGATCAACCTGGCCAACGCCGGCCTGGGCGCCGTGTCGCAGCTGTGCGGCATGCTGCTGCAGGAGTCGCTGGGCGTGCAATTCACCACCGTGCCCTATGCGGGCACCGCCCCCGCCATGACCGCGCTGCTGGGCGGGCAGGTGGACGTCCTGTGCGACCAGACCACGCAGACCATCCCGCAGATCAAGGCCGAACGCGTCAAGCTGTACGGCGTCACCACGCTGGACCGCATCAAGACGCTGCCCGACGCGCCCACGTTGAAGGAAGGCGGCCTGAAGGACTTCGAGGTCAAGGTGTGGCACGGCGTTTATGCGCCGAAGGGCACTCCGCCCGAGGCGATCGACAAGTTCAACGCCGCGCTGCGCGCCGCGCTGAAGGACCCGGTCTTCACGCAGAAGATGGCCGAACTGGGCGCCGAGATCGTGCCCGAAGCGAAGCAGACGCCCGAGGGGCTGCAGACGTGGTTGAAGTCTGAAGTGGACAAGTGGGGTGGGGTGATTCGCAAGGCGGGGGTTTACGCGGATTGATGCATGCGGCGGCCGGTTAGGCGCCGCGATTATCCGGCGCACGTAGTGCGCCAACGACAACATTGCACCAACTACAACCCATGATCAGCCCGATTTTTGCCAGCAAGAAGGTGTTGGTGTAAATCGGGATTTTCTTGCTCCGTTCCGAGTCGGTTGGGGGGCAGGTCCCAATCCATGACGACCGACGGGAACATCACGGCTCGGATCCTTCACCGTTGACGCAAACGACCGAATCGATCGGGTCAAACAGACGTTTTCCCGGTGAATACATCAAGGGCATTGGCGCGTGTGGTTGCCCCAACGCGCCGCGGAGTGAACGGACAACCTGCGTCATGCTTCGACGGCTGTGTATCGCTTCACTGCTCAGTGCGCCCCCCATTAACGTGAATGACCGGTGCGCACTTCATCAAACCCGCACAATTGCTCTATTTCCTCGGGGAACTTCGAGTAAGGAACGTTGTACTGAATGAAGGCCTCCACGCTATCCGGAAAGGCATTGATCAAGAGCCACCCCAGCCAAATGGGAATAGTGATCGGCGCTTTCAACATGCCGTAGGGCTTGGCGAGTCTGCGGCGCAATCCTGCGAGCCAGTCTCGGTACGGTTGGAGGGCTTCCTGCTTGCGGGTCAATCGAGGAGGCAGCGGTGCGGGTTCAGGCAAGCCGTCGAGACCGTGGGCCATAAAGGCTTGAAGATAGGCCCAGAGCGCTTTGGCGGATCGATCTCCGTCGAACAGACCGAGGTTGCCGCATGCAACGCAGATTTCCGTCGGAGGGTTCATGGCGTGGTCGACCCCTATCAAATAGAGCGGGTGCCTGCTGGCATAGCCGCTTGCGGAGACGATAGGAATGTAGCCGGCCAAAGCTTCAATCTGGTCCCAATCCAGAACGTGTAGCCGAGTTTTCCGCGGATACACGAAATAAAGCTTGCGGGTTCCGCGATGGATTCGGATGAATGCCCCTCGACTACGATGAGCGCCACTGGCGAAGTAGAACAAAAAGGACATCGGCACCAGGAGAAGCGATATGGACGCGACTCGCGCAATGCCCTGATATGTCAAGTTATCAAAACCAATCAGAGTAAAGATGCAAAGCATGATTGCCATTGCCGCGATCGCCAATATCCCTATAGAACTAGCGCTGCCGCTTTGAACGAAATTCGCGTAGGAGTCCAGTTCCACGCAACGATCGTTGGCCCTCCGCACACCATCCGGCCGGGGGCCGTCCGGACTAACGCTTTGTCGGTGCAACGACATACCGCCAAAGCGCAAATTTTTCGCAAGGCGCTTGACGTTCATTTTGGAGCCCTAACAGGTTCAAGTGTGGCGGGATCGATTGGGTCCGAGAGCCATCCAGCGGACGTAAAAACCATGGGTGTCGGAGCTGCCGGTTGCCGCAGTGCAAGACCGGGCTGTCGTTCAGGGTCGGGAAAGTACAGATATTCCAGTGCCACTTCGGCATCCTCATGCATCTGGATTGACCAGCCACATTCTCGGCCTGTGCTGCCTAAAGGCGCGACCAGAAATTCTTGGCGATAATCGATTGGATTGGATCCAGGCGCGTATGCGATTGGTCCATCTACTCTGGTCAACTTGTTGCCTCTTAATGTGACAACCAGCCGGTTCTGAAACTTTTCACCGGGGATGTCATTCAACATTGGCAGTTGGCAACTGATACGAAGCGTGCCCACTGAATAGGTGACCGCCTTATCCCATTCAGCTGTTAGCCGAGGCCGGTGGCACAAACTGTGAATAGCATTCAATTCGTCTTGGTTTGAGTAACGAAGACTGTTGATGCCCCACGCACTATGCTTGAGCCAGATATCCGACGGTCCATGCTTGCGCATATCGGCACCGTAGGAAAATCCGACAATGAACGTCACCGCGAGGCCAACCACTATTGCCCATCCCAAGGGTGTCAAACCAAGGACTGCCACCGCGCCTCCGCCACCGATGAGGGTCGCAGCAGTGGCGGTTCCCCCTGCCCATGTACCAACTGCCAGCACGCCCCCAGCCAGGGCTGAGCCAATATGCATTCCGGCTTGTTCGAAATTGCTTTCACGTGCAGCGTCGACGGCTCTGAAGCCGTCGGCCAAGGCGACAAAACCGGCACTCCCCGCACCAAAAATCGCAACCCCTCTTTTGGCCGCAAATATCTTTGCACTTTTTCCTAACGCAGAATTTCCTCGAAGCGTGGCATGCGCTAAAACAATGCTTGAACTGATTTCAATTCCTGCTCCGATCAGTGCGCCCATAGCCCCGGCAAAACTGGATATGCTTTCCAATTGCCATCGGGTGGATTCGTGGACAATATCTTTGCCTGCATTTGAGAAGCTCTGAATCGCCAAGAAGCCCCCCAAGCCCGTAAGGACGTGCCCTCCAGGGGCTCTGAGCTTATTAACTGCGTGAAAAAACGGATTGCCCTCCATTTGAATAGCCCTGGAAGGCGGAAGTGTTGGCTTGCCTGTCACCTCGTCAAATTCGCGGTATGTTGTTTCACCAACCTTCAACCAGTCATAGACGGACGCCCTCTTAACCGAGTCTGCTGGATTGATCTTCGGCGACGGCATCTTCCACCCCCGTCCGTCCTCGCCAAGCGTTTGATACCCCTGGAATTCATAAGCGGCTCGCAGCAGGTCGTCGATTCCAACGTCGTAACGGACAATGGTGACGCCGGCTCTGACCTCCATCACATGCCGCAAACGTGGCATCAGTACATCCGCCACTTTGGGTTCCGGCAATGCCTGCAGCAGTCCGATTAGCGCGTTGGAGGCTGCGGTCAATTGGTGCTGTTCCAAGACCTTGTCCATGACGCTGAAAAGGTTCTTGGCAATTTCACCGGAACTAGCTTTGAGACGGGCAAGAAGCAGTTCGCTGCCATTGGCCAGCGCGAGCCAATAGGGGCTTTCGTCGACGGGCAAATTTATCAGGCGGTTCAGAACCTGTATTCCATCTTTGGAGTGCACGAGTCCGCCAATGCACTGAAGCACGGCGTCCTCATAATCGTGTGCGTTCTGGATCACGCTGCGGTCAAAGCACCGTAGTGCCTTGCCCAGGAGTTGGGATAAGTCGATCAGGCGAACCCACGCAACCGAATCCTGTACCGCTTTGGCAATTGTGTTCTCGAACGCTTCTATTTCTTTGGCATAAATTCGGGGAAACGAAATCGCGCCGGCGTAATTCACCAAGTTTTGCTGCCTTACGAGCGTCTTGGCCAGGTTTGGATTAGTCGCAGCCTGTTTCTTCATCCCCCCGAAATAATTGCTGATGAACGTTCCACTCTGCAGTTTGTGTGCGTTCCGTCCGGCGTATTCCGTCTTTAGCTTCACGGCATAAGTAATCAGGTAATGAAGCTCGCTGGCAATCCCGATCGGATCCTGTAGTACCACCACCAGAGGCGTGAAGTCCTTGCGCGGCAGCAATGCGATATACATATTGCCGAGTATGTTGTGGTGAGTTGGCGCCTCTTCTGGGAACTGGATTTCGCTCCACACAAAAGGCTTGGGCGCGCCGTGTCCGGATGGCGAGACGAGTTCTCGTGCGGCCTGACCCAGCAGCGTCGCGTCGAAGACGTGGTTTTGGTAGGGATTGCCGGCCGGCCTGCATTGCGTGCTCAGCGCATCGCGAAGCCCTCCGTCGTTGGTCTCGATAGCCCAGAGCGTGCGGTGGGACAGCAGTGTGTCACTCACCAGGATGTGTACGGTTTCGGCAGTATTCGCATCTGGCGCGAAAAGATATGTCTGGGCGCTGACCGTATCGGGCCGGCTTAACCGGCCCGGCGTTGCATCCTGATCGTCGGCCTCGCTCCACCAGATGCGAGCGAACTTGACGTCTTCAGTGACTTGGTAGTGTTGTGTCCACATGCGTCCGTGCTCGAAGTAGCAGAGATAGACGTAGGTGCCCGGACGCAATGTGCGCAATCCATACGCTTTACCGGCCGTGAGCGTGGGATAGCCCTCGGTGTACAGGCGGGGAAACACTTCCTTATCCCACGCGTAATCGGCAATGCCATAGCGCAGCGGATATAGGGGAACTCCGCGTTCGCAGGGCGGTGGGGAGATGGCTTTGCCCAGGCGCTTCTCGTTCGGACGGATGCAGCCAAGTGCCTTTTTGAAGTTCACGTGGTGGGTTTCCTTTATCGCGCCGCCAGCGCCGAGAGTCGTGCTTCGGCGTCCCACAATCGCTGCTTTCCGGGAATGTGCCGCTCGATCAGGATTCCCCGAAGCTCGCTATCCTTCGCGAAAAATTCTTGCGGGTAGCGAAACCGCAGATCGACGTAATGGCGAACGTCGCGTTCCAGGGTGAGCGCAAGCTGCTCCGCGGCCTCGCGGACGAACAGATCAGTGCGCCGCCACAAGGCCGGTTCATTCTTGGGGTCGCCGTACGCTGGCGTTTGTCGGCGAATACTGCGCGCGCAGTCGCGCACGAACCACGCGAGGCTGGCCTGATCGAGTGAGACTTCGTCGGCTTTCGTCAGGGCGATGGGCTTGTCCAGCCCAGGCATGGCTTGCCCCTGTACGGGAGAGATCGCAACCAACCATTCGCTCTGATGCTCGTTGCCTGCATACCATATGAAGCGTTGGATGGGGCCGAACAGCCTGGACAAGGAATGCGCCGTCAAGCCTTCGCAGAACTCTTCAAGCGCCCGCGCGCCATTAAGGCTGAACCTGATCGGAAAGCCGTCTGTACCCGTCAGTTGATGCAACTGTTGGAGGTGAGCGATCAGCATGCCCTGATCGACAGAGGCGAGCAGGAGGATTCCCGCTTGTTGGCAGAGCCAATGTTCAACGGCGTAGCTGAACAATGCCTCGTCGAGCGGCGCCAACAGGGGGCCGTGTCGATAGCCGGGATTACGGTATTCCCAAGGCGTGTCGCGCCAGACCCAGCGGTACTCGAATCCACGCTTGATTTGCCGAAGGTCGTTTTCGAGTGTGTCGCTGTACGCGCCGTCCAGAAGAATCCAGGGGCGGGCTGCCCGTTCAAGCGTGGCCCAATCGGGGCATGGCATTGCATTTACCAGCCGACGTGTCCAACGAGACGCCTCGGCTATCAAATCTGTTGCTGCACCCGCCATGTGCGTGTCACTCGTCAATTGAACGAAAAGTCGTTCAATCTAAGGCGGGACCGTCCCCTTGGACATATGAATAGTTCGAAAGCTCAGAAGAGCGGGTCTGATTTGTCAAAGAGTTTGAACCGCCTAACGAATCACCGGTCATCTGCGACGTTGGTAGCGAGCGGTCTCACAGAAAGAAAAAATCCCCACTCAGCGTATCGCTTCGTGGGGATCTGATGACCATCTCATCAGGGCCATCGGACTCGCCGGCCTATTCGCAAGAACGGCGGGCGGCAAGCCTGCAGCCGCGCGCAGCTGACGCCTTACACCGTCAGTTCCTTCCAGATCGCCAGCGGCGCTTCGGAACTGTTCAGCGTGTAGAAGTGCACGCCCGGCGCGCCGTTATCCAGCAGGGTCTGGCACAGCTCGGTCACGACGTCCACGCCGAAGGCGCGGATGGAAGCCTTGTCGTCGCCGAACTCGGCCAGGCGCAGGCGGATCCAGCGCGGCACTTCGGCGCCGCACATTTCCGAGAACCGCAGGAGCTGCGTGTGATTCGTGATGGGCATGATGCCCGGCACGATCGGCACGTTCACGCCCTTGGCGCGGGCGCGGTCGACGAAGTCGAAATAGGCGTCGGCGTTGAAGAAATACTGCGTGATGGCAGCATCGGCGCCGGCCTTCACCTTGGTCACGAAATGGTCCAGGTCGGCCGAGGGATTGGCGGCCTGGGGGTGCATTTCGGGATAGGCGGCCACTT
Source organism: Achromobacter spanius (assembly GCF_002966795.1). Classification (GTDB taxonomy): domain Bacteria; phylum Pseudomonadota; class Gammaproteobacteria; order Burkholderiales; family Burkholderiaceae_B; genus Achromobacter; species Achromobacter spanius_D. The sequence goes on from NZ_CP023270.1 coordinate 6,104,146, forward strand.
CGATGTGGAACCAGTCGCCGGTTTCCTCGCGGATGAACGACACCAGTTCGTTGGCATAGCGCAGCTCGCCCGCGTCGCCGCCCATGCCCGACGGCAGGTCGCCGCGCAGGGCCACCACGCGCCGCACGCCTTCGTTCTTGTAGGCCTGCAGGATGTCCCGCAGATCCTGCCGCGACGCGCCCACGCAAGACAGGTGAGGCGCCGCATCGCAGCCCAGATTGCGCAGCGTGCGCACGGCGTCTGCCGTGCCGGCACGCGTGGAACCGCCCGCGCCGAACGTCACGCTGACGTACTTGGGCTGGATGGCCAGCATCTGCTTGGCCGCACGCACCAGACGCTCTTGGCCGGCGAGATCTCGCGGAGGAAAGAATTCCAGACTAAAAGCAGGAGAGTTCGATTCGGACATATCAGTATTCTTATGGCGCCATGCGCCGCATTCAGCAGGTGCCCCACCCGCGAGGTGCCGCGGATCCGGGCTCCGCCGGTCCGCAGGCACGCCCCTGGGGGAAGCGCGCAGCGCTCGGGGGGGCCCTACCCTATGGGATCAGCTTGGTCAGGAGGCCGGAGATGATGCTGTACAGGATGGCGCCGCCCACGGCCCACCAGAACCCGTTGACCTGGAAACCCTTGAGCACGGAGCCCACGAACCAGAACAACAAGGCGTTGATGACGATGAGGAAGAGCCCGAGGGTAACGATCGTGATGGGCAGCGTCAGCAGCACCAGGACCGGCTTGACCAACATGTTCACCAGGCCCAGCACCAGCGCGGCGATGAGCGCCGAACCGAAACTGGCCACCGTGATGCCGGGCAGCAGGTAGGCAACGGCCAGCAAGGCCACTGCGTTCAGGATCCAGACGAGTATCAGTGTCACCATGTTCGAACTCCTGTATTGACGCTCCGCGGACCCGTCGGCGCCGGGCGGCGACGGGCGTGACCCGCAGACCGGAAAACCCGCGCCGACATGGCGCGGAATTTTCCTATTGTGCTACATCCATCAATAGCGGTAGTGGTTGGGCTTGTAGGGGCCTTCGACCGGCACGCTGATGTAGTCTGCCTGGTCCTGACGCAGCGTCGTGAGCTTGACGCCCAGCTTCTTCAGGTGCAGGCGGGCGACCTTCTCGTCCAGGTGCTTGGGCAGCACGTAGACTTCGCCGGACTTGTAGGCTTCGTTGCGCGTGAACAGCTCGATCTGGGCGATCGTCTGGTTGGCGAACGAGGACGACATCACGAACGAGGGGTGGCCGGTGGCGCAGCCCAGGTTCACGAGACGGCCCTGAGCCAGCAGGATGATGCGCTTGCCGTCCGGGAAGATGACGTGGTCGACTTGCGGCTTGATCTCTTCCCACTGGCAATCGGCCAGGCCGGCGACGTCGATTTCGTTGTCGAAGTGACCGATGTTGCAGACGATGGCCTGGTCCTTCATCGCGTTCATGTGATCGCGCGTGATGACCTGGTAGTTGCCGGTGGCGGTGACGAAGATGTCGCCGTGGGCGGCGGCTTCTTCCATCGTCACGACCTTGAAGCCTTCCATGGCGGCCTGCAGGGCGCAGATCGGGTCGATTTCGGTGACCCACACTTGCGCGCGCAGCGCGACAAGCGCCTGGGCGCAACCCTTGCCCACGTCGCCGTAGCCGGCCACAACCGCGATCTTGCCGGCGACCATGACGTCGGTGGCGCGCTTGATGCCGTCAACCAGCGATTCGCGGCAGCCGTACAGGTTGTCGAACTTGGACTTGGTGACCGAGTCGTTGACGTTGATGGCGGCAAAGGCCAGCTCGCCCTTTTGCGACATCTGGTACAGGCGATGCACGCCGGTGGTGGTTTCTTCGGTCACGCCCTTGATCAGCGCCAGGCGGGTTGAGTACCACTTGGGATCGCGCTGCAGCGTTTCCTTGATGGCGGCGAACAGGATGCGCTCTTCGTCGCTGCCCGGGTTGGCCAGGACCGAGATGTCCTTTTCAGCCTTGGTGCCCAGGTGCAGCATCAACGTGGCGTCGCCGCCGTCGTCGAGGATCATGTTGGCGTTCTGGCCATTGGGCCATTCGAAGATCTTGTGGGTGTACTGCCAGTACTCTTCCAGCGTCTCGCCCTTGACGGCGAAGACCGGCGTGCCCGACGCGGCGATGGCGGCAGCGGCGTGGTCTTGCGTGGAGAAGATGTTGCACGAGGCCCAGCGCACTTCGGCGCCCAGGGCCACCAGCGTTTCGATCAGCACGCCGGTCTGGATGGTCATGTGCAGGCTGCCGGCGATGCGCGCGCCCTTGAGCGGCTGCGATGCGGCGAATTCCTCGCGGATGGCCATCAGGCCGGGCATTTCGGTTTCGGCGATGGCGAGTTCGCGGCGGCCCCAGCCGGCCAGCGACATGTCGGCGACGAGGTAGTCGGAAAAGGATTTATCAGTCACAGCGTTCATGGTGTGTAGGCTCCACGTGAAATACGAACGGCGCACGATATGGCCGGACAACGCGAATACACCACGACAGTCGAGTGCTCGCCTTTCCCGCCATACGCGACAAAGGTGAGCGCCGTTGCTGTAGCGACGCGCGGGGCGCGGCGCTTGAACAAGGATTCCTGAGCCTGGCGAGCCGGGGTCCGCATGGGTAAGACACATGGGGGACCGCAGGGTCGTCGCAACGCTCCTCAGGATTGCCCGGCATTGTACAAGGTTGGCGCGCCGCACGGCTAGCAAATCCGGGCGGCGCGTCTGTATCAGCTTGTGGTCGCCCAGTCGTTGGCCGCCCCGCGCGAATCGCCCTGTGTCAGCGGCACCAGTGCGTCCAGCAGATCCGACGCGACCGAATCCCAGCTGCGGGTCAGCGCGTGCGCCCGCACCTCGTCGCGGTGCAGCGGCAGCGCGGCCAGGCAGGCGCGCTTCAAGTCGTCGTCCAGCCGGCCCGTCACGCCTTCCTGCACCACGGCAAGCGGCGCCTCGCTGCGAAAGGCCGCCACCGGGGTTCCGCAGGCCATGGCCTCCAGCATCACCAGCCCGAAGGTGTCGGTCAGGCTGGGAAACACGAACACGTCGGCGGCCGCGTAAAAGCCGGGCAGCGCGCCGTCCTGCTGCATGCCCAGGAAGATCGCGTCCGGAAAGCGCTTCTTCAACCGCGCCTCGTCCGGTCCCGCGCCCACCACCACCTTGCTGCCCGGCAAATCCAGGGACAGGAAGGCATCCAGATTCTTTTCCTTGGCCACGCGTCCCACGCTCAGCCAGACGGGCCGGGGCAGATCCTGGAACGCCTGGCTGGCCGAGGGCTGAAACTTGCGCGGATCCACCCCGCGCGACCACACGCGCAGATTCGCCAGACCGCGCCGCACCAGGATGTCGCGCACCGTGGGCGTGGGCACCAGCACGCATTGGGAGGGCCGGTGGAACCAGCGCAGGTAGCGCCACGGCAGCGCGGCAGGGATGCCCATGCGCGCCTCCAGGTAATCCGGGAACATGGTGTGGAACGACGTGGTGAAGCGCCAGCCCCGCCGCAGCGCCATGCGCCGGGCAGCCAGGCCCAGCGGGCCTTCCGTGGCGATGTGCAGCGCGTCGGGGATGGTGTCGCCCAGGATGCGGCGCAGTTGACGGCCGGGTTGCAGGCACAGCCGCAGATCGGGTTCGGAGGGTGCGGGGATGGTTCGGCTGCCCTCGGGACTGACCACGATCAGCTCGTGGCCCCAGTCGCTGAGGATCTGCCGCATGGTCGACCAGGTGCGGACGACGCCGTTGACTTGCGGATGCCAGGCATCCGTGACGAGAACGATGCGCATGATGGAGCCGGAAGTGGGCAATGGCGCTATTCAGCCTGCGCCATGTGACAAGCCCAAGACGGGGACGCAAGCGCGTCAGTGCGCAGCGGCGTCAGTTGTTGCGCCGCGGATACCCTTGCGACTTGATGCGGATCCAGACTTCGCGCTTTTCTTCGTCCGACATGAACACCCAGTTGGCGACTTCCATGGCGGTGCGCCCGCAGCCGCGGCAGATGTCGTCAAACAGCGTGGAGCACACCGCCACGCAGGGTGAATCCGACGCTTTGAAGGCGCGCTGGGCGTCCTCGGCGTCGGGCAATTCGGAAAGATCTGCGAAGTAACGATTCATGGGCCGAAGGTTAACACCAGGGGTGCGTCCCTTTTTGGATAGCCCTATCGCCTGCCGAGGCTTGATTGACAGCGGGCGCTGCCCCGGTTGTTCAACGCCAGCCGAAGAATGCGCCTGCCTCGGCCAGCACCGCATCCGGTGTTTCCTCGGCCAGATAGTGCGCGCCGGGCAGCGCGCCGCCGGTCACGTCGTCGGCCACCGCGCGCCATAGAGCCAGCACATCGAAGTTGCGGCCCACGGCGCCGCGTTCGCCCCACATCGCGCGCACCGGGATGCGCAGGCGCTCGCCAGCGGCGCGGCCGGCCTTGTCGTGGTCCAGGTCGATCGTGGCCGACGCACGGTAGTCCTCGCAAAGGCCGGTCGCCCAGCCCGCCTGGCGCGCGGCGCGCTCGTACTCGGCCATGGCCTCGGCCGAAAAATGCGCCAGTCCGCCCGGCCGCCCGCCCATCACGGACCGCAGGTAGAAGATGGGATCGTGCTCGATCATCGTTTCCGGCACGGGCGCCGGCTGGATCAGCCAGAACCAGTGGAAATAGGCCTGCGCGAAGGCGCGCGTCGTGCCTTCGTACATATCCAGCGTGGGCGCGATGTCCAGCAGCATCATCCGGGCGACGGCCTCGGGGTGGTCCAGCGCAAGGCGATGTGCGACGCGCGCGCCGCGGTCATGCGCCAGGACCTCGAAACGGTCGTGGCCCAGTCCGCGCATCAGGGCCACCATGTCCGCCGCCATGGTGCGCTTTGAATGCGCGGCGTGATCGGCGCTGGCGGCCGGCTTCTCGCTGTCGCCGTAGCCGCGCAGGTCGGCGGCCACGCAGGTGCGATGACGCGTCAGTTCGGGCCAGACGCGGTGCCAGATGGCGTGGGTCTGCGGATGGCCGTGCAACAGCAGCAGGGGCGGACCCGAGCCGTCGATGCGGGCGGCGATCTCCACGCCGTTGGCCGGAAAGCGCCGCACCGGCAGGTCGAAAAAGGCGGTCATCTGCGTCATCTCCTTTCGTTGTCGTGCGTGTCCCGCCCTAGGCGGCGTCCAGCCGGTCGCGCACCTGACGCGCCACATCCTTCATCCACGGAAAGCGCGCCCAATGACGGGCCTCGAAGCGATCCACCTCGGGCAGTTGCTGCAGCGTCGCGCCCACCATGTCCTGCCCCTGCGCGAACATGCTGCGATGCCGCGCCGGCAGGTCAAAGTGTGCGGTCCAGCCGTCGGCCGCGCGCACCTGTCCGGCCATCACGTCGATGCCGACGCGGTTTGCGCCGGCTGCCGCCGTATTGGACACCTTCGCGAGCAAGGCGTCGACCTCGGCGGGCGGCAACGTCACCAGCAAGAGGCCATTATTGAGCGCGTTGAAGTAGAAGATCTCGCCGAAGCTGGATGCGATGACCGCCCGGATGCCGAACTGCTGCAAGCCCCAGACGGCGTGCTCGCGGCTGGAACCGCAGCCGAAGTTGGGCCCCGCCACCAGCATGGACGTACCCGCGTACGCCGGCTGGTTCAGCACGCAGTCCGGCCGCGGCGCGCCCGCTTCGTCAAAGCGCAGGTCGTACAGCAGGCCCCTGTCCAGCCCGGCCTTGTCGATGATGCGCAAGAACTGCTTGGGCATGATCTGGTCGGTGTCCAGATTGGAATACGGCAGCGGCGCGGCCACGCCCTCGATCATGGCATTCATTTGGCGTCTCCCCAGGTGCGCACATCGACGATACGGCCCGCCAGCGCAGCCGCTGCGGCCATCGCGGGACTCATCAGGTGCGTGCGCCCTGCCCGCCCCTGGCGTCCCTCGAAATTACGGTTTGTGGTGGACGCGCAGCGTTCGCCGGGGCGCAGCACGTCGTCGTTCATGGCCAGGCACATCGAGCAGCCGGGCTGGCGCCATTCAAAGCCGGCCGCGATCAGGTCGGCGGCCAGCCCTTCGGCTTCGGCCTGCGCGCGCACCGCACCGGAACCGGGCACCACCATCGCGCGCACCCCTGCCGCCACTTTCTTTCCGCGCGCCAGATCCGCCACGACGCGCAGATCTTCGATGCGGCCGTTGGTACAGGAGCCGATGAAGACGCGATCGATCGGCACCCCCGCGATGGGCGCGCCTGCCGCCAGGCCGATATAGTCCATCGCCTTTTCCAGCGCCAGCCGGGCCAGCGCATCCGGTTCGTCCCGCGGATCCGGCACGGCGCCATCGACGGCCATTGCCTGATCGGGGCTGGTGCCCCACGTCACAAAGGGCGCGATGCGGCCCGCGTCGAACGTGTGTTCCACATCGAAGCGCGCGTCATCGTCCGAGCGCAGCGTGACCCACCACGCGCGCGCCTCGTCCAGCATTGCACCGCGCAGCTGCGGCGCATGCGCCGTGACGTACGCGTCGGTGACGGCGTCCGGCGCGATCAGCGCGGCACGCGCGCCGGCTTCGACCGTCATGTTGCACAGGGTCATGCGCGCTTCGGCCGACAGCGCGGCCACCGCCTCGCCGCAGAACTCCACGGCATGGCCGCGCGCGCCCTGCGCGCCGATGCGGTGCACGATGTAGATCACCAGATCCTTGGCCGACACATGCGCGGGCAGCGCGCCGTCGATGCGGATCCGCATGTTGCGCGCCACGCGATACACCAGCGTCTGCGTCGCCAGAATGTGTTCGACTTCGCTGGTGCCGATGCCAAAGCCCAGGGCGCCAAGCGCGCCATACGTGGTGGTGTGGCTGTCGCCGCACAGCACCACCATGCCGGGCAGGATCATGCCGTGCTCCGGTGCGATGACGTGCTCGATGCCCTGCAGCGGATCCGTGGTGTCAAAAAGCGCAATGTGCTGCGTATCGCAATTGCGCTTCAGGTTCAGCGCCTGGCGCGACGACGCATCGTCCGCAATCACGCGCAGCGCCGACGGCACCGGATGCGTGGGGATGATGTGGTCCACCACCGCCATCTGCTGGCCCGGGCGCAACACGTCGCGGCCCCGCGCGGCCAGGCCGCTGAAGGCCTGCGGGCTGGTGTACTCGTTCATGATGTGCAGGTCGACGTAGAGCAGCACGTGCTCGGCGTCGATCCGGGCCACCTCATGGCTGGCCACCAGTTTGTCGTATAGCGTCATGCCGGGCATGTCAGTGCTTCCTTGCTTGAAAGAGACGCCCGCGGCGCGCGCGGGCGGATGTTGCGTGCGGCGGGTTTTGCGTCCACTTCTGCCGTTCAGTTCGCCTGGATCCCGGCTTCCTTGACGATGCCGGACCAGCGCGTCATCTCGGCGGCCACCATGGCGTCGGTCTTGTCCGGCGCGGTGATCAGGGGTTCAAACCCCTCCCGCTGCATGCGTTGCGTCAGGGCGTCCGACTTCAGCGCCTGCGCCAGCTTCGCGTTCAGCGTGTCGATCACCGGCTGCGGCGTGCCGGCCGGCGCGCTGACGACGAACCAGGTATTGAACTCGTAGCCCGGCAGGCCCGACTCGGCAATCGTCGGCACATCGGGCAAGAGCGGCGAGCGCGTCGTGCCGGTCACCCCGAGCGCGCGCAGCTTCTTGCCGTCGACCTGCGGCTTGGCGGCGGACAGCACGGGAAAACTCATCTGCACCTGACCGCTGATCGTGTCCAGCATCGCGGGGCCGCCGCCCTTGTACGGGACGTGCAGGATCTGCGTCTTGGACACGGACTTGAACAGCTCCGCCGCCATGTGGAACGTGCTGCCGGTGCCGGCCGAGCCAAAGCTCAGGTCGTTGGCGGGCCGGGCGCGCACATACGTGAGCAGCTCGCTCACCGACGCCACGGGCAAGGTGTTGGTGACCGTCAGCACATGCTGCGACGTGCCCACCGTGCCGACCGAGCGCAGGTCCTTTGCGGTATCGAACGGCATGGTCTTGAAGAGCGCCGGATTGATCGCGAGCGACATGGTGTTGATGCCCAGCGTGTAGCCGTTGGGCTCGGCGCGCGCCACGGCCGTCATGCCGATGTTGCCGGACGCGCCGGCACGGTTTTCCACGATCACGCTCTGCCCCAGCTCCTTCGCCCAGGCGTCGGCGATCAGGCGGGCCGCGATGTCCACGCTGCCGCCCGGCGCGAACGGCACGATCAGCGTCACCGCGCGTTCGGGAAAGGCGTTGCTGGCCCCGGCCGTATGGGCCCAACAGGATGCGGCAACGGCCGCGCACAATGCGCCGGCCAATCTGGCTATCTTCATTTCGGGTCTCCTCGTATGGCCGCGTGGGGCGGCTCTGTATCGGTGAACCCAGTGTATAGGCCGATTTCGTTCTTATAATTCGCTGGATTTATAAATCTTTGTTAAATCCAATTTATAAATAGCCATGGACGCGCTCTCCGATCTCGCTTTCTTTTCGCTGGTGGTCAAGCACGGCAACCTGTCGGCCACGGCGCGGGAACTGGGGCTGACGCCGCCCGCGGTCAGCACCCGGCTGGCCAAGCTGGAGCAGCGCCTGGGCGTGCGGCTCTTGAACCGCACCACGCGCCGGGTCAGCGTCACGCAGGAAGGCGAGCTGTACCTGGCCGAGGGCACGCGCATCCTGGCCGACCTGCAGGCGCTGGAACGCTCGGTGTCCAGCGCCCGCGCCCAGCCGCAGGGGCTGCTGCGCCTGAACGCCACGTTCGGCTTCGGACGCGCCCACATCGTGCCCGCCGTCTCGGACTTTTGCCGCCAGTACCCCGACGTGGAAGTGCAGATGCGCCTGACGGACAGGCCACTCAATCTGATCGAGGAAGGCTTTGACGTGGCGGTGCGCTTTGGCGACCTGCCCGACGCGCGGCTGACGGCGCGCAGGATCGCATCAAACCGGCGCCTGCTGTGCGCGTCGCCGCACTACCTGGAGATTCATGGCGAGCCGCGCGCGCCCGGCGATCTGCAGCGCCACCGCTGTATCGTCGTGCGCGAGAACGATGTGGCCTACGGCACCTGGCGGCTGGAATCCGGGGCACGCGCGGAGACCGTCAAGGTGCGCGGCCCGGTCAGTTCGAATGACGGCCAGAGCGCGCTGGAATGGGCGCTGGACGGCCACGGCATCGTCATGCGCTCCGAATGGGAAACCGCCGCGCACCTGCGCGCGGGCCGGCTGCGCGAAGTGCTGACCGATTGGCGCACGCCGCCCGCGGATATCCATGCGCTGTACCCGGAGCGACTGAACCTGCCGGCAAAGACGCTGGCGTTCGTGGACTTCCTGTCGCGCCGCTTTGCGCGCCGCCTGCGAGCGCCGGGCTCAGACGCCGCCGTGTGGTGAGGCTTCAGATCTCGTCGATGGGCGTGCTGGCCGGCGCGTTCTTTTCCGCGTCGATGGCGTAGCGATCGCGCGTCCGCACATAGAAGCTGGCGCCAAAGCGGCCCACCGGAAAGTAATCCTGCAGGCGCACGCGCCAGGTTTCCGTGTCGATCAGGCCGTCGCGCGCATGCAGCCAGCGCACCTGGCCGATGAAGATCTGGCGGCTGGCGGTTTCCATGGTTTCGAACAGCGTGCATTCGAACGCGACGGGCGCCTGCACGATGCGCGGCGGTGCGACGCGATGGCTGGGCGCGGCATCCAGGCCCGCGTGCGCCAGCTCGCTGACATCGGCCGGCAGGCGGTCGCCGCAGCGGTGCATCTTTTCGGCCATGGCTTCGTCGGTCAGATGCACGACGAACTCGCGGTCGCGCTTGATGTTGACCGCGGTGTCCTTCAGCCCGCCGTCTTCCAGACGGTTGATGCTGACCATTACGATGGGCGGGTCCTCGCCCAGCATGTTGAACATGCTGAACGGCGCGGCGTTGACCACGCCGGTCTCGGACAGCGTGGTGATCAGCGCGATCGGCCGGGGCACGATCAGGCTGGCCATCAGCTTGTAGCGCTGATATTCGGTGATAGCGTCGAAGTCGATTTCCATGTCAGGCCAGTCCCAGCATCTGGGCAAGGGTTTGCGCGGGCTGCGGGCGCTCAAGGCTGATGCGCCGCTCCAGGTCCGCAAGGTGGTTGTCGTTGGTTTGCACGGCTTCGGCGACGTCGCCGCGCTCCATCATGTCCACAATCAGCACGTGCTCGCCGTGTTCGCAGGCGGCGTTGCCGGGCGGCTCGTACAGCGCCACGATGAGCGAGCAGCGCGACACCAGTTCGGCCAGGTAGCCATGCAGGATGGTGTTGCCGGACAGTTCGCCCAGCCGCACGTGAAACGCGCTGGCCTGCCGCGCCCAGGCCGGCTGCCCGGCGCGATGCAGCAGCGCATGTTCGTCGCGCAGTTGCCGGCGCAGCGAAGCGTAATCGGCGCGCGTGGCGCGGGCCGCGGCCAGCGGCAGCAGGGCGGCCTCCAGCGCGCGGCGCGCCTGGAAGATCTGGCGGGTGTCTTCTGGCGTGGGCTCGGCCACCACCGCGCCGCGGTTGTGGTGCAGGTCCACCACGTGCTCGTGCGCCAGCCGCTGCAGCGCCTTGCGCGCCACCGACCGCGACACGCCGAACAGGTCGCAGATCGCGGCCTCGGGCAGCTTGGTGCCCGGCGTGAGACGCTGGCTCATCACGCTTTCGTAGACCGCTTCGCAGATGCGGCGCTCCATGTCGGCGTCGGGCAGGACGTCATCGACCGCGGCGGGCTTGGGGGACTTGGACCGCGCGGCGGCGGCACGGCGGGATTGGGTTGGGCTTGGCACTGCGGCTCCTAATCGATCACACCCGGCGGCAAAGCGTCCACATGCTGGCAGATCTCGCCCGGCGTGGTGAACCAGATCTCGCCGCGATCGCGGGCGGCGGCCAGCGGCGCCAACGCGCGCCGCAGATGTCGCAACCGGTACGGCTGGCCGACGATGTAGGGATGCAGCGCAATGCCCATGACCAGCGGCTGGCGCACCGCCTGCGCGCGCATCTCCTCGTACTGGTCAAGGATCATATCGGCAAAATCGCGCGCGTCCATCTTGCGTCCCATGATCATCGGAATGTCGTTGAGCTCTTGCGGGTAGGGAATCGCCCACAGATCGCCCGCTCGGGTGCGCATGCGCATGGGCTGGTCGTCGTGGCACCAGTTCAGCGTGTAGCGGTAGCCGGCCTCGGCCAGCAGGTCGGGCGTAGCGTGGCTTTCCGAGATCCAGGGCGACAGCCACCCCGCCGGCTCGCTACCCGCATGCCGCAGGATGCGTTCGCGGCAATGCGCCAGCAGCGCGCGTTCCTCGGCTTCGGGCAGCCCGCCCTGCCGGTGCGCGTTGCTGTAGCCGTGTCCGATGAGCTCGTCGCCGCGCGCGAGAAACGCATCCACCAGATCGGGGCAATGCTCGTAGAGCGCGGTGTTGATCAGCACGCCGGCCGGCAGGCGCAGTTCGTCAAACAATTCCAGACAGCGCCACGCGCCCACGCGGTTGCCGTATTCGCGCCAGGCGTAGTTCAGCACGTCCGGATGCGGCGACGCCGGGCCAAGTTCCGCGCCCAGTCCTTCTCCGAACGCGAAGTGCTCGATGTTGAAGCCCAGGTACACGGCCAGGCGCGCGCCGTTCGGCCAGGAATAGTCGGCCCGGCCGGCGATGGCGCGGTATGGGAACCGGCCGTGGCAGGCCAGGGGTTGCGGCGTCCAGGCGGCGTCGCCGTCGCGCCCCGGTTTAGTGCTTGGAAGCGAGGATGGATTCATTTTGGTGCAAATCCTGAAGCATGATTGTGAACAAAATCGCTGATGTTTTGGCGACAAAATCCGGCGTCAATGCATACGAATCCTGCGCGCGCCGCCCCTGTCCGCATTGGGGCGGCGAGGCGATGACGGCATGCAGCAATGGGCGCGGATCAGGTGGCATGGATCTTGCATAAGGAAACGAAGCAGCACTTAACCCCATGCAAGATTCGTTCCACTTTTTCAGGAGTGTCCCGATGACCCCGACCCGTCGTTCCTTCATGCGCCACGCGGCTGCCGCCGCCCTTTTCGCCGCGGGCCTCGTCTCGCAGCCGGCGCTGGCAGCGGACCCGATCAAGATCGGCCTGATCACCGCGCTGTCCGGGGAGTCGGCGCGCGCCGGCGAAGCGCTGACGCGCGGCATCACTGTCGCCATCGACGAGATCAACGCGCGTGGCGGCCTGTTGGATGGCCGCCAGGTCGTGCTGGTGCGGCGCGACGACGAAGGCAATCCCGCCAAGGGCATGGCCGCCGCGCGCGAACTGATCTTCAAGGAGAAGGTTGCCGTGCTGTTCGGCGGGCTGGACACGCCCGTGTCCATGGCCATCGTGCCGATCGTGAACCAGGAGAAGGTGCCGTTCATGGGCCCGTGGGCTGCGGGCACCGCCATCACGCAGAACAAGGGCAATCCCAACTTCGTGTTCCGCGTGTCGGCGATGGACGAGATCGTCGACAGCGCGATGGTCCAGTACGCGCAGAAGACGTTCCAGAGCGCCAAGCCCGGCATGATCCTGGTGAACAACCCCTGGGGCGAATCCAACGAGAAAGGCCTGAACGCCGCGCTGGCGACCGCCAAGATGACGCCGGCCGGCATCGAGAAATTTCAGCCCAACGATCTGGACATCGTGCCGCAACTGAGCCGCCTGAAGGCCGCGGGCGCCGACACGCTGTTCCTGGTCGGCAATGTGGGCCCGTCGGCGCAGGTAGTGAAGTCGCTGGACCGCATGGGCTGGAAGGTGCCGATCGTGTCGCACTGGGGCCCGGCCGGCGGCCGCTTCACGGAACTGGCGGGTCCCAACGCCAAGAACGTGCACTTCGTGCAGACGTACAGCTTCTTCGGCAAGCAGGGGCCCGTGGGCGACAAGGTGATGCAGGCGCTCAAGACCAAGTATTCCGACATCAAGGGACCGCAGGACATCACGCCGGCCGTGGGCGTGGCCAACGCGTACGACGGCATGCAGCTTGCCGCGCTGGCCATCGCGCAGGCCGGCTCGACCGACGGCGACGCAGTGCGCCAGGGCTTCTACAAGATCGGCAAGTACGAAGGCCTTATCAAGACGTATGAGCAGCCCTTCACGCCGGCCTCGCACGACGCGCTGCGCGAGGACGACTACGTGTGGACGCAGTTCATCGACAACCGCATCCTGCCCGTCAAGGGCGCACAGTAAAGCGGCCACACGCCGCGGGAGACGCGCATGTTGTTGATGTCCGCCATCGTCAGCGGCCTGGGACTGGGAAGCATGTACGGGCTGATGGCCCTGGGCTTTTACCTGACCTATGCCGTGTCCGGCACGGTGAACTTCGCCCAGGGCAGTTCCATGATGCTGGGCGCCGTGCTGACCTACACGTTCGCCCAGACGCTGGGCTGGCCGCTCGCCGCGGCGCTGCTGTTTGCGCTGGCGCTGTGCGCGCTGTACGGCCTGGTCGTGGAGCGGCTGGCGGTGCGGCCGTTTGCCAGCCGCGGTTCCAACGCCTGGCTCATGTCCACGGTGGCGCTGGGCATCGTGCTCGACAACGTGGTCATGTTCACGTTCGGCAAGGAGCCGCGCAGCCTGCCCTCTCCGCTGGCGCAGTCGCCGCTCGAGATCGGCGGGCTGGGACTGGGCATCTATCCGCTGCAACTGCTGATTCCCGTGGTGGGACTGGCGCTGGCGGCCGCGCTGCACACCTTGTCGCGCCGCACGCGCTGGGGCGTGGCGCTGCTGGCCGTGGTGCAGAACCCGAACGCCGCGCGGCTGATGGGTATTCCCGTGCGCCGCGCGATCATGGCCGCCTTTGCGGTGTCCACGCTGTTCGCGGGCGTGGCCGGCGCGCTGGTCGCGCCGCTCTTTAACGTGCAGGCGGACATGGGCACGCTGTTCGGCTTGAAGGCCTACGTGGTCGCCATCCTGGGCGGCATCACCAGCGCGTGGGGCGTGATGATCGCGGGCCTGCTGTTTGGGGTGGTCGAAGCGCTGATCACCGTGGCGCTGGGTTCCGGGTATACGCAGATCATCAGCTTCACGCTGGTGATCGTCATGTTGGCCGTGCTGCCCAATGGCCTGTTCGGGCGCGCCGATGTGAGGAAGGTCTGATGAACAAGCAATCCCCGATGCGCTGGCTGCCGCCGGCGCTGTATGCCCTGCTGGCGGCGGTGGCCCTGATGCTCGCCGCCAACGTCAACGGCTACTACGTCTTCGTGCTGGGCAATGTGGCGCTGCTGGCGCTGGCCGGCATCGGCCTGAATGTGCTGCTGGGCCTGACGGGCCAGATGTCGTTCGGCCACGCGGGCTTTTACGCCATCGGCGCCTACACGGTCGCGATCCTGACCGGCCAGGCCGGCTGGAGCTTCTGGCTGGCGTGGCCGGCCGCCGCGCTGGTGTGCGGCGCGTTCGGCCTGCTGCTGGCCGTGCCGGCGCTGCGCGTGAAAGGCCCTTATCTGGCGATGATCACCATCGCCTTCGGCTTCATCGTGGAGCATGCGCTGATTGAAGGCGGCTCGGTCACGGGCGGCCAGAACGGGCTGATGGGGATTGTGCAGCCCACGCTCGGCCCCCTGGGCGGCGACCGCGGCGTGGCGATGCTGGCCATCGTGGCCGTGTTCGCGGCGCTGGCCGGTTATGCGCTGCTGTCGCGCGGCACCTGGGGCGCCGCCATGCGGGCGGTCAAAGACAGCGAGACGGCCAGCGAATCCATCGGCATCAATCCGCTGGCGGTCAAGGCGGCGGCCTTCATGGTGTCGGCCGCCGTGGTCGGTCTGGCGGGCGGGCTGTATGCGCCGCTGACGGGCATGATCACGCCGCACAACTTCAACTTCATGCAGTCGATCCTGTTCGTGCTGGCCGTGACGATCGGCGGCGCGGGGTCGCTGGCCGGGCCGCTACTGGGCGCGGTGGTGGTGGGCCTGCTGCCGGAAGTGCTGTCCAGCCTGGAGGAATACCGCCTGCTGTTCTTTGGCGCCTTTCTGCTGGTGGTGCTGTGGGCCGCGCCCGAAGGCGCCGCCGGCCTGCTGGCGCGCTGGCGGCGGCGCGCGCAGACGCAGGGTCTTGCGCCGCGCCACGGCGCCCTGCCGGCGTCCGCGCGGACGCGCCGCACTCTGCATGCAGACACCCTCACCATGACCTTCGGCGGCGTGCGTGCCGTGCAGGCGGTGTCCTTCACCGTGCCGCCCGGCGCGGTGACCGCGCTGATCGGCCCCAACGGCGCGGGCAAGTCCACTGTCATCAATATGCTGAGCGGCTACTACCAGCCGACCGATGGCCGCGTCGCGCTGGGCGATGCGCCGCTCGCCGCGCTGCCCGCGCATCGCGTGGCGCGCAGCGGCATTGCGCGCACCTACCAGACCTCGCAGCTCTTTGACACGTTGAGCGTCGAGGACAACGTCGCGCTCGGCATGCTGCGCGGCCGCCTGGGCGGGCTGCTGGCGTCGCGCCGATATCTGGCGCCCGATGTGCGCGAACGGGCGCGCGCCCTGCTGGCGTTCTGCGGCTACGAAGGCGCGCTGGACATTCCCGCGGCCGACCTGCCGCACGTGGACCGGCGGCTGGTGGAGATTGCGCGCGCGCTGGCCACCGATGCCGACGTGCTGCTGATGGACGAGCCCGCGGCCGGGCTGTCGCGCGAAGACAAGACGCGGCTTGCCGGGCTGCTGCGGCGCATTGCCGAGGCGGGCGCCGGCGTCCTGCTGGTCGAGCACGACATGACGCTGGTGATGGGCGTGTCCGACCACATCGTGGCGATCGACGCCGGCCGCGAACTGGCGCAGGGCAGCGTCGCCGAGATCCAGCAGTCCCCCGAAGTGCGGCAGGCCTACCTGGGCGACGAAGCCGCACGCCGGGCGCCGGCCGCGCGGCGCAGGCCGGCGGGCGAGGCGCTGCCGCCCGAGGTGCTGGGCGTGGGCAATCTGACAACCGGCTACGGCGCCAATCCCGTGCTGCACGGCATCGACCTGCAGGTCAGGCAAGGCGAGATGGTGGCGCTGCTGGGCGCAAACGGCGCGGGCAAGTCCACGCTGATGCGCACGCTGGCCGGGCTGCACCGGCCCGCGCAGGGCGGCATGCACCTGCAAGGACAGGAACTGCATGGCCTGGCTGCCGACCGCATCGTGGCGCGCGGCCTGGTGCTGGTGCCCGAAGGCCGTCAGGTGTTTCCGGGCCTGAGCGTGCTGGACAACATCCGCCTGGGCGCCTTCCTGCATCCGCAGGACCGCGAGGCGCGCGTCGAGGAAATGCTGACGCGCTTTCCGCGGCTGCGCGAACGGCTGCACCAGCGCGCGGGGCTATTGTCGGGCGGCGAACAGCAGATGCTGGCGATCGCACGCGGCCTGATGGCCAAGCCCGTGATCCTGCTGCTGGACGAGCCGTCGCTGGGTCTCGCGCCCAAGATCATCGACGAACTGTTCGACGCGCTGGACCGGCTGCGCAAGGAGTCGATGACCATCCTGCTGGTGGACCAGATGGCGGCGCTGGCGCTGTCGCTGGCCGACCGCGCGTACGTGCTGGAATCCGGCCGGGTCGCCGCGCACGGCGCCGCGCAAGATATCGCGAAGGACGGCGCGCTGGCGCGCGCTTACCTCGGGGCATAGCGGGCGGGTAGCGACGCCATCACGCGGCGTCCGTCCCCAGCCGCGCACCCGCGCGCACAATGCCGCAACGCTTGTGCGCGCGCATCACGACGCCGACCTCGCTGTTCAGCACGCCGTCCAGCTCGCCCAACCGTCGCGTCACCACGTCCCACAGATGCAGGCTGTCGCGGCACAGCACGTGCCAGAAGAGCTGCGAGGCGCCGCTGGTGCCGAACAGGCAGCGGGTGTTGGGGTCCAGCGCCAGATGCGCGGCCAGCGCGTCCACCGTTTGCGGGCGTACCTGCACCGAAATCACCGCCTCCACCGGAAAGCCGACCAGCGCCGGCTCGACTTCCACGCGAAAGCTCAGCGCGCGGCGCTCGACCAGGTTCTGCAGCAGGCGATTCGCGGTCGGTTCGCTGACGCCGGATCGTTCGGCCAGTTCTGCCAGGCTGGCGCGGCCATCGCGCATCAGGTGCGACACCATGCGCTGCTCGGGGTCGGTCAGCGCCGCCGGCGGCGACAGCAACGGCGCGTCCGCATCGCCGCCAGGCTCCGGCTGGATCCGCCACTGGCCCGCGCGCCGGAACGGCCGCAGCACCAGGCGCGCCTCCACGTGTTCGACCCCGTCGATGGACGGCAGCACGTGGGTCACCACGTCCGGCATGTCGGCCGCGTCGGCCAGGGTCAGCTCAGCCATCAGGTCGGCGGAACCGGCCAGCGTCACGACGAGCTGGCTGATGTCCAGCCGCGCAAGCTGGTCGGCCACGTCCGGCACCCGGCCCGAGCGGCAGCGCACCCAGGCGTGCAGCACCACGCCGCGGCCGGTGGCCAGCGGATCCGGTTCCGCGATGACGCGCAGCGCGTCCGCGTCCATCAGGCGCTTGATGCGCCGCGCGACGGTTCTCTCGGCGATGCCGGTCGCCGCACCCAGCTCGCGCCAGGACGCGCGAGGCTGCGCCTGCAGCGCGACGAGGCACGCGAGATCCGTGTCGTCCAACGCGGCGATTAGGGAATTACCCTTACTTGACGTGACCATATTCATTAATCTAACGTTCTCGCATTGATAAAAACACAAAATTTATTGGTCTATTTGACCAAAAAACAAAACACAATTTGAGGACGTCATGAGCAGCACATCCGCAACCTTGCGCGCGGCGCAAGGCGCAAGCGCCCCGCCCGTTTCGCGCGGCCGCACGATTCTGGCCGGTAGTGTAGGCAATGCGGTGGAATGGTTCGATTGGACCATCTACGCGTCGTTCGCCATCTTCTTTTCCAGCCAGTTCTTCCCGCCCGGCAACGAAACCACCGCCCTGCTCGCCACGTTCGGCATCTTCGCGGTCGGGTTTTTCATGCGTCCGGTGGGCGGATGGGTGCTGGGCATCTTCTCCGACCGCTATGGCCGCAAGGCCGCGCTGGGCCTCACGATCCTGATGATGGCGGGCGGCTCGCTCATCATTGCCATCACACCCACCTACGCCACCATCGGCATCGCCGCGCCGCTGCTCCTGACCGCCGCACGCCTGCTGCAGGGCCTGTCGCTGGGCGGAGAGTATGCCTCGGCCACGACGTTCCTGGCGGAAATGGCGCCGCCCAACAAGCGCGGCTTCTATTCCAGCTTCGTCTTCTTCAGCGCCGCCGTCGGCATCCTGGCCGCCTCGGCCGTGGGCTGGATCCTCACCTCCGTCCTCACCAAGGCCGACATGGCCGCCTGGGGCTGGCGCATTCCGTTCCTCTTGGGCGCGCTGGGCGGCCTGGCCGGCATGTGGATCCGCCGCGCCATCCCGGAGACCGAAGCCTTCTCGCACGCCAAGAAGGCCGGCATTGAAAAGCAGCCGCTGCGCACGCTGCTGCGCGACCATCCGCGCGAAGTGCTGCGCATCGTCGGCTTCTCGGTCCTGACCACGTTTGCGTTCTACATCTTCGTGGCCTACGTGCCCACCTACGCCATCCGGCAGGTCGGCGCCGACCCCAAGACTGCGTTTGCGGCCAACACCGTCGCGCTGATCGTGTTCATGCTGGTGCAGCCGCTGTTCGGCATGCTGTCCGACCGCATCGGCCGCAAGCCGCAGCTGATCTTCTTTGCCGCGGGCTACCTGATCTTCTTTTATCCGATCATGACCACGCTGGGGCCGTCGTTCGGCTCGATCCTGGCGGTGGAGCTGTTCGGCCTGGTGCTGTACGCCATGTACACCGCAATTGCGCCGGCCATCATGTCCGAGCAGTTTCCCACCAGCGTGCGCGCCGTCGGCATCGGCACGCCGTACAACCTGGTCGTCGCGCTGCTGGGCGGCACCACGCCCTACCTGCTGACGTGGCTGCAGAGCAAGGGCATGGAGCGCTGGTTCTTCTATTACGTGCTGGCCGGGGCCGTGATCACGCTGATCACCTTCATCCGCATGCCCGAAACCAAAGGCCAGGTCCTGAAGTAGGTCACCCTCCGCACAGCCCTTCCGATCAGGTCGCTTTCCGGTCCCGCCGCGGACCGGAAGGCTTTTTCCATTTCGACGAGACTCATGCCCGCCCAAGATACAGCCCTGCATTTCCAGGACGCCCGCCAGCTTGCCCGCGCCATTCGCGAGCGCAAGCTCCGTTCGCGCGACCTCACCCTGCATTTCCTCGACCGCATCGAGCGCGGCGCGGCGCTCGCCGCGTATAGCGTGATCACGGCCGAGCGCGCGCTGGCGCAGGCCGAGGCGGCGGACCGGCTGCTGGAAGCCGGCATCAATCTGGGCCCGCTGCATGGCGTGCCGGTCGCGGTGAAGGACAGCGTGCAATGGGAAGGCACGCCGTGCAGCGGCGGCTCGCAGGCGCGCGCCGGCGTTGTCAGCACGGAAACCGCCACCGCCGCGCGCGCGCTGGCGGCGCAAGGCATGGTGATCCTGGGCAAGACGCGCATGACGGAATTCGCGTTCGGCCTGTCGGGACAGAATCCCACGCAGGGCACCGCCCGCAATCCGTGGGACGCCAAGGTCCACCGCGCGCCGGGCGGCTCGTCCAGCGGCGCGGGCGTCGCGGTCGCGGCGGGTCTGACGCCGCTGGCGCTGGGCGGCGATACCGGCGGCTCGGTGCGGGCGCCGGCGGCGTTGAACGGCGTAGTCGGCTTCAAGCCGTCGTCGGGCCTCATCAGCCGTGCCGGCTGCCTGCCGCTGTCCGACACGCTGGACGTGCTGGGCCCGATCGCGCGCAGCGTCGGCGACGCGCGCCTCTTGACGCAACTGCTGGCCGCCCCGGACGTCGACGACGCCGCCACGCTGACGCTGCCGGCCGCCCGCTACATCGGCCTGCGTCACGCCACCGAGCGCGCGCCTGGCGCCGTCGCCGTGCTGGCGCCGCAAGCCTGGCCGGCCCCGCTGACGGACGAGGCGCTTCAAACCTGGCACGCGGCGCAGGGGCGCCTGGCAGCGGCCGGCTACACGCCCACCGCCTGGCATCCGCCCGCCTCGCTGTCGTTTGCCCGCATGGCGGATGACAACTCGCTGGTGCTGGCGTTTGAAGCCTTCCGCTACTTCGGCGCGCTGGCCGAAGACCCCGCGCAGCCCTTGTGGGATGTCGTGCGCGCGCGCATCGCCGCGGGCGGCCGGATCACGCAGGCCAGCTACGAGGCCGCGCTGCTGCGCCGCCAGGCCGACATGGCGGCTTTCGAAAATGCCATGCAGGGCGTGGATGCCCTGCTCATGCCCGCCATCGATCAGGCCGCACAGGCGCTGGATTCGCAGGACACGCGCCACGCCGGACTGGGCAAGCTGCTGCGCCCGGCCAACTTCCTGGGCGCGGCGGCGATCACGCTGCCGGCGGGCCTGGACGCGGACGGCATGCCCTGCGCCGTGCAGCTGCTGGCGCCCGCGGGCGGCGACGCCGCGCTGCTGGATTGCGCGGCGGCGCTGGAAACCGTGCTGTCTCCATCGCCGCTGCATCCGGATCTGTCGGCCTGGGGGCTTTGACACCGCGCCTGCCGCGATCGGACCCGCCAAAAAGAAAAGCGCCCAATGGGCGCTTTTCATGAACCGCGTGGCGGATCGCGTCAGACGGACTTCTTCAGTTCCTGAACCTTGTCCGTGGCTTCCCACGAGAATTCCGGCTCGGAACGGCCGAAGTGGCCGTAGGCAGCGGTCTTGGTGTAGATCGGGCGCAGCAGGTCCAGCATGTTCACGATGCCCTTCGGACGCAGGTCGAAGTGCTCGCGCACCAGCTTGGCGATCTGGTCGTCGGGGATGACGCCCGTGCCTTCCGTGTAGACGGTGATGTTGATGGGCTCGGCCACGCCGATGGCGTAGCTGACCTGCACCTGGCACTGACGCGCCAGCCCGGCGGCCACGATGTTCTTGGCCACGTAGCGGGCGGCGTAGGCGGCCGAACGGTCGACCTTGGACGGATCCTTGCCCGAGAACGCGCCGCCGCCGTGCGGGCAAGCGCCGCCGTAGGTGTCGACGATGATCTTGCGGCCGGTCAGGCCGCAATCGCCTTGCGGGCCGCCGATGACGAAGCGGCCGGTCGGGTTGACCAGGAACTTGGTCTTGGGCGTGATCAGGCCTTCGGGGAAGCTGGGCTTGATGATGTCTTCGATGACCGCTTCGCGGATGGTCTCTTGCGAGACTTCCGGCGCGTGCTGGGTCGACAGCACCACCGTGTCGACTTCGGCGGGACGGCCATCGACGTAGCGGAACGTGACCTGCGACTTGGCGTCCGGGCGCAGCCAGCCCAGGCGGCCGTCCTTGCGCAGTTCGCTCTGGCGCTGCACCAGGCGGTGCGCATACCAGATCGGGGCGGGCATCAGGTCGGGCGTTTCGTCGCAGGCGTAGCCGAACATCAGGCCTTGGTCGCCGGCGCCCTGGTTCAGGTAGTCTTCCGAGCTGCGGTCAACGCCCTGCGCGATGTCGGGCGACTGCTTGTCGTAGGCGACGAGCACCGCGCAACCCTTGTAGTCGATGCCGTATTCGGTGTTGTCGTAGCCGATACGGCGGATCGTGTCACGCGCGACCTGGATGTAGTCGACGTTGGCGGTGGTGGTGATTTCGCCAGCCAGCACGACCAGGCCGGTGTTGCACAGCGTTTCGGCTGCGACACGCGCGTTCGGATCTTGCGTGAAGATGGCGTCGAGGATCGAATCGGAGATCTGGTCGGCAACCTTGTCGGGGTGCCCTTCGGAGACGGATTCGGAAGTAAAGAGAAAATCGTTATTGGCCACAGATGCGTCCTTAGTGTCCGGTCTTGCCGGCGCATAGGTTCTCGAGGCGCGTTGCACCCCGGTCTGCACTGCAATGCCAACTGGGCGCGACGCTTTAGCGGATTTGGCGCGGGCCGCGCGAAGCGCAGTACCCTTGCCGTCGCCCCGCAAGTTGTCGGTTAACTCGGCGACTGGGCGCATTTTAAGCGAAAATGCCGTTCTTATGCTTGCGGTCGGGGTGTATCCATATGCCTCGACCAGCGGTATTACCCTGCCTGATTTCAACCTTTTGAAGCATGTTGCTGCCCCTGTTCCGACTTTTTGCCGCCCTGCCGCTTCCCGTCGCGCATGCGATCGGACGGTTCGCGGGACGCGCCATCTACGCCTTGCCGGGCAAGTACCGGCGGCGCCTGCAGGCCAATGCGGCGCAGGCCGGCTACCCCGGCGCGGCGTTCGCGCGGCGCGCGGCGGCCGAAGCCGGCGCCATGATCCTCGAGAATCCCCGGGTCTGGTTCCGCAACCAGGAAAGCCTGGCCCAGGTGGTCTCCGACGATGACGACGTGGTCGCCGCCGCCCGCGCCGAAAACCGCGGCATCCTGTTTCTGACGCCGCATCTGGGCTGCTTCGAGATCACCGCCCGCTATCTGGCCCGCCAGATGCCCATGACGGTGATGTTCCGCCCCCCACGCAAGGAAGCGCTGGCGCCCCTCTTGGAAACGGCGCGCAACAGCTCGGCCGTCAACGCAGTGCCCGCCAACATGCAGGGCGTGCGGGAATTCGTGCGGGCGCTGCGCCGCGGCGAATCCGTCGGCATGCTGCCCGACCAGGCGCCCAGCGTGGGCGACGGCGTATGGGTGCCGTTCTTCGGACGCCTGGCCTACACCATGACGCTGCCCGGCAAGCTTGCGTCGCAGACCAACGTCCCCATCATCCTCACGGCAGGCGAACGCCTGCCCAAGGGCCGCGGCTGGCGCATCCACTACGTGCGCGTGCCCGAACCGCTGCCCGCCGAGCCCGAGGCGCAGGCCGCCCTCATCAACGCCGCGATGGAAACGCTGATCCGCCGCTGCCCCGACCAGTATCTCTGGAGCTACAACCGCTACAAGACCCCGCGCGGCGCCACCCCGGCGCCCGGCGCCGAACCGGCGCCGCCGGCCGCTTGATCCGCCTGAACCCCATGCCGCTCCCGCCGCCCGGTCTCTTTCCACATCCATGATCGATAGAAAAACGCGCACGCTGGTTTCCCTGCTGAAATGGTTCGGCCGCATCAAGCCGTCGACGCGGCTGCGCATCGGCGCCGTCCTGGGCTGGCTGGCCCCGCGGCTTGCCAGGTCGCGCGCGCACATCGTGCGCCGCAACCTGGAACTGAGCTTTCCCGACCAGCCCGAAGCCGTGCGCGAACAATGGGTGGCCGACCACTTCCGCGCGCTGGCGCAGTCCATCGTCGACCGCGGCGTGCTCTGGTACGGCACGCCCGAGGCCATCAAGGAGATGGTCACGCTAACCGGTGCCGACCGCATCAACGCGCTGACGGCCGAGGGCCGCCCGGTCATCCTGCTTGCGCCGCACTTCATCGCGCTGGACGCCGCCGCCACCCGCCTCACCATGGAAGTGCCCAGCGCGGCCACCATGTACACGCCGCAAAGCGACCCGCACATCGACGCCGTCGTGGCCGCCGGGCGCGCGCGCTTCAACGAAGTGTTCCTGGTCAGCCGCAAGGACGGCGTGCGCGACCTGATCCGGCACCTGCGCGCCCCGCGCCCCGTCTACTACCTGCCCGACATGGATTTCGGCCGCCAGGGCTCGGTCTTCGTGCCGTTCTTCGGCGTGCCGGCCGCCACGCTGGTCGCCACGGCCCAACTGGCCCAGAAATGGAACGCCGCCGTGCTGCCGATCGTGGGATTCTGGAATCCCGATACCGGCAAATACCACGTCGACGTGCTGCCGCCGCTCGAGAACTTTCCGGGCGACGACACGCTGGAAGCGGCCACCGCCCGCCTGAACCGCGAACTCGAATCCTGGGTGCGCCGCTGCCCCAGCCAGTATTACTGGGTCCACCGCCGCTTCAAGACGCGGCCCGAAGGCGAAGCCAAGCTGTACTGAACCGCCGCGCGCACCCGCCGCACCGCGAGAATGGGGGATAATCCGCAGATGAACTGGAACTTCACCAAAATGCACGGCGCGGGCAACGATTTCGTTGTGCTCGACGGCGTCCGTCAGACCATCGAGATGACGCCCGAGCGCGCACGCGCCCTCGGCGACCGCCACTTCGGCATCGGCGCCGACCAGATCCTGCTGGTCGAACCCGCCACCCGGCCGGACGCCGACTTCCGCTATCGCATCTTCAATTCCGACGGCTCCGAGGTCGAACACTGCGGCAACGGCGCCCGTTGCTTCGTGCGCTTCGTGCACGAGCAAGGCCTGTCCGATCGCAATCCGCTGCGCGCCGAAATCGCCACGGGCATCCTGGTTCTGGACGAAGGCGACGACGAGCAGGTCACCGTGGAAATGGGCAGCACCCGCTTCGACCCGGCCGCGCTGCCCTTCGACACCGCCGGCCTGCCTGCCGTCACGCAGGGCCAGGACACTCTCTGGGAACTGGACCTCGACGCCCCGGCCGGGCTGCCCCGCACGGTCACCCTGTCGGCTGTCGCGATCAGCAATCCGCACGCCGTGCAGGTCGTCGACAACGTCGACACCGCGCCCGTCGCCGTGCTGGGCCCGCTGATCGAAACCCATCCGCGCTTTGCGCGCCGCGTCAACGCCGGCTTCATGCAGGTCGTAGACCGCAACAACATCCGCCTGCGCGTCTTCGAGCGCGGTGTCGGCGAAACGCTGGCCTGCGGCACGGGCGCCTGCGCCGCGGTCGCGGCCGGCATTCGCCGCGGCCTGCTCGATTCGCCCGTGCGCGTGCAAGCGCTCGGCGGCGTGCT
Organism: Achromobacter spanius; assembly: GCF_002966795.1. Classification (GTDB taxonomy): domain Bacteria; phylum Pseudomonadota; class Gammaproteobacteria; order Burkholderiales; family Burkholderiaceae_B; genus Achromobacter; species Achromobacter spanius_D. The sequence continues at coordinate 6,128,685 of NZ_CP023270.1, forward strand.
GACCGTCGCCTGGAACGGCGAACAACTCCGCATGACCGGCCCGGCCGAATCCGTCTTCACGGGCCAGGTCGACATCGACAAGCTCGTCTTCTCCATGGCGCTGAACCGATAACTCTATGACCGATACCGCTTTCACCGCCCAGGACATCGCAGCCTTCCTGCAAGAGAACCCCGGCTTCTTCGACGAACACGCCGAAGTTTTCTCCACCCTGCAGATCCCGCATCCGCACGGTTCGCGTGCCATTTCGCTGGGCGAACGCCAGATCCTCACGCTGCGCGAGCGCACCCGCGAACTCGAATGGCGCCTGAACGAACTGGTGCGCAACGCCACCGCCAACGAGACCATCGGTTCGCACGTGGCCAAGTGGTGCTGCCGCCTCTTGTCCGAATGCGATCCGCAACTGGTGCCCGGCGAAATCGCGCTGGGCCTGGCCGAACAGTTTGAACTGAACCACGTGGCGCTGCGGCTCTGGAACCTGTCTGAATTGCCCGACCACGGCTACGGCGAGCCCGTGTCGGACGACGTGCGCACCTTCACCGACAGCCTGAAGACGCCTTATGTCGGCGCCGACACCGCCTTCGAAGCGGTGAACTGGCTGGACGCCAAGCCCAAGTCGCTGGCGCTGGTGCCGCTGCGCCTGGAAGCCGACGGCGCCGCCGTGGGCCTGCTGGTGCTGGGTTCCGACGACCCGGAGCGTTTCACGCCCGAAATGGGCACGACGTTCCTGGAATCCGTCGGCCAGCTTGCGTCGGCGGCCCTGCACCGGCTCAATCCGGCCTCGCCCAAGGCGTAAGCCTGCCGGGGCGGACAAGGACAACGCGATGCGCAACGCCGAGCAAGACGCCAATCCGCCCCCCGCCCCCCTGCCGGATCCCATGCGCGCCTGGCTGCGCCATCTGGAAACCAACCGCCGGTACTCGCCCCATACGCTGGACGGCTACCGGCGCGAACTGCAATTTTTGCGCGAACTGGCCGACAAGGCCGGCCTGCCGCTCGATAAGCTCGCCAACGGCCACATCCGCCAATTCGTGGCGCGCCTGCATGCGCAGGGCCGCGGTCCGCGCAGCCTGGCGCGCACGCTGGCGGCGTGGCGCGGCTTCTATCAATGGTGGGCGCCGTCCGCTGAACTGGCCGGCAATCCCGTCGCGGGCGTGCGCGCCCCCAAGGCGCCGCGCGGCCTGCCCAAGGCCTTGTCGGTCGAGCAGACGCAGGCCCTCCTGGATAACGCCCCCGCACAGGTCGCCACTGAACCGGCCGCGCTGCGCGACCAGGCCATGTTCGAACTGCTGTATTCCAGCGGACTGCGGCTGTCGGAACTGGTCGGACTGGACCTGCGCTACGAGCGCGCCGCCGATTACGAATCGCGCGGCTGGCTGAACCTGGATGACGCCGAGGTCGTGGTGCTGGGCAAGGGCGGTAAACGCCGCTCGGTGCCGGTCGGTCAGCAGGCCCTGGCCGCGCTGCGCAAGTGGATCGAGGTGCGTCCGCAACTCGCGCTGCCCGCGCCGCCGCCCGAAGACGCGGCCGCGCTTTTCCTGGGCGCGCGCGGACGCCGCATTTCGCCGCGCGTGGTGCAGTTGCAGCTTGCGCGCATCGCGCAGACGGCGGGCGTGCCCACGCATGTGCATCCCCACGTCTTGCGCCACAGTTTCGCGAGCCACGTCCTGCAATCCGCGCAAGACCTGCGCGCCGTGCAGGAGATGCTTGGCCACGCCAACATCTCGACCACGCAGATCTACACGCGCCTGGATTTCCAGCATCTGGCCAAGGCCTACGATCAGGCGCATCCGCGCGCCGGGCGCAAGTCCTGAGCCAATCTGTCTGAGCCTTTTTGCCTGCGCCTATCTGGCGGCGCGGCCTTGCCGCTGAATGGCGGCAGCGCCAGTTCGCAGATCGCGTTAGCCGCCTGCCGCCACCATCCCGCCCAGCAGCATCACCCCCAGCAACAGCACCGCGATCGCTGCCAGCGCCTCGATGGCGTAACGCAGCCACGCCACGCCCGCGCCAGACAGGCGGCTGCCCAGGCGCGTCGCGGCGCTCCCGGCCGCAACAGCCAGGCAAGCCAATGCCGCCACGGTCAGACCCGTGCCCAGCCCCATCGCCAGCGCCGACGCCACGCCGGCCAGAAAGAAATTCTGCGACAGCGCGAACACCAGCACGATCAACGCCCCGCTGCAGGGCCGCAGGCCCACGGCAAAAATGGCTGACCACGCGCGGCGCCAGTTCAGCGGACCGGCAACCTGTTCCGGCGCGGGCACGTGCGCGTGTCCGCAACCGCAGTCGTGGCTGTGGTCATGATCATGGCCGTGGTGGTGATGATGGTTGTGATCGTGCTTGTGCTCATGATGATGCGCGTGCGCACGCACGTGCGCGTGGTCCGCCGCATGCGCGTTGCCATCGTCATGCCCATGCTGTTGCACATGCCCGCGCGTACCAGCCCGCCGCACTAGCGGCCTTACTGCCTTGATCCACACCAGCCACACGCCCAGCAGCGTCACCAGCGCATACGACGCCAGCTCCAGCCAGCGCGTGGCCTCGTTCATCGTGGCCGCCGTCGCGTTGAACACCAGTGCCAGCACCGCCACCATCACGATCGCCACCAGCGCCTGGATCAGCGAAGACGCCAATGCCAGCAGCGCGCCATTGCGCGCGGTCTGCCGGTTGGCCAGCACGTACGACGAGATCACCGCTTTGCCGTGGCCCGGCCCCAGCGCATGAAAGACGCCGTAGGCAAACGACAGGCCGATCAGGGCCCACGCCGCGCCGCCGTCCGCTTGCCAGGCACGCACCGCGCCCGTCAGCTGCCGGTAGAAGTGCGATTGCCAGACGGATACGCTGCCAAAAAAGCTGGACAGCCAACCGGGCCCGGCAAGGCCGCTCCCGCTTTCCGGCACGCCAAAGGGATGCGCGCCTTGCGCGGCCGCCACCGACAGCCCGCCGATCATCAATAGAACGACGGCCAGCACGCGCGCCCACCGGCCTACGGGCATCGCACCTCGATGCGGTGCGTGAGCCCCTTGGTGATGGCGAACAGCTCGTCCGGCAAGGCGTCCGGGTCGGCCGGGATCGCGGCCAGTTCCTGCATGGTTTTCCAATCCAGTTCCTTGGGCTTGCGGTAGTCGGCCTTGCAGGCCGCGCCTTGCGGGCCGCCGAGCGACACCGCGCCCTGCTCTTCAAATGCGTAGGCCACGAAATAGGTGGGGTCGTAGATATCCACTTGCGCGCCGCCGGCACCCGGCGCGACGGGCTCGGCCAGCGGCAGCGTGAAGGACAGCGTCAGCCGCGTGGTCTTGGGATTCCAGTCGACGCGGGCATCGCGCGGCGCGGCGAACGCCGCGCTCTTGCCGTCCACCGTGACCCGCGTGAAGTAATGCGAGATCGGCTCGCCGAGCGCCTTCATCCAATCCTGCGCCATGCCTTTGAGCGTGTCGGCGGGCAGCGACCCGTCCTTGCCCTTTTTCAGTCCCTGCGTCGCGTACGCGCCGAACATCTCGTCGAACCGCCACACCTGCCGCACGGCGGTGATGCGCTGCGCGGCATCGACGTCGATCTGCGCGCGCGCATCGATCCACATATGCGGGTGCGCGCTGGCGGCGCCCGCCGCCAGCAGCGCCGCCACGGCGCTCAGGGTTGCAAGGCCGCGGCAAGCTGGCGTGCGTTCCATTCAAACATTTCCAGGTAGGTGGCGCCCGGCTGTCCAGGCTTGGACAGGGCATCGGAGTAGAGCGTACCACCCACCTTTGCGCCGGTCTCGCGCGCGATCTGCTGGACCAGTTTCGGACTGCTGATGTTCTCGACGAACACCGCGGGCACCTTGTCTCGCCGCACCTGTTCGATGATCGCCGCCACCTCGCGCGCGGACGGTTCGGCGTCCGTCGACACGCCCATCGCGGGGATGAACGTCACGCCATAGGCGTCGCCGAAATAGCCGAACGCATCGTGCGAGGTGACGACCTTGCGGCGGTCCGCGCCGATGGCGGCAAAGGTCTTGCGCAGGCTGGCGTCCAGCGTCTGCAGCTTGGCGATGTACGCATCGGCGCGCTGGCGGTAGGCCTGCGCATGGGCGGGATCCGCGGCGGCCAGGCCTTCGGCCACGTTGCGCGCGTAGATCACGCCATTCGCCAGGCTCTGCCAGGCATGCGGATCGGCGTCGCCATGGTGATGGTGATGACCGGGCTTGTGGTCATGGTCGTGGTCGTGGTCGTGGTCGTGGTCGTGGTCGTGGTCGTGGTCGTGGTCGTGGTCATGATCATCGTGCCCGTGCTTGTGATCGTCTTTGTGGTCGTCCTTGTGATCGTGGTCATGCCCATCGCCATGTCCCGCGAACTTGCGCGGCGTCACGCCTTTGGACGCCGTCACCGTCTGTCCCGCGAACCCGGACGCCTTCGTCAGCTTGGGCAGCCAGGTCTCGAAGTCCAGCCCATTCACCACCAGCACGCGCGCGTCGGCCAGCTTCTTCGCGTCGCTGGGCGTGGGTTCGTAGCCGTGCGCGTCGCCGTCAGGCCCGACCAGCGTCGTCAGGCTGATGTCGGCGCCGCCCACTTCCCGCACGATATCGCCCAGGATGGAAAAGCTGGCCACGACCTTGAGCGGCTCGGCCGCCTGCGCGGTCCCCAGGACGGCCGACAGGCAGACGCCTGCCATGGCCAGCAGTGCGCGGCGGCGCGCCGGCAGAATCGAACGCATGGTCAATCTCCTTATGAAGTCTCAGGCAGGGCGCACGCGGCGCGTTGCCCGCAGCAGCCCGCCTTGCGGGCCGCCCACGATGGAAAACAGATAGCAGGCGCCGGCCGCCAGGATGATCGCGGGCGAGGCCGGCACGTCGAAGTGATAGGAGACCAGCAGTCCGGCCACCGAAGACGCCACGCCGATCGCCGCCGACAGCGGAATCTGACGGGCCGCGCTGCGCACCCAGAACCGCGCCGCGGCGGCCGGCAGCATCATGATGCCCACCACCATCAGCGTGCCCAGCACCTGAAAGCCCGCCACCAGATTCACCACGACCAGCACCAGAAAGCCCATGTGCACGACGCCGCCCATCCCGCCGCTGGCGCGCAGAAATCCCGGATCCAGGCATTCGGCGACCAGCAGCCGGTAGATGGCCGCCAGCACCAGCAAGGTCACGCTGGCCGTGGCGGTCACCAGCAGCAAGGCGGCGTCGTCCAGGCCCAGCACCGTGCCGAACAGCACATGCAGCAGATCCATGTTGGAACCGCGCAGCGACACCAGCAGCACGCCCAGCCCCAGCGATATTAGGTAAAAGGCCGCAAAGCTCGCGTCCTCGCGCAGCGGCGTCAGCCGCGCCACCAGCCCGGCCAGCAATGCCACGGCCAGGCCGGTGGCGATGCCGCCCAGCATCATCGCGCCCAGCGACAGACCGGCCATCAGAAAGCCGACAGCCACGCCCGGCAGGATGGCGTGCGACATCGCGTCGCCCATCAGGCTCATGCGCCGCAGCACCAGAAAGACACCCAAGGGCGCCGCGCCCAGCGACAGCGCGCAGGCCCCAGCCAATGCGCGCCGCATGAAGCCGTAGTCCAGGAACGGCGACACCACCCAGTCCACGAGCGTCATGCCCAGACTCCCGCGTGGCGCTGGCGCGCCGCCTTCAGATGCGCCTCGCTCAACGTTGCCGCGGTGTCGCCCCAGGCCACCACCGAGCCGGACAACAGCAGGCTTTCCGGAAAATGATCACGCACCAGATCCAGGTCGTGCAGCACCGCGATCACCGTGCGGCCCTGTCCATGCAGGCCGCACAGCAGCGCCATCAGTTCGTCGGCGGTGTGGCTGTCCACCGCCGCGAAGGGCTCGTCCAGCAGCAGCACCGGCGCGTCCTGCACCAGCATCCGCGCAAACAGGGCGCGCTGCATCTGCCCGCCCGACAGCGTATCCACGCCGCGGCCGGCGGCATCGGCCAGGCCCACGGTTTCCAAGGCGTGCATGCAGCGGTCCAGCTCGTCGTTGCCGAACGCGCGCCATGCGCCGACCCTTCGCCACGCCCCCATGGCCGCCAGATCCAGCACCGTCGTGGGAAACGACCGGTCCAGTTCCGCCGCCTGAGGCAGCCACGCCAGCGCCGAACGTCCCGCGCCCTGGATGCGCACGCTGCCCGTCATCGGACGCAGCACGCCCATGATGCCCTTGATGAGCGTCGACTTGCCCGCGCCGTTGGGTCCGACCACGGCCGTCATGCCGCCGGGCGCGAAGCTGCCCGAGACCGCGCGCAACGCCGGCCGTCCATGCCAGCCGAACGACGCGTCGGCCAGTTCGACCGTGACGGGCGCCGCGTTCATCGCGGCCACCAGTCCAGCGCCCAGCCGGTCAACGCCCACAGAACGGCGGCGGCACCCAGCGCATACGCCATGCGGCGCCAGGCGGAAACGAGAAACGCGGAGCGGGACGGCGCGCCCCGGCCGGGCGCGGCGCCGGGCCGCGGGGGCAGGAGCGAAAAATGAGACATGGCAGGCAACAACGGAAATCGGCGAAGGCTTTTTATTATGTTATATCATAACTAAACCATGACGACGTCAGGGCCGGTTCCCGCACGCGGGGGTTTTCTGCTACCTTCCAGGCATCTCGCGCGCGCGTCGCGCGCGCTCCCCATTCAGATAAAGCCCGCCATGTCCGCTCCGTCCCGTCCACCCCGCAACGACAGCGTTGGCGCTCAGCTCAGCGTCGCCGAAACGCTGTGCGCGCAGCGTGGACGCCGTCTTACCCCCATCCGCCGCAAGGTCCTCGAACTGCTGCTGCGCCATGGCCGCAGCCTGAAGGCCTACGAGCTGCTGGACGCCATGCGCGCCGTCCATCCGGGCGCCGCGCCCCCCACGGTGTACCGCGCCCTGGACTTCCTGATGGACGAAGGCCTGATTCACCGCCTGGACGCCGTCAACGCCTGGAGCGCCTGCCACGACGCCGGCGGCGCGCCGCACGACCTGCTCGTCGTCTGTACCGGTTGCGGCGCGGTCGCAGAAGTCTCCGACCCGGCCATGAGCCGCCAGCTGGCCGAACGCGTTGCCCAGACGGGCTATGCGCTGGCCACCCACGAAACCGAGATCCGCGCGCTGTGCCCGCAGTGCCAGAAGACGCAGCCGGCCGACGCGGGTCACCACCACCATCACCACTGATTGGGGGATATCCCCCTGGGCGTTTCATCCTTTCGATGCGCCCGTCCGGCCGAGCCGTTCCAGGCCCGCCGACTCCCCGCCGCCGGCTCTCCCTTGAAATCGGGCAAACCGCCCCAAAATAGAGTTATCGCCCGATACTTGACGGCGTTCGGCTGCCATCTGGCGGCCATGGCCCCCCGGGTTGGCCCGGGGTTTGCCCCCTGCCCCCGACTGTGCTGTAATCCTGCGTCCGGCCGCTATCGGTGGCTATCGCAGCCTGTGGCAGACATCAATCGGCAGGGACTGAAAACCCCGTCAGGCGCTGTGTTTCACGCCCTGACATCACGCTAGCAGCTTCGCCATGAACACCCCGCGCAGTTTGGACAAAATGGTTCCCGTCACCATCCTCACCGGCTTCCTCGGTGCGGGCAAGACCACCCTGCTCAAACGCATCCTGACCGAATTCCATGGCCGCCGCGTCGCCGTCATCGAAAACGAGTTCGGACCCGAAAGCATCGACAACGACCTGCTCGTGCAGGACAGCGACGAAGAAATCATCGAGCTGTCCAACGGTTGCGTCTGCTGCACGGTGCGCGGCGACCTGATGCGCACGCTGTCCGAGCTGCGCGCCAAGCGCGAAGCTGGCGAACTGACGTTTGAACGCGTCATCCTCGAAACCACCGGCATGGCCAACCCCGGCCCCGTGTGCCAGACGTTCTTCATGGATGACGACATCGCCGAGTACTACCGCCTGGATGCGGTGGTCACCGTGGTCGATGCCAAGCACGGCATGTCCACGCTCGACGAACAACCCGAAGCCCAAAAGCAGGTCGGTTTCGCCGACCGCATCCTGATCTCGAAGAAAGACCTGGTCAACGAAGTCGACTACGAAGCGCTGCGCCACCGCCTGGTTCACATGAACCCGCGCGCGCCGATCACCGCCGTCAACTTCGGCGACGTCGACCTCAAGTCCATCATCGACATCAGCGGCTTCAACCTGAATTCCATTCTGGACATCGACCCGGAGTTCCTGGCCGATGAGCATCCGGACGCCGCGCACAACCACGCCCACGGGCACGATCACGACCATGATCACGGCCATGGCCATGACCACGATCACGATCATGACCACGACGGCGACTGCGGCGCGCACTGCAATCATGCCCATCACCACCACCCCAAGCACGACGACGAAATCGGCGCGTTCGTGTTCCGTTCCAACAAGCCGTTCGATCCCGCGCGCCTTGAGGAATTTCTGGGCGGCGTCGTGCAGGTCTATGGCCCCGACCTGATGCGCTACAAGGGCATCCTGTACATGAAGGGCATCAACCGCCGCATGTTGTTCCAGGGTGTGCACATGATGATGGGCGCCGAACCCGGCAAGCCGTGGACCGCGGCCGAAAAACCGTCCACCAAGATGGTGTTCATCGGACGCAAGCTGCCCCAGGAGATTTTTACCCGGGGCTTGGAGCAGTGCCTGGCGGGGTAATCCCCATTCCTGCGTGACGCGATGCGACGAAGGCAGTACTGTGAGGTACGAATAGCGTAGGCAACAAATAACACGGACCGGGACGGACGCCCGCGCCAGGATCGATTCATAGTGGAGTGTTTACATGGCTACCAAGGCAGCAACCAAAAAATCAAGTAAGTCGACGAGCGATACGGCGATTGATCTGCCCAGCGAGAAGGAATTGCTGGCCATGCCCGAGTCGGACTACATGAACGACCGCCAACTGGCGTTCTTCAAGGAACGGCTCAAACAACTCGAGCAAGACATTCTGGCCAACGCCGGCGAGACCACCGAGCACCTGCGTGAAACGCAATTCGTGCCGGATCCCGCCGACCGCGCCACCATCGAGGAAGAGCACGCCCTGGAACTGCGCACCCGCGACCGCGAGCGCAAGCTGCTCAAGAAGGTGCAGCAGTCCATCGCCCGCATCGACAGCGGCGAATACGGCTGGTGTGAAGAAACGGGCGAGCCCATCGGCATCCCCCGTCTGCTCGCCCGCCCCACGGCCACCCTGTCGCTCGAAGCGCAGGAACGCCGCGAAATGCGTCAAAAGCTGTACGGCGACTGATCTATCCGCATCCGCTCCGTCCCTGAAAGGCCATGCCGGTTTACCGCATGGCCTTTTTTATCGCCGGGCGCCGGTAAAGTCACAGGTGTCAGACACCGTTCCCCAGACCTTGATATCCCCGCGAACGCCCCCAGCTAAAACTTTCAACGGAAGGAACGCATGGAACAATTTCACGCCACCACCATCGTGTGTGTGCGCCGCGGCAACCGCGTCGCGCTGGGCGGCGATGGCCAGGTCACCCTGGGCAACATCGTCATCAAGGGCACTGCCCGCAAGATTCGCCGCCTGTACCACGACAAGATTCTCGCTGGCTTTGCCGGCGCCACCGCCGATGCGTTCACGCTGCAGGAGCGCTTCGAAGCCAAGCTCGAAAAACACCAGGGCAACCTGATGCGCGCCGCGGTCGAACTGACCCGCGACTGGCGCACCGACCGCGTCCTGCGCCGTCTGGAAGCCATGCTGATCGTGGCCGACGCCGAGCACACGCTGGTGCTCACCGGCAACGGCGACGTCCTGGAGCCCGAGCACGGCCTGGCCGCCATCGGCTCCGGCGGCGCTTATGCCCAGTCGGCCGCGCTGGCGCTGCTGCGCAACACCGACCTGCCGCCCGAGACGATCATCAAGCAATCGCTCGAGATCGCCGGCGACCTGTGCATCTACACCAACCAGAATCACGTCATCGAAACGCTGGGCGACTGACGCCTGCCGCGCCGCGCAGCCTGCGCCGCGGCGCCCTCCCAGCCCGCCCTAGCTTCAAGGATTCGCCCTCATGTCCGCATCCAACATGACGCCCGGAGAGATCGTCTCCGAACTCGACAAGTACATCGTCGGCCAGAACCGCGCCAAGCGCGCGGTCGCGGTGGCGCTGCGCAACCGCTGGCGCCGTCAGCAGGTCGCCGAGCCCCTGCGCCACGAAATCCATCCCAAGAACATCCTGATGATCGGCCCGACGGGCGTCGGCAAGACCGAGATCGCGCGCCGCCTGGCCAAGCTGGCCAACGCGCCGTTCATCAAGATCGAAGCCACCAAGTTCACCGAGGTCGGCTACGTGGGCCGCGACGTGGACACCATCATCCGCGACCTGACGGAATACTCCATCAAGCAGACCCGCGAACTGGAAATGCGCCGCGTGCGCACCCAGGCCGAGGACGCCGCCGAAGACCGCATCCTGGACGCCCTGGTGCCGCCGCCCCGCGGCGCCTCGGGTGAACCGCAGCGCGGCGAGGACAACAGTGCTCGCCAGACCTTCCGCAAGCGCCTTCGCGAAGGCAAGATCGACGATCTGGAAATCGAGATCGAAGTCGCCCAGACCGTGCCGCAAATGGACGTCATGACGCCCCCCGGCATGGAAGAAATGGCCGAGCAGCTGCGCGGCATGTTCGCGGGCATGGCGCGCGACAAGAAAAAGCCCAAGAAGATGAAGGTGCGCGAAGCCTTCAAGCTCGTCGTCGACGAAGAAGCCGCCAAGCGCGTCAACGAAGAAGACCTGCGCAGCGTTGCCATCACCAACGTCGAGCAGAACGGCATCGTCTTCCTGGACGAAATCGACAAGATCGCTGCCCGCCAGGAGTCCGGCGGCGCCGATGTCTCGCGCCAGGGCGTGCAGCGCGACCTGCTGCCGCTCGTTGAAGGCACCACCGTCAACACGCGTTACGGCATGGTCCGCACCGACCACATCCTGTTCATCGCGTCGGGCGCCTTCCACCTGGCGCGTCCGTCCGACCTGATCCCCGAGCTGCAGGGCCGCTTCCCGATCCGCGTCGAACTCGAATCCCTCACCGCCGAGGACTTCGTGCGCATCCTGTCCGACACGGATGCGTCGCTGACCAAGCAGTACACGGCGCTGATGGCCACCGAGGACGTCGCGCTCGAGTTCACCGACGAAGGCGTGCGCCGCCTGGCCGAGCTGGCGTTCGAGGTCAACGAAACCACCGAGAACATCGGCGCCCGCCGTCTGTACACGGTGATGGAAAAGCTGCTCGACGAGCTTTCCTTTGACGCCACGTCCAGCCAGGACAAGCACGTCAAGATCGACGCCGCCTACGTCAACGCGCAATTGGCCGAAGCCGCCAGCAGCCAGGATCTGGCCCGCTACGTGCTCTGACGCCCCGGGTTCAAGCAACCCGCCGCAGACGCAAAAAACCCCGCCGCAAGCCATTTGCGGCGGGGTTTTTCATGGGGAAGGCGTCAGTTGGTGATCGCCGTCACGACATACTTGCCGTCCTTTCGCGTGGCGGTGAAGCGCACCTTGTCGCCCGCCTTGATGTTGGCCAACAGCGCCGGATCAGCCTGATAGACCAGCGACATCGCCGGCAGGTCCAGCGCCTTGATGGCATCATGCTTGATCGTGACCTTGCCCGCCGCGGCGTCCACGCGCCGCACCTCGCCGGTGGCGTCGGCCTGCTGCGCGAATGCGATCGGCGTCGCCAGCGACACGACAGCCATTGCGGTGGCAACGGCCATGGGCGTTGCGTACTTGCGGTTAAAACCCATATGTAACCTCCTTCTGCGGTCCAAGCGGGCGGGCGCCGAGCGCGCTCCTGCCGCTTTTTACAGTGCTAGGATACTGCGCGAATGCAACAGTTCCGCTGCCACGGCGCAACAATCCTGACGGCTGATTGCGGGGCGGCCCTGCGCGCGGGCTGCGCTTACCGTCGGAAGCAAGCCTCCAACTCTTCTCACCGAATCAAAGAAACCATGGCCAACCGCTTATCCGTCATTGCCACCCGCACCGGCGACGATGGCACCACCGGGCTCGGGGACGGGTCCCGAATCCCCAAGGACGCCCCCCGCATCGCCGCCCTGGGCGACGTGGACGAACTGAACAGCGTCATCGGCCTGCTGCTCACCGAAACCCTGCCCGAAGACGTGTCCGCCGACCTGCTCGCCATCCAGCACGATCTGTTCGACATGGGCGCGGAGCTTTGCATCCCGGGCCATGTCGCGGTCACGCAAGCGCAGGTTGCCCATCTGGATGCACGACTGGCGCACTACAACGCGGCGCTGCCGCCGCTGCGCGAATTCATCCTGCCTGGCGGCTCGCGGCCGGCGGCGGTGGCGCACATGGCGCGCACGGTGGCGCGGCGTGCCGAACGGGCGGTGGTGGCGCTGGCCGGCGTGGAAAGCGTCAACGCCCCGGTCCGGCAATATCTGAATCGGCTGTCGGACCTGATGTTCGTGCTGGCGCGCTACATCAACCGGCAACTGGGTCAGCAGGACACGTTCTGGGCAGGCGCGCAGGCGCGCCGCTAGCCTGCCCAAGTCTTCGGGAACCAGCGCCCATGCCAAACATCCTGTTGCTCGGCAAGGACGGCCAGGTAGGCCGTGCGCTGCAGGCAGTCCTGCCGGCGGTGGGCGATGTCACGGCGCTGGGCCGCGACGCACTCGATCTGCGTGACCACGCGGCCATCGCCGCGACGCTGGACGCGCATCGCCCCGACATCATCGTCAACGCGGCCGCCTGGACGGCGGTCGATCAGGCCGAGCGCGAACCCGACGCGGCCGCAGCGGTGAACACGCTGGCGGTCGCGGCGCTGGCGCAGCATGCCGCGGCCAGCGGCGCCCTGCTCGTTCATTACTCCACCGATTACGTCTTTGACGGCGCCCTCGCGCGGCCCTATACCGAAGCCGACGCGCCCCACCCCATCAACGTGTATGGCGCCACGAAACTGGCAGGCGAGCGCGCCATTGCCGCAAGCGGGTGCGAGGCTTTGGTGTTGCGCTGCAGCTGGATCCATTCGCTGCACGGGCGCAATTTCTTCCGGACGATCTTGAATCTGGCCCGGTCCCGTGAATCGTTGAATGTCGTGGCGGACCAGCACGGCACGCCGACGCCCGCGTCGCTGATCGCACAGACCACGACGTTGTGCATCGCGCGCCATCGGCAGCAGGCTTTGCCTGCGGGCTTGTATCACGTCGCTGCCGCCGGCTCGACCAGTTGGCACGGCTATGCGCAATACCTGGTGGCAGGCGCCATTGCGCGAGGCATTCGTCTGAAACTCGGACCGGCGCAGATTGGGGCCGTGTCGTCGGCCGATTACGCGGCCCCTGCCCCGCGGCCGCGCAATTCACGGCTGGACACGCGGACGCTGACGGTGGCGGCCGGCTTCACACCGGCGGCCTGGACCACGTATGTGGACCAGAGCCTGGATGAACTGGTTGCCTGCGGCGTCGAAGACTTTTTCTCGCAGGCGTAGCGGGCAAGGCGCAACGCAACGCGCCGCGCCCTGACCGCTCAGGCGATCAATTCACGCCAGCGGCATGCGCCTGTTCGTCCGCATGGTACGAAGACCGCACCATCGCGCCGACCGCCGCGTGCGAGAAGCCCATTGCATACGCTTCGCGCTCGAACATCGCAAACGTGTCGGGGTGCACATAGCGCAGCACCGGCAGGTGGTGTTCCGACGGCTGCAGGTACTGGCCGATCGTGAGCATGTCGACGTTGTGATCGCGCATGTCGCGCATCACCTGCAGGATTTCCTCGTCGGTCTCGCCCAGGCCCAGCATCAGGCCGGACTTGGTGGGCACTTCCGGATGCAGCTTCTTGAATTCGGCCAGCAGCTTGAGCGAGTGCAGGTAGTCCGAGCCCGGGCGCGCCTGCTTGTACAGACGCGGCACGGTTTCCAGGTTGTGGTTCATGACGTCCGGGGGACCGGCGTTCAGGATGGTCAGCGCGCGGTCCAGGCGGCCGCGGAAGTCGGGCACCAGCACCTCGATGCGGGTGGTGGGCGACAGTTCGCGGATATGGGTGATGCAGTCGACGAAGTGGCCGGCGCCGCCGTCGCGCAGGTCGTCGCGGTCGACCGAGGTGATCACCACGTACGACAGCTTCATGGCAGCGATGGTGCGTGCCAGGTTTTCGGGCTCTTTCGTGTCCAGCGGGTCGGGCCGGCCGTGGCCCACGTCACAGAACGGGCAGCGGCGCGTGCACTTGTCGCCCATGATCATGAAGGTCGCGGTGCCCTTGCCGAAGCACTCGCCGATGTTCGGGCACGAGGCCTCTTCACAGACCGTGTGCAGGTTGTGCTCGCGCAGGATGCGCTTGATGTCGTAGAAGCGCGAACCGGGCGCGGCGGCCTTCACGCGGATCCATTCGGGCTTCTTCAGGCGCTCGGCCGGAATGATCTTGATGGGAATGCGCGCCGTCTTGGCCTGCGATTTCTGCTTTTGCGTCGGATCGTAGACCGCTTCCGCGGGCGCGGCGGCGGATTCGTTCGAGGGCACAGGAGACTCGGCGAGCGTGGACATGGGACACCTTCGTGACCGGCGCGGGAAGGCGCCGGGTCTGGGAGAAAAAAGGCATTTTACCCTTCGCGGCGCGATCCGCCGCCCCGAGGTCCGCCCCCCCGGGTCCGGCGCCCCCGGCGACCGGCGGCCGTGGGTTATCGTCTGGCCTGACGTATTTCCCGCCATCTGCCATGCCTTCGCTGACCTCGCCCGCCCCCATCGCCCTGATTGCCGCCCGTCTCGATGTCGGCCCCGCCGCCCGCGCCCTGCAGGCGTGCAGCGAGCGGCTTGGCCCCGCGGGCTATTACCTCGCGGCGGCGCCCTGGCAGGCCGCCGCCACGCTGCCGCTGCTGGAGGCCTTGCGCCCGGTGGCGGCCCTGGCCATCGGCCCGCTGGAAGACGCCGCGCTGCGCGCCGCGCTGGCCGCATTGGAAATCCCGGTGGTCGAAACCTGGAGCGTGTCGCCGCAGACGATGGACAGCGCGGTCTCCATCGACAATGCCGAGGCCGGCCGGATGGCGGCCCGTCACCTGGCCGAAAAGCGCCATCCGCGAGTCGCCTGCATCAGCGCCGACACGCCCTGGGAGCGCGGCCGCCGCGAGGGCTTCATCGGCAGCGCGGCGGCGCTGGGACTGGAGCTGGTCGCCGACATCGTGCATCCCGAGGTCCAGCACCTGAACGACGGCCGCATGGCCTTTCTGCGCCTGCTGGCCACCAATACGATCTTCGATGCGGTGTTCTGCACGAACGATCTGCTGGCCGCCGCCGCCGTCTCGGAAGCGCACAACCGCGACCTGCACGTGCCGCAGGATCTGGCCGTGCTGGGATTTTCGGACGACGGCAGCGCCGTGCAGTGGGTGCAGGGTCTGACCACGGTGGGCGTGGATGCCGCCGAACTGGGGCGCCGCGCCGGTCAGCTGCTGCTGGATCGGCTGGAGGGCGAGCGGGGCGCCGGCCAGCACGACATGATGGACGTGGTGCTGGAGCCGCGCCTCAGCACCTGAACCGCGTCAATCCGCGGTTTCGTACAGCGCCGGAAAGCCGCAGCCCTCCAGCATGCCGTTGGCTTCCTTCAGGAACGCCGGCGTGGCGGTTTCGGGCACGCGCACCAGCCACTGCACGGCGTCTTCCTTTTTGCCTTGCAGCAGCAGCATCCGGCCCAGATGGAACATGCCCCGGAAGTCGCCGCCTTCGGCGCAGCGCCGGTAGCAATCGAACGCACGTTCCAGGTCTTGCGGGATGACGTCGCCGGCCTCGTGGTAGCGGCCCACCACGCCGATCGACTTCACGTGGCCGGCCTGCGCGGCCTGCTGGTACATCGCCAACGCCGCGGCCTGGTTCTGCGTCACGCCGCCGCGGCCCGTGCGCAGCAGGTGGGCGTAGTTGTACAGGCCCCAATCCAGACCCGTGTCGGCGGCCCGGCGGAACCAGTACGCCGCGACCGTATCGTCGGCCGGCACGCCCCAGCCGTTTTCATAGCAGCGTCCCACCATGTTGATGGCCATGGGATGATCGGCGTGCGCCGCGCGCTTGAACCACGCCAGTCCCTCGGCGGGCTGGCGCTCGACGCCCACGCCATCCAGCAGCATCTGTCCGTAGATGGTCTGCGCCTCGGTCAGCCCCAATTCGGCGGCGGCGCGGATCCACGCGGCGTATTCCTCGGGCGGTCCGGATTCGCGCAGGCGGGCAAGCTGCTCGGGCGTGGTGGCGGCGACGTCGGCCGCGGTGTAGGTCTTCAATTCGCGCTCCTTCGGCGATGCCATGCGTGCGCAAGATTGTGCGCCAGCGCATCGCCCGTTTCGGTGGGCGTGCAGCGCACGCCACAGGCCGCCATGTCGACGGTGCGCAAGCCTTCGTAGCCACAGGGGTTGATGCCCAGGAACGGCGCCAGATCCATCTCGACGTTCAGCGACACGCCGTGATACGCGCGGCCGTTGCGGATCTTGATGCCCAGCGCGGCAATCTTGGCCAGCTCGCCGCCTTCGGGATGCGGCACGTAGACGCCCGGCGCGCCGGGCTTGCGACAGGCCCCGCCCACGCCCAACTGATCAAGCGTGTCGATGACGGCGGATTCCAGCAGCGCCACGTATTCCTTCACGTACATGTCGGCGCGGCGCAGGTCGAACAGCGCGTACGCCATGACCTGGCCGGGGCCGTGATAGGTCACTTGGCCGCCGCGATCGCAATGGACGATGGGAATGTTGCCGGGGTTGAGCACGTGTTCCGGCAGGCCCGCCTGGCCCAGCGTGTAGACCGGCAGGTGTTCGCACAACCAGATTTCATCGGGCGTGCCGGCGTCGCGCTGGCTGGTGTACGCCTGCATGTCCTGCCAGACCGGCAGATAGTCCGCCGGCCGCGCGAGCCACTTGATCACAGCGGTCTTGCCTTACAGGACGATGGACACCATGGGGTGGCCATGCAGCGCCCGGTACAGCGCGTCCAGTTGCTCGCGCGAGGTCGCGCGCACCGTGAAGGTCAGGCCGAGGTAGTTGCCGCCCTTGCTGGGGCGCATTTCGACCGTCGCGGCGTCGAACCCGGGATCGAACTGCAACACGACCTCGGTCAGCGTCTGCGCAAACTCGGGATGCTGCTTGCCCATGACCTTGATGGGAAAGTCGCTGGGATATTCGATCAAAGAATCTTCGGGCGGAATGTGCATGATGTGCCTAAAAAGAGTTGCCCCTGAATGTTCTTATATGGGGGCAAGCGGCGCGCCGGCAAGTGCCGACGGGCGCCGGGGCGGGCGGCCGCCGCTGGGTCAAAGCGAGTGGGCCGCCCCGCGCCAGGACTACAGCGCGGCGATGCGGGCATCATAACCCGCACGCAATTGTTCAAAAACAGGGCCGGGCTTGCCCGTACCCACGGGCTTGCCGTCCAGCGACACGATGGCCAGCACTTCCTTGGTGGCGGACGACAGCATCAGCTCGTCGGCCTGCTCCACCTCTTCCTGCGAGATGCGGCGCGACTCGAACGGGATGCCGGCCTCGGCGGCCAGTTCGCCCATCAGGCCGTAGCGGATGCCTTCGAGGATCAGGTTGTTCTTGGGCGGCGCCAGCAGCTTGCCGCCGGAGACCACCCAGATGTTGGTGGACGCGCCTTCGGTCAGATAGCCGTCGCGGAACTGCAGAACCTCGTCGACATGGGCGTCAACGGCCTGCTGCTTGGCCAGCACGTTGCCCAGCAAGGACACGGACTTGATCTCGCAGTGCAGCCAGCGCTCGTCGGGAATGCTGATGGCGGACAGGCCCTGCTCGCGCTGGGCGGCGGGCGGCGGCGACCAGGCCGCGATCATGCCGAACACCGTCGGCGTGACGGCCGGCATGGGGAACGGATGGTCGCGCTTGGCGACGCCGCGCGTCACCTGCAGGTAGACGATGCAGGTGTCCAGGTTGGAGCGGTCCAGCAGTTGCTGGATCAGGTCGATCCACGCGCTGCGGTCGAACGGCGGCGCGATGCGCAAGGCAGCCAGGCTGCGATCAAGGCGGTCGAGGTGTTCGGCCATGCGAAACGCATTGCCTTGGTACACGGGGACGACTTCGTAGATGCCGTCGCCGAAAATGAAGCCGCGGTCCAGGACGGAGACCTTGGCCTCGTCCACGCGCAGAAATTCACCGTTGAGATACACCTGGCTTTCGCCCGGCACGCCCGGAATCATGAGGCACTCCTGAATTTGAAATGGAACAGGGACGAGCCGTGCGGCTCGCCCCCGAAGAATGCAAAACGGGCGTTTCGCGCACGAAACGCCCGCTGCTAGCTTACACCCGCGGCTGCGGCCGCGGGGCGCCGATTTACTGGAACCAGCGCTTGACGGTGTCGACCATGCGGCCAAAGAAGCCGGCGCGTTCGACGGCGTCCTGCACCACCAGCGGCTCGGTGCGCAGCACCTTGCCGTCCAGCGTGAACTGCAGCGTGCCGACCTGCTGACCCTTGGCCAGCGGCGCGATGAGCGGATCGGTGCGCTGCGCGACCGGCTTGAGTTCGCCTGCCTTGCCGCGCGGCACGGCGATCGACACCGGGTTGGGCGGACCGAGCTTGACGTTTTCGGCGGTGCCTTCCCAGACGCGGGCGTCGATGCCGGGCTGGCTCTTGTCGAACAGCTTGACCGTGTCGAAGTTCTGGAAGCTCCAGTTCAGGAGCTTCAGGCTTTCTTCGGCGCGCGTCGCTTCGCTGTCGGTGCCCACCACAACCACCAGGATGCGGCGGTCGCCGCGCACGGCCGTCGACACCAGGCAGTAGCCGGCCGAATCCGTGTGGCCGGTCTTCATGCCGTCAACCGACGGGTCGGCCCACAGCAGGCGGTTGCGGTTGGGCTGCGTGATCTTGTTGTAGGTGTAGCTCTTCTGCTTGTAGTAGTGGAAGAAGTCCGGGTGATCGGTGATCAGGTGCGCCGAGAGCGTGGCCAGATCGCGCGTGGAGGTCATGTGCTGCGGATCGGGCAGGCCCGTGGCGTTCATGAAGTGCGTGTTCTTCATGCCCAGGCGATCGGCTTCCTGGTTCATCAGCGCGGCAAAGGCGGACTCGCTGCCGCCCACGGCTTCAGCCAGCGCCACCGAGGCGTCGTTGCCCGATTGCACGATCATGCCCTGGTTCAGTTCGTCCACCGTGACCGGCTTGCGCGGCTCGATGAACATGCGCGAGCCGCCCGTGCGCCAGGCGTGCTCGGACACCGGCACGGTCTGCTCCAGCGTCAGGCGCTTTTCTTCCAGCGCGTTGAACACGACGTAGGCCGTCATGATCTTGGTGAGCGAGGCCGGCTCGACCTTCATGTCGGGATTGGATGCGGCCAGCGTCTGGCCGCTGTTCACATCGACGACGATCCAGGCCTTGGCCGCGATGGTGGGCGCCGGGACGGCCGAAACATCGCCGACCGGCACCGCGCCCGTGGGCGACGGAGCCTGAGCCGCTGCGGCCGGCGCGGCAGCGGGTGCGGCTGGCGCCTGCTGCGCCCAAGCTGGCATGGAGGCCGCCAGCATCGCTGACAACACCGCGCCTGAAACGAGGCGGCGGGTAAAGACAACGGGGGATTGAGCGGAGTGAGGCAATTTCTTCATCGGCAACGTGGGTCCAGGAATGACGCCCGCCGGCGCGGGGCAAGTGGCTGACAATTATAGGCAGTCGATCAGACCCATCCTGGCCGCGCGGGGTTCCCCACGCGCCTAAAACATGCAACCTGATGCAACCTGCAGACTGCCGCGAGGCCGGTTTCAGTCCAGCGCAACCTTCAACCGGGCCTGCACCAGCTGGCGCAGCACCAGCAGCTTGCCGTGGAAGAAATGCGAAGCGCCCGGCACCACCACCACCGGAATCGAGCGCGGCCGCGCCCAGTCCATGGCTTCGGACAGCGGCACCACTTCGTCTTCTTCGCCATGCACCATCAGCGTGTCGTCAGGCACTTGCACTTCGTGCGACTGGAAGCGGTTGACGGCCGGCCCCATCAGCATCAGCGCCGACGGCAGCACGGCTTCGCCCGCCTCCGCCAGCGCGGCGTAGGTCTGCGCGGCAACCGCGGTGCCGAACGAAAAGCCCGCCAGCACCCACGGCGCCTGCGCCAGTTCGGGATGCAGTTCGCGCATTTGCGCGACCACGGCCAACATGTCCTGGGTTTCGCCGACGGATTTGTCGAACGCGCCTTCGGACTGGCCGACGCCGCGGAAGTTGGGGCGCACCGCCACCAGACCGTGCTGCACGCAGGCGCGCGACAGGGTCGTGACCACCTTGTTCTCGCGCGCGCCGCCCTGCAGCGGGTGCGGATGCAGCACCAGCGCCCAGCCGCGCGGCGTGTCGGCGGGCCAGTCGATGGCGCAATCGATTCGGCCGGCGGGGCCGGCGAAAGCGTGGGTTTCAGTGCGTGCGGACATGGCGGGACTCAGCGTGCGGAAAAAAGAAACGATGTTAACCGCCCGGCCCGTCTGGCGAAATGCCGGATGACCGCAACCGGCGCGCGCTGACGCGAGCCGCCGCTCACTTTCCGCGCGCGGCGGCGGCGGGCGGCCGCAGGGTGGCGGCAAGCCATTGCGCAAGCTGGTCGCTGGCCTCGTCGGTGGCCTGGCGCAGCGCCGCGACCCCGCCTTCGGCATCCTGCGTGGGTGCGGGCGCAGCCACCAGAATGCGCTTCTGGTCCACGACGTGGCGGCCGTCCAGCAGCACCGCCTGCAGCAGGACGCGTCCCTGGCTCGACTGGCCGTCTTCGGAAAAGACCTGCTCGAACTGCGCCAGCGACACCTGCAGTTGCGGCGTCTGCAGCGTGACGCGATCGCTCAGCACGGCCCCCTGACGCGACAGGCGATCGGTGATGCGCTGCCGGACCAGGTCGGCGGGCGATGCGGCCCAGCGGTACGTGGCATAGGACCGCGGCGCGGCGCTGTCGCCCACGCGCCAGATCATGCCTGTGTCGGTCAGGCCCGGCGCCGACTGGAAAGTCAGCGCGATCGGATCGCGTGCAGGCAAGGCGGGCACGGGCCGGGCGTCCAGCCCCAGGTCGAACAGCGTGGGCGGCGCGTCCACGCGGCCGATGCCGCAACCGGCCAGGGCCAGGGTCAGGATCAGAATGGCGCTGCGCATCTTCATGAGGTCTATCTCCGGAATCCGGCAAAGCCGGGTTCGCCGGGTCCCGGCGCGATGGGCGGGGGACCGAACAGGAACGATTGCGGCGTGTTGTCCACACGGCGCAGGGTGATCGCCGCGCCGCGCGCGGCCGTGCTGACGTCGTTCGCCATGGTGGTGAAGGCCGGCAGCGTCTCGCCGTCCAGCCGCGCGGCGGCCAGCGCGATGTCGTTCAGGCTGCGCGTGGCGACCGCCAGCGGGCCATCGGGCGCATTCAGGCGCGCCAGCGACTGACGGGCCTGCTGGGCCAGGTCGCCGATCTCGCGCGCGGCGCGGTCGGCCTGACGCGACGTGCTGTTCAGCGAATCCATCAGCGGACCCAGCTTGGCCAGCGTGGGCGCGAGGTCGCGGCTGGCTTCCTTCAGGGACAGCGAGATGTCGTTGGCGTTCTGCAGGCTGGCCGTGAGCGCCTGCACGTTCTGTTCGCTCAGCACGCGCTTCAATTGTTCGGTCGCCACTTCGACGTTGGAGATCAGCTGGTCACCGCGCTTTTCGATGCGGTCCAGAAAGCCCGGACGCAGCGGAATGGCCGCCGGATGCTCGGCGGTGGAGGTCAGGCGCTTGAGCGACGAGCCGTCGTCGCGCAGGTCCACGTTGGCCATGCCGGTCACGCCCTGCACGCCCAGCTCGGCCCACGTCGATTCGGTGATCGGCGTGTTGGGCGCCACGCCGATGCGGATGCGCACCTGCCCGGGTTTGTTGGGATTGAGCGCCAGCGACTGCACGCGGCCCACGGGCACGCCCTGGTAGCGCACGGCGGACTGCGGATTCAGGCCCGTGACGGCCGTGGCCGAGATGATTTCGTATGGCTGCAATTGCGTCCGGTCGCGGCCGATCCAGATGGCCGTCAGCGTCGCGGCAGCCAGCAGGACCAGCGTGAAGATACCGGCCATGAGCGCATGACTACGGTTTTCCATGGTGCATTCCCTTCGGTGCCAGGTCTCCCAGCGCGCGCAGACCGCGCTCGCCCAGGAAGAATGTATGAATGAACGGGTGATCGAACTTCAGGACTTCAGGCACCGTGTCGCAAATGATCACCCGCTTCTCCGCCAGCACGGCCACGCGCGTGGCCAGCGCCAGCAGCGTGTCCAGATCGTGCGTCACCATGACGACGGTAAAGCCAAGCTGCCGGTGCAGGCTGCGCACCAGGTCCACGAACTCGTCGGACCGCAGCGGATCGAGTCCAGCCGTGGGCTCATCGAGGAACAGCAATTCCGGGTCCAGCGACAGCGCGCGCGCCAGCGCCACGCGCTTGACCATGCCGCCGGACAGGTCCGAGGGCCGCTTGTCCGCATCGCGCGACGACAACCCCACCATGGCCAGCCGGCACATGACGACGTCGCGCACCAGGTCTTCCGGCACCGTGCGCAGTTCGCGCAGGGGCAGCGCCACGTTGTCGAACACCGACAGCGCCGAGAACAGCGCCCCGGCCTGGAACAGCATGCCCCACCGGTATGACAGGCGCCGGCGCTCGCCCGGCGTCAGTTCCGACAGCGTGTGTCCCAGCACCTTCACGGTGCCCGCGGCCGGCACGTCCAACCCGATGATCTGCCGCAGCAGCACCGTCTTGCCCGTGCCCGAACCGCCGACCAGCACCAGGATCTCGCCCGGAAACACCGTCAGATCCAGGTTCTGGTGCACGACGTGGTCGCCAAATGCGGTGCGCAGGCCGCGCACCGTAATGACCGGCTCGACGGTCACGCCCTCTTCGGTGAACAGCCGATTCTGAGTGGCGTTGTTCATCAGATGCCCACCGAGCTGAAGATGACCGCATACACCGCATCCAGCAAAATCACGCCCGTGATCGACGTGACCACGGATGTGGTGGTGCCGCGGCCCAGGCTTTCGGTGTTGGGCTGAATGCGCAGGCCAAAATGGCAGGCGATCAGCGCAATCAGGATGCCGAAGGTCACGCCCTTCAACATGCCGATCCAGTAATTGGTCAGTGTGATCGCATCCGGCAGCGATTGCAGGAACCATTGCGCGGACACGCCCAGTTGCGCCTGCGCCGCCAGCATGCCGCCCAGCAGCGCCATCGCGCTGGTCCACAGCACCAGCAGCGGCATCGTGATCGCCAGCGCCACCACGCGCGGCAGGATCAGCCGCTGGCCGTGGGAAATGCCCATGACCAGCATGGCGTCCAGTTCCTGCGTGACCCGCATGACGCCGATCTGCGCCGTAATCGCAGACCCCGACCGGCCGGCCACCAGAATGGCCGCCAGCACCGGCCCCAGCTCGCGCACGATGGACACGCCCAGAAGGCGCACGATGAAGCGGTCGGCGCCGAACATCTGCAGCTGCTGCGCCGACAGGTAGGACAGCACCACGCCGATCAGAAAGCCCACCAGCGCCGTGATGCCCAGCGCCTGCGCGCCGGTCCGGTACACCTGCGCGGAGATCTCGCGCCAGGGGCCCAGCCAGGGCCGGCGCAGCATGGCGCCCACATCCAGCACCAGCTGGCCCAGCATGACGAGCAGGGCCTTGCCGTTTTCGGCGCCCCGCAGGACCGCGCCGCCTGTGGCGCGCACCCACGTCCAGGTTTCGGGCTTGGCGGCGGGCGCGGGGGTTTCGCCCTTGTTCATCGCCAGCGCGTTGAAGACGTCCTGCTGCCCAGCGCCCCAGCGCACACGCTCGGGCAGCTTTTCGCCCCAGGCCTGCCAGATGATCAGCGCGCCGATGGTGTCAAGCCGGTGGATCGCGTGCAGGTCCCAGCGCGCGCCCTCCTTGGCGGCCCGCGCGAGCGCCTCGCGTCTGCGTTCCACTTCGCCCGACTCGGCCAGCGCCAGGACGCTCCAGTCGCCGCCGACGTGGCAAACCCCGCCTTCGTGGCGGAAGGGCGCGGCGGCGGTCGCAAGCAATGCGGAATGCGGCATGTCGTCGGGGTGCGGATGCAAAAATGTATCGCCAATCATAAACGCTGGCGCCCCGCAGCCGCGAGCGCGGCCCGCGTGCCCTACAATCGCGGCCATGCCCGCCCCCGTTTGCTCCATCGACCTGCCCGCCCCGGAAATGCTTGCCCGGACGCTGGCGGACCGCCTGCCCGCCTTCCAGGACGTCACCTGGACCGGCACCACCGGATCGACCAATGCCGACCTGCTGGCGCGTGCGCGTTCGGGCGCCGGCGCGGGCAAGCCCTGGCTGCTGGGCACCCATCAGCAGGACGCCGGCCGCGGCCGCGCCGGCCGTCCGTGGCAGAACCGCCAGGGATCCACGCTGATGTTCTCGTGCGCCTTCGACGTGCATCTGCCCGCCATGCAGCTGGCGGCGCTATCGCCGCTTGCCGGCGTGGCCGCCTGCGAAGCGCTGCGCACCGTTGCCGGGCCGGCGTCGCGGGGCCTCTGCATGAAATGGCCCAACGATATTCAATGGCACGACGCCAAGCTGGCCGGCATTCTTGTCGAGACCACCCGCAATCCGGGCGGCCGCGACACCGGCTACACCGTGGTGATCGGCATGGGCGTCAATCTTGCCGATGCGGCCGCGCTGTCGCTCGCCCTGGGCCGCGAAATCGCGGACTGGACGCAGGTGCAGGCCGGCGCCGCGCGCGCAGCGGTGGCCGCGGACCTGATCTGCGCCAGCGCCGCGGCGTGGCACGAGGCCGTCCGCGCGCTTGAGCGCGACGGCTTTGGCGCCTTCCGGCAGCGTTTCGACCAGGTGGACGCGCTGGCGGGCCGCAAGGTGAACGTGCTGGACAAGGGCGCTATTCTTCTAAGCGGCACCGCCTGTGGCGTGGACGAGCAAGGACGCCTGCTGGTGCAAACGCCCGAGGGCGCCACACCGATCTCGGTCGGTGAAATTTCGATTCGACGCCAAGCATGATTATTCTCATCGACTCCGGTAACAGCCGCCTCAAAGTGGGTTGGCTGGACGCCAGCAATCCGGACATGCCGCGCGAGCCCGCGGCCGTCGCTTTCGACGGCCTGGACCTGAACGCGCTGGATGACTGGCTTGCCGCCCTGCCCCGGCCGCCACGGCGCGCGCTGGGCGTGAATGTCGCTGGCGCGACGCGTGGCGACGCCATCGCGGCCATCCTGCAAAAGCACGGCTGCGCCGTCACCTGGTCGCCGTCGCAAGCGACGACGCTGGGTCTGGTCAACAGCTATCGCACCCCCACGCAGCTCGGCGCCGACCGCTGGGCCTCGCTGCTCGGCGTGCTGTCGCGCCTGCCGGGCACGCACCCGCCCTTCGTGCTGGCCAGCTTCGGCACCGCCACCACCATCGACACCGTCGGACCGGACAACGTCTTTGCGGGCGGCCTGATCCTGCCGGGCCCGGCCATGATGCGCACCTCGCTTGCCCACGGCACCGCCAACCTGCCCATCGCCAACGGCCAGGTCGTGCCCTACCCCACGGACACGCACGAGGCCATCGCCTCGGGCATCGCCGCCGCGCAGGCCGGCGCCGTCGTGCGCCAATGGCTGGCGGGCCGCCAGCGCTATGGCCAGACGCCGCAGATCTACGCGGCCGGCGGCGGCTGGCCCGAAGTGCACCAGGAAATCGAACGCTTGCTGGCCGATGCGGGCGGCGCGTTCGGCGCGACGCCGGTTCCGGTCTACCTGGACCATCCCGTTCTGGACGGACTGGCCGCCGTGGCGCGCGCCACCCTGAACACCACTCCCTGACGAAGGCCCGACATGCGCGTGCTCTTCATCCTGATCCTGCTGGCGAACCTGGGCGTCTATGCGCTGGGACAAGGCTGGCTGGGCGCCCGGCCCGAAGACGAAGGCCGCGATGCGCGGCGACTCAGCCAGGAATTGAATGCGGGCGCGGTCACACTCGCGCCGCGCAAATCGCCTTAACGGCCGAGGGTCGATCGGCCTCTTGCCTGCCGCAGGCCGATTTGTCTCTTAACGGCCCGGCGCCCGTCCATCCAGCCAGGGCCCCAACGCGGCCATCGTGCGCCCCGTCGCACCCGCATGCTGGTCGAACCACGTGCGGGCCGCCTTGCTCGCCGCTTGCCGGCGGGCCGTGTCATGCAGCAGCGCGATCGCCGCGTCCACCGCCTGCGCCGGATCGGCCGCGCGCAACGCGGCGCCCGCCTCGACAGCGTCTTCGGCCGCCTGCTTGAAATTGAACGTGTGCGGCCCGACGATGACGGGCACGCCCGCCGCGCAGGCTTCGATCAGGTTCTGGCCGCCCAGCGGCGCAAAGCTCCCGGCCACGATCGCGACGTCCGAGGCCGCGTAATAGAAGGCCATCTCGCCCAGCGTATTTCCCACCAGCACGGCAGCGTCCGGCGGCGGCAGCGTGCCTTCGGAACGGCGCGCAAAACCCACTTTCGCGTCCGACAGCAGCCGCGCGGCTTCGTCAAAGCGCTGGGGATGGCGCGGAATCAGCAGAAAAAGCGGCGCGCCCGGCACGGCCGCGTGCCGCTTGATCGCCTCGATGAACGGCGCATCCTCGCCCTCGCGCGTGCTGGCAACCGCGACGACCTGCCGGCCGAGCTGCGCGCGCCACGCGCGCCCCGCCTCAATCTGCGCGGGCGGCAGCACGAGGTCAAACTTGAGATTGCCGGTCACGACGGCCGCCGGCGCACCCGCCTCGGCCAGCCGTCCGGCATCTTCCGCCGTCTGCGCCAGCACCTTGTCCAACCCGGCCAGCGCCTCGCGCATCACGCCGCCCATCCGGCGCGCCTGCCGTAGCGACGACGCGGAATAGCGCGCGCTGACCAGCGCCATCGGCACCCGCGCCTGCCGCGCGGCGGCCAGCAGGTTGGGCCAGATCTCGCGTTCCATCAGGAGGCCGCAGCGCGGCCGATGCGCCGCCAGGAAGCGGCGGGTCGCGCCGGGAAAATCGTAGGGCAGCCAGACCTGCCGAAGTTGTCCCTGCGCGATGGCGTCCTTGAACAGACGCTCGCCTTCCGCGCGGCCGGTTGCCGTCGTATGCGTCAGCAGCACGGGCAGGCCGCGCGCCAGCAGCGCATTCAGCAATGGCAATGCGGCCCGGGTCTCGCCCAGGCTGACGGCATGCACCCAGACCGGGTTGTCCGGCAACACGGAGGCTGGATCGGAACGCCCGAAGCGCTCGGGCGAAAAGATCTCCCAGTGGCCGCCGGCGCGTTTGGCGCGGCGGGCCATCCAAAACCAGATCAGCGGCGCGAGAGCCCGAAGCCCAAGCGTGTAGACGCCGCGGTTCATGTCACTGCGCGGCGAGCGCCTGCTCGACCGAGGCCATCACGGCCTCGCGCGACGGCGAGGCGCCGCGGTCGCCCAGGCTGGCGGTGTAGTTGGAGCCGACGAGAGGGGTGCGCACGGGCGTGGACGCCCGGTAAATGCCGATCGTGGGACGGCCGAGCGCGGCGGAAAGGTGCGTGAGGCCGCTGTCCAGCCCCACCATCAGGCGCGCGCCAGCCAGCAGCTTGGCCACGGCGGACAGATCCATGCGGGGCATGACCTCGGCGCCTTCCATGCCGGCCACCAGCAGTTGAGCACGCTCGGCTTCCTGCTCGTTGCCGGCAAGCAGCTTTAACGTGCAACCGGCCTCGCGCAGGCGGCGGAACACCACGCGCCAGTCTTCCTCGGGCCACAGCTTGTCGTCACGGCTGGCCGACGGCATGATCACCGCATAGCCGCGATCGGTGTCCAGGTGGTGAAGCCGGGGCAGCTCGGCGGCGTTCAGGCCGCCGCTGCCCACTTCCACGACCGGCTCGGGCGCCTGGGTCGCCTGGCGCGCGAAGGCCTGCAGTCCAAAATCCGGCAGGCCGGCATGCTGATAGCCGAACGTCAGGCCTGCCAGTTTGCGCTGGCGGATCACCGCCGGCTGCCAGAACTCGACGCGATGACGCACGTTGTAGAACAGCGAGGCCAGCGGCTCGCGGGCAGAGCGCCAGTCCAGGCCGTGCTTGACGCCCTGCGTCTGGCGCACCAGCCACGCCGATTTCAGCAGGGCCTGCATGTCCAGCACCACGTCGTAGCGCACGGCGCGCAGCCGTTCACGCAGCGCGCGGCGCTCGGCCCGCACCTGGGCGGACCACCACGACTTGCGCCAGCGCCGGTGCGCGACCTTGATGATTTCGTTGACGGCGGGATGCCACGTCGGGATCTCGGCAAACGCTTCCTCGACGACCCAGTCGATCTGCGCGTCCGGCACGTGCCGGGCGATATCCGTGATCGCAGGCAGCATGTGGACGAGGTCGCCCAGCGAGGACGTGCGGACAATGAGAATGCGAGTGGGCATCAAGAAGAAAGCAGAGGTTCAGGCCGTGCGCAAGGGTCAATCACGATTGCATTGACCCGTTGGAAGGCGATGGAAAATCCCGAGAATTCCGGCAATTTACAACAAACCGTCCCCTCCATGAGTCTGGGGCGTCCCAAGGGGCAAAATTTTGCGCGGCGCGCGCAGGCGCGGGCAGAGGCCTACGGTTCGAATGCCGACGGCCGATAGCCCAGATCCCGTTGGGCGGCGTCATGCGGAAACACCAGGTCCTCGTTCATGCGTTCGGCCATGCCGACGGACCAATGCCGGTAGCGCGGCACACGCCGCACCACGGTCAGCGCAAGCTTGAAGACGCCCAGCGGCACCGTCAGGATGCGGGGCCGCTTGCCCATCGACGCGAACACCCGCGCGACCATCTCGCGGTAGTGCAGGGTTTCGCCGCCCGACAGGTTGTACGCCTGGTTGGCCGCCGCAGGCGCACTGACGGCCGCAACGCTGGCCGCGGCGATATCCGCGGCCTTGACGGGCTGCCGCAAGCCCCGCGCGGCGCCAAACACGGGAAACACGCCAAACCGGCGGATGAACCGGGCGATTTCGGAAATATTGCCGTCCTTCTCGCCGCCGTAGATCAGGGTCGGGCGCAGGATGACGTATTCGATGCCGGACGCTTCGGCCCATTCGATCAGGGCGGTCTCGGCGTCGATCAGCTTGCGAGCCAGGGCCTGCTCGGACTCCACCGAGGAAGACGTCTTCGTGAACCGGCTGGTCGACGACAGCGCGACGATGCGCTTGGCGCCGCTGGCGCGCAGCGCCTCGAAATACTGCGGCAGGATCCAGATGGGTGCCAGGGACACCCAGACAGGAATGTGTTCGCCGCCAAAGACCGATTCCGGCTTGCCCCCGGCATCGGGCAGCGCGCGCCACTGAACGCCGTCGTCCGTGGAGGAGCCGCGCCGGCGCGAATACGCGATGGGCGCGAATGCCTGGGCCTTGAGCTCGGCGAGCAGCGCGGCGCCCACCAGGCTGGTCGCACCCAGCACGCCGACACGGCGCGTATCGATGCCGGCCGTCATGGCGACTCCGCCGTGCGCGCGGCTGCGGCCGCAACGTCCTCGTGCCCATTGACATGGACCTTCGGCGTGTACTCCGGCACCCACCGCAACAGACCCGCGCGAACAACCTCGTCGGCGAACGTCTTTCCGCTTTCCAGCCACGCGGTCAATTCGCGCAGGAAATCCGTTGGCACCGGGCGGGAGCGCGCGATGCGCAATTTCGTATGCGGCGTCGGCTGCGTCTGTTCGCAATCGGCAAGCAATTCTTCGTAGAGCTTCTCGCCCGGGCGCAATCCGGTGAACTCGATCCTGATCTGATCTTCGTCGTATCCCGACAGCCGGATCATGTTGCGCGCCAGGTCCACGATCTTGACCGGATAGCCCATGTCCAGCACGTGGATTTCGCCCCCCTCGCCCATCGCGGCCGCCTGCAGCACCAGCTGCGCGGCCTCGGGAATGGACATGAAATAGCGGGTAATGTCCGGGTGGGTGACCGTCACGGGCCCGCCATGCTGGATCTGCTGGTGGAACTTGGGAATGACGCTGCCGGTGCTTCCCAGCACGTTGCCGAAGCGAACGATACCGAAACGCGTGACCCCGTTCTCGGCATGAAAGGCCTCGCAGACCATTTCCGCCAGTCGCTTGGTGGCGCCCATCACATTGGTCGGATTGACAGCCTTGTCGGTGGAGATCAAGACAAACCGCTCTGCCTTGTGCCGTTGCGCGCACTGGGCCACGACCAGCGTGCCGCCCACGTTGTTGCGCACCGCCTGCCAGGCGTTGTCGACTTCCATCAGCGGAACATGCTTGTACGCCGCGGCGTGGAAGATCACCTGCGGCCGGTAGCGCGCAAAGATCTCGTCCATGCGGTCCGCGTCCTTCACGTCGCCCGCCAGCGTGACCAGGCTGACGCCGGGCCAATGTTGCGAAAACCACTGCTCGATCACGTAGAGCGCGTATTCGCTGCTCTCGACCAGCACGACGCGCGCGGGCGCGAAACGCACCAGCTGATGGCACAGTTCGCTGCCGATCGACCCGCCCGCGCCCGTGACGAGCACCGTGGTGCCCCTGAGCATCGTACTCACATTGGCCGTGTCGATCTGCACCGGGTCGCGACCCAGCAGATCCTCGATTTCCACGGGCCGCATCTGGCTGATGGCGACGCGGCCGCTCATCAGGTCGTCCACTTCAGGCAGCACGAAGACCTGCGCGCCCGAATGCACGGCCAGCTCGGTCACGCGGCGCTTGACCTCGGCCGCCGCGCTCGGCATCGCCAGGATGATGTGCCGCGCCTTGAACTCCTGCAGCACGCCCGGCAGGCTGTCCAGCGAGCCCACGACCGGATAGCCCCCCAGCTCACGGCCCCACTTTTTGCGATTGTCATCGACCAGCGCCACGACCTGCCATTCCGGACTGCGCTCCAGCTCGCGCACCAGCGAGGCCGCGCGGCTGCCGGCGCCCACCAGCACGACCGGCTTGCCCTGGGCGATCAGGCCGCCGTACAGGCGGTGTTCCTTCCACATCCGCCACGTGGCCCGGCCACCGCCCATGAACAGCAGCAGCAGCAGCGGATAGAGCAGGAACAGCGAGCGGGGAATCGAATACGAGGGCGGGACCAGATTGGCCACGATCAGCAGCGCGATTGCCGACACCGCCACGGCCTTGAGCACGCGCTTCAGATCCGGCAGGCTGGCGAACAACCAGATGCCGCGATAGAGGCCGGCCCAGCGGCAGGCGATGGCGTGAACGACAAGCAGCAGCGGCAGGCCGAACAGCATCTGATCGCCATAGCCGATCGGCCATTCGAAATTGAACCGCAGCAGAAAACCACCCACCCATGCGACGAGCGCCGCAAACAGGTCGAATAGAAACACCATGAGTGAACGAAATGCGATGGGTAACGGCACGGTCTACGTCCTGCTGCGTCCAGTTAAAGGATTGACAACAAATTCGGTCAAGCGAATCAACTGCTCAGCGCGGTTCCCGGCGGATACACCGTTTCGGGGGGAACGACCACGCCATACCCCGCGCAGCACCCGGCCTGCAGCCAGGCGCCCGCGCCGATCTTCACCCCGCCGGCCAACTGCACGCCGGTACCCAGGTGCGCGTAGCTGTCCAGATGGGTGTCGTGATCCGCGGTGCTGTGCGCATTCAGGATCGACGCCCTTCCAATATAGGCACTGGCGCCGACCATCGCCATCGCCAGGATGGCCGTACCCGCTTCGATGGTGGCGCTGGGGCTCACGGACGCCGCAGGATGGATCACGGTTGCCAGAGGCAGCCCCGCATCCTGGATGGCCGTGACCCAGGTGGCGCGCAACGCATTGTTGCCCACCGCCGCAATCGCTTGCGCATCGTTGGCCGCCAGACCGCTCAAACCGGCAAGGTTGGACACGACCTTGTGCCCCGAGGCCTCCTGGATGGCCGGCCAGCGGTCGTCAACGAACAGGATCTCCTGCCAGTTTCCGCTGAGTTCGGCGGCCTCGGCCACCGCGCGCCCGTGCATACCCGCCCCGATAATCACTAGCGATCTCGCCATCGTCTCTTTTTGTCCCTTTTTGCCGCCACGGCCGAGCGGCATCTGCCGGCAATCGTGCTGCTCGTTCTACGTGGCGCCTGGTCTTCGTGATTCCGATTCAAGACACGAAACGGAAGTGTAGCAATACGGCTTACGCCCAGCGCGGGCAGAGTAGCGCCCCCGGCCGGGTTGCGGCTGCGCCGCGCGGCCTCAAGTGCAGCCTTAAGACGCCTGCGGACGCTGCCCGGCGTTCTCGGGCTGCCCGGCCTTGCAGCCTATCGCAAGCGCCAGCAGGGGACCATACGCCAACGGCACGCCTGCCACCGGCGACATCCAGCCACGCGCCACGCACAGCGCAATGGGAAACAGCCAGAACACATTCAGCGCAATGACCGTCAGCAGGACCGGCTTGTGCGCGCCCACCCGGCGCGTCGCATGCTGATAGGCGTGCATGCGATGGGCGAGATAAACGCGCTCGCCCCGTCCAAGCCGTCGCAGCAGCGTCCAGGTTGCGTCCACCACAAACACGCCCAGCAGGATGATCCATGCCCACAACAGGACGGGTTGCTGCCACGCGGCCTGAAGCGCCAGCCCACCCAGCACGATCCCCAAAAAGCTGCTGCCCGCGTCGCCCATGAATATGCGCGCCGGCGGGAAATTCCACAACAGAAATCCGACCACCGCGGCGGCCAGCAGCAACGGCGCCACAACCGCGCCGTCATGGCCGGTCAGAACATAGAGCGCGCTGCCGCCCACGGCCACACAGATCGCTTCGGAAGCCGCCAGGCCGTCGATGCCATCCATGAAGTTGTAAAGATTGAGCAGCCACACCAATGCGAAAACGCCCAGCACGCTGGCGGCTGCCGCCCAGAACGCGGACGCCTGGCCGAACACGCCGGCCGGCAAACCGCCAAACCACGCCATCAGCCACGCGGCGCTGCCGAAATGAATCAGCAGACGCCACCGCACGGCAACATGGCCGCGATCGTCCAGAAATCCGATGACGGCAACTGCCGTGCCCGCCCCGCCCAGCGCAATGGCCGTGACCGCAGGCAGGAGTCCGAGCACGACGAGCACCGGCAGGCCGAGCAGAAAGCTCAGCACGAACGCCACGCCGCCGCCGCGCGGGGTCGTCACCACATGCGAACTGCGGCTGTTCGGGACGTCGAGCAGGCTGCGGCTGGCCAGCGCGTACCGGCGCAGCGCGCCGGTCACGAACCAGGCCAACCCCAAGGCTGCCGCCAGAATGCACCAGAAAATCACTGTAGGCATGATTCGGCAGTCAGGAGATGGTTCAGGACTTCGACCACACGGTCCGGTTCACATAGTCCGTATAGCTCAGCACCACGCGCACGACCTGCTTGGACACCGGGCCGCCTTCGTAGTCCTTGACCACCGGAATCACGCGTTCGCCGCGACGGTGCTGGCTGGTGACCACGCGAACCGCGTCGGCAACCCGCTCCGCCTTCAGGCCGCTCATGATCAACGTGCCTTCGTCCATGCCCTCGGGACGTTCGTGCGCATTGCGCACGGTGATCGCCGGCAGATTCAGCAGCGAGGCCTCCTCCGTGATCGTGCCGCTATCGGACAGCACGCAGAATGCGCCCATCTGCAGCTTGATGTAGTCGAGCAAGCCAAAGGGTTTCACGAAGCGGATCAACGGATGATCCAGCGCGTCGCCCAACGCCTCCAGGCGTTTGCGGGTGCGCGGGTGAGTCGACACGATGATGGGGAATTCATACGTGTCGGCAAGGTGGCGCAGCGTGTCGAGCAGATCGCGCAGGTTCTCCGGCGTGTCGACGTTTTCCTCGCGGTGCACGCTGACCAGGAAAAACTTGTCCTCGGTGAGCCCTTCGCGCACCAGCACGTCCGACTTCTGGACGTCGTCCATGTAGTACGCCAGCACTTCCTGCATGTGCGAGCCGGTCTTGATGATCGTCTCGGGGCGGATGCCTTCGGCGATCAGGTAGCGACGCGCATGTTCCGTCAGGACCATGTTGATGTCGCTCAGGTGATCGAGCACCTTGCGATTCAGCTCTTCGGGCACGCGCTGATCGAAACAGCGATTGCCGGCTTCCATGTGGAACACCGGAATCTTGCGGCGCTTGGCGGCGATCACCGCCAGGCAGGTGTTCGTGTCGCCATAAAGCAGCAGAGCGTCCGGCTTTTCCTGTTCGAAGATCTCGTCGGACTTGATGATGACGTCGCCGATCGTCTTGGCCGCGGTGTCGCCCGCCGCCCCCAGGAAATAATCGGGCTTGCGAATCTGCAGGTCGTCGAAGAAAACCTGGTTCAGCTCGTAATCGTAATTCTGGCCGGAATGCACCAGCACGTGATTGACCTGGGCATCCAGTTCTGCAATGACACGGCTCATCTTGATGAGTTCCGGACGCGTGCCAACCAGCGTCATGACCTTAAGCATCGATCTGCCCCCGGATGTATTCCAGATTCAACAGCAACTTCTTCACACCTTCGACATCCAGACGCTCCGTGTTGTGCGACGTGTAATCGTCCAACTCGGAAATCTCGGTTTCGCCTTCGACAAAATACTTCTTGTAGTTCAGATCCCGGTTATCGGCGGGAATGCGGTAATAGCGGCCCATGTCCTCGGCCTTGGCCATTTCCTCGCGCGAAATCAGCGACTCGTACAGCTTTTCGCCGTGCCGCGTGCCGATCACCTTGAGCGGGCTATTGCCGCCGATCAGTTCCTTGAGCGCGACCGCCAGGTCAGCAACGGTGGAAGCCGGAGCCTTCTGCACGAAGATGTCGCCTTGCTGCGCGTGCTCGAACGCATGCAGCACCAGATCCACCGAATCTTCCAGCGACATCAGGAAGCGCGTCATGTTGGGATCGGTGACGGTCAGCGGTTCGCCGTTCTTCAACTGGCTGATGAACAGCGGGATCACCGAACCGCGCGACGCCATCACGTTGCCGTAACGCGTCGCGCAGATCACCGGGCCGGATTTGACGGCAACGCGCGACTTGGCCACGACCAGCTTCTCGGCCATCGCCTTGGAGATGCCCATCGCATTGATGGGATACACCGCCTTGTCGGTGCTCAGCACGACGACGCGGTGCACGCCGGCGGCAATCGCCGCGTTCAGGACGTTCTCCGTGCCGATCACGTTGGTCTTGACCGCTTCCATCGGGTAGAACTCGCAGGACGGCACCTGCTTGAGCGCCGCCGCGTGAAACACGTAGTCCACGCCGATCATCGCCTGCGCGATGCTGTCGTAGTCGCGCACGTCGCCGATGTGGAACTTGACCTTGTCGTCGGCCAAGGCAATACGCATGTCCTCTTGCTTCTTTTCGTCGCGGCTGAAGACGCGGATCTCCTGCACATTCGTGGAGAGAAAGCGCTTGAGCACCGTGTGTCCAAAAGACCCGGTGCCGCCGGTAATCATGAGAACTTTGTTGTCGAACATAAATTAACCATTAATCCGTTAGGGGACGAGGCGATGCGCGTGCATTTCCCGAATCAGTTCCGGCCACGACGGAGGCACATAACCCGTCGCCTGCAAGAGGCGGGTGGCATCCAGCGATCGGTCGATCTTCAACTGGTCATCTGCAATGATGTCGATGTCCTTGCCGTACACCTGCGCCACGAGCTTGAGAAGCGAATACTTGTCGATCGGGGCGACCGCGCAGTGATACAGGCCGTGCAGTTCGGGATGGGGAATCACGAAGTCCTTCATCACCCGCGCCAGCTCGGTGGTCGGCAGACCGGAAAACACGGCGCGGGTAAATCCCTTCACGGGCCCCGGCTGCGACAGGAACCAGTCCACCAGCGCCACATTGCTGCCCAATTCGTGGCCAATGATCGACGTGCGCAGGGTGATGGCGTTGGCATCGGACGTCAACTCGCCAATGTACTTCGACTTGCCGTACAGGTCCTCGGCATCGGAGGGATCCGATTCCAGGTACATGCCCTTGCGTCCATCGAACACGCAGTCGGTGCTGACGTGGATCAGGCGGGCCGACGCCAGCGCGCACAGGCGCGACAGGCGGTGCGGCAGCATGGCGTTCACCGGCAGCGCCGCCAGGGGATCCTTGGCATCTGCCAGCTGCTTGATCAGCCCGATACAGTTGATGACCACGTCCGGCTTCACACGGCTCATCACCGACACGAGGGAATCGTTGTCCAGCACGTCGATGCCGGTCAGCAGATTCTTGCGGTGGCGCTCATCGAAGTAGCGCAGGCCCGCCGCGCCGCGCAGCGTGCCCCACGTCTCGAATGCCGGATCTTCGCTGAACCGCGCGAAAACCGCGCTACCCAGCATGCCCGTTACTCCTAGAACCAAAATTTTCATGCTAAGCCTTCTCTTTCAAATCGAGTTTCTCAGAAAGAATACTCACTAATCGGTCGACCTGACGGGTTATCTCGTAATGCTCAAGGTAGAACCGGCGGCCGGAGTCGGCAAGCGCCTCGCGCTCGCGCTCATCCATGGCGCGCAGGCGGTCGATGCAGTCGGCCAGCCCATCCGAATCCTCGGCGGCGCACACCAGCCCGGCGCCCGCGTCACGAATGACCTCTGCGCCCGCCCCGTCCAGCGCGCCGATGATCGGCCGGCCCGCTGCCAGGTAGGCCTGCACCTTGCTGGGAATCGTCTGCGCCAGGATGGCGTCCCTATTTAACGTGACCAGCAACGCGCCCGCCCTGTCAAAGATATGCGGCATCTGGTCATTGGGGAAGCGGCCGGCCAGCACGACGTTCGACAGGCCCTCGCGCTCGACCTCGTCGCGGATTCGTCCAAGCATGCTGCCACTGCCCACCAGCACGATCCTGCAATCGCTGCGCCCCTTCAGTTTGCGCGCCGCGGCAAGAATCGTGTGTAACGACTGGGCAGTCCCAAGGTTACCCGCAAAGACGACGCAGAAACTGGCCTCCAGCGTCGTCAGCAGAGAGGCCGGCAGTGTGCAGGGGCTGAATGTCGCGGTGCGGGGATCGGGGCTTGAATTGGGGTAATAGACGATCTTGCGGTCGGAAGACAGTCGCGCGACAGGCTCGCGGAACGCCTTGGACTGCACCAGCAGCAATGATGCGGCCCCATATATCGCGCGCACCATCATTCCCACGCCCGCAAGAATCGTGCGGTTTCGCACGAACCCGGTCGCGCTCAGACTTTCGGGCCAGAGGTCCTGGATCCAGATTGCCAGGGGCAGCTTCTTGCGCCATTTCAGGTAGATCGCGGGGATGACCGACGTGATCGGAGAAAACGCCACTGCCAGCACGACGTCGAAATCCTTGTGCCCCACGGCCCGGTATCCATGGCGCAGTCCGTTGACGACGAACGACAGGTAATTGAGCACCAGATTCTTGCCGCCGCCCGCGCGCCGCGTGCGCAGCGGCACCCGGTGAATCACCGTGCCGTCATCCCATTGCTCGGTCGTGCAACCTTGCTCGGTGTAGCCGTCGAAGATCTTGCCGTCGGGATAGTTGGGCTTGCCGGTCAGCACCTCGACCACATGCCCCTGCGCCGTCAACGCGCGCACGAAGTCGTTGATGAAGAACTGTTCCGGCCAGAAATACTGGCTGACGATCAGGATTCTCACAAGGCGCTCGCTGCTGAGGAATCGGCGCGCAGCCGGGCCCAGAACTGGGCGGGTGTCTCGGGCGCCACGACCGGGCTGGGCGCGGCAAGCTGACGCTGCACCGCCCGCGCGATCGAGGTGGCCGAGGCCGGATCGAATGTCTGGACCGGCACGCACACGTCGCGCACATAATCGAGTTCGGACGCCACGATCGGCAGCCCGGCCTTGGTCGCCTCGATCAGCGGCAGGCCAAACGATTCGCCAAACGACGGGAACACCAGCGCGCCGGCCTGCGCATACAGCGCCGCCACGCCTTCCCGGGTCAGTTCGCCCTGGTTCTCGACCCGCAGCCCGTGGCGGGCGGCGACGGCCAGGAGCTCCTGCGCCAGGATCTTGTCCCGCGGGCCCAGTGTCAGGACGAGCGACGGACGCAAACCGTCCTCGGCCAGCAGCCGCCATGCGTCGAGAAGGCGCCGATGGTTCTTGTGCGCCACGCCGTCGGCCACGTAGACAAAATCCCACTTGCGCGTGCGGTCCGTCTGCCCCGCCGGATTGGCGGCGGTGATGTCGGCCACGAAGGGCGCGATCCGGACGGGCGGCTGGTGCGCGGAGGCGCCCAGCCAATCCAGCACCTCGCGGCGCATGGTCGGCGTCTGAACCACGTATTCCGAGACCCGATGGCGGAAGAACCGCCCGATCGACCGTTCGAAGATCAGGCGCAGCCGCGTGGGCAGCGGAAACTGCGACAGACGCACCCCGCGCAGGTAATTGCGATTCTGCAAAAACACGACGACGCGCGCGCGCGACGGCAGCACCGGCGGCAGGCCATGAAAGCAGAAAAGAATGGCGTCTCGTCCGGCGGCACGGCGCGCCGCGAATTCGCCCTTCAGGCGGGCCAGCGCCGTTGGCTCGACCCAATGCACGGCGGCGCCCTCGGGAATGTCGAACCGCTGCCGGTTGCGGGCATCCAGGAACAGGCGCAGCGGCGAACCTGCCGGCCATGCGCCCAACAGCGCCTGCAGCAGCACGAGACCGCCGCCGGTATGCACGTTGGGCGCGTAAAGGACAACTTCTACAGCCATGATCGGTAGCAGCTTATGGGCATGGGTATGCGGGAACTGGCGTTGCCGTGCGGGCAAGCCAGCGTCAGAGCCCCTCCAGGATCTTGCCGAAGCGATGCGCGATCCGGTTGCCGCTGAATGTATCGCGGTAGGCCTGATCGCACCAGTCGGCCCCGTCCTTGCGCAGGACATGGTCCACCGCGCCTTCCACCGCCTTCTCGATATCTTCGACATCGGACGGCCGGGCGTGCCAGCATCCCAGCTGTTTCATGGCGTCCTCGGAACCGCCAGGCGGCGTCAGGCCAACGATGGGCGTATCCGCGCCGATATAGTCGGACAGCTTGCTGGGCAAAAACAGGTTCTGGCGCACGTTGGCTTCGATGAGCAGCAGAATGTCCGCGTCGTACATCTGCTCCAGCGATTCGACGAACGTCACGTTGCCGACGGCGCGCACGGTGCCCTCCGGCAGGCTCTTGGCCGCCTCGGTGGCGAGCATCTCGGGCGGCACCAGGCCGATCAGTTCGACGCACAGCACACCGCGCAGGTCCGGCCGCCGCTCGAACAGGCGCGCCAGCGCCTGAAACAGCGGTTCGGGCGAACGGCGGCCATACAGCACGCCCACATAGCGCATCACGATGCGATCGTTCCTTGCCTTCGGGCGCTGCGGAAACAGCGCTTCGTCGAAGGCATGGGGAATCACATCGGTACGGCGGCGCACGGATTCGGGCTGCCCCTGCATCATCAGGTCCAGGGAATAGCGCGAGCTGTGGACGATGAAATCCGCGGCTGCGATCGCGCGCGGCTCGTGCCGGGCATTCCACATCTTGGTCAGCCGGCTGACTTCCAGGGGATTGCCGGCCCAGGGGTCGCTGAACTGCGCCAGCCACTTCACGTTGCGCCGCGCCTTCTTCACGCGGGTCATCACCGCGTTGATCGAATGAAACGGCGACCACGTCATCACGGCGTCGTACTGGGAGAGGTCCGTGTCCATGAGCTTGCTGTACGCGGATTCGCGCAGCACGGTCATCAGGTCCGGCACCCGGTCCAATTTGCGAATGGAAGAGCGCAGCAGGGTCATCAGACCCTTCGCGGGCCGCAGGCGATCGATCCTGCCGAAGGTCTTCTCGGCAAACGGAAGCAGGCTGTGGTCCAGCGGCAATTCAGCGCAGAACGAATCGGCGCACAGCACGTCGACGTCGTAGCCGGACCGCGCAAGCGCCGCCATGGGCTTGTAGACGGCCGCGGTCATCTGCACCTGCATGGGCGGAAAAGCGTAGCTGAAAAGAAGAATCTTGCCTTTGCGCGAGCCGGTGGCTGCCCCGCTCGAGCTGGCGTTCGGTTGGTCCATGATGTTTGAAACGTTATCCGGCAACACGGCTGGCTCCCGGAATCAGGCGAATTGCGGCCGCGATGAGGCCGCTGATGAAAAAGGTGCTCAATGAGATCAGCAGGATCACAAGGCCAGTGTGCAGATGCTCAGACGCGACGCGGATCGCGCCGCTAAAGCGCACATGCTCCAGCACGGCCACATGCACGAAAAATATGATGAAGGCACGGTCGCTCAGCCATTTCGCGATCGCCGCCGCCCGGCCGGACAGATCGACCGTCACGAACGCCAGAAACGCGGCGATCGATGCGATGATGACATTGGGCGTGAAATAGACGTAGGCGTGTTCGACCGCCACGCCGGCCTTTTCGCTCAAGCGCCACGTCAGGTAGAACGTGATCGCGGAGCAAACCGCGTAGACGGTAATGCACGCCCACCGCGGGATGGACTTGCGGTCGATCCCGGCCAGCAGGCCGCCCAGGATGAACAATCCGCCATACCCGAGAAAGCTGGTGAGCTGCATGATCCGCAGCACCGGCAGCGGCCAATACATCGGCACGCAGGTGACGGCGAACCAGACCACAAAGAAGTAGACACCCAGCGCCGGCCGGCTGCGCAGCACTTCATAGATGGCTTGCAGGAAAGGCAGCAGGATGTACAGCCCGCAGATCATGTACACGAACCACAGGTGGTACACCGCGGGTTCGGAGAACATCGAGAGCAGGCCCGCGCCGTAGCCACCGAGCGCATTGTTGCGGTACAGGTACGCGGCGCTCCAGAAGACCAACGGGATGAACACCTTCAAGACCCGGCGCAGGATGCTGCCGGTCGACACCACCGGCATGCCCGGCCGCAGCAGCATCGCGCCTGAAATCATCACAAAGAGCGGGACCGCCACGCGCACGGCTGAATCCAGCGCGTTGGCCGACAACCAATCGGACAACGGGCTCTTGCCGAACGCATAGAACGCGACGCCGCAGGAGTGGATGAGGATGACGCCATAGATGGAGACCACGCGGCACAGATCCGCCCAGGCCGCTCTCTGCCTGCCCGGCGCGCCCGCTGGATCCCCGATCCCGGTCGTCAACGTATCCACAGCTGTCATTTTCCCGACTGCCTTCCCTGGATCACACGTTCGTAAACGTCCACCATACGCTGCGCCTGCAGGCGTATGTCGTAGTGCTGCTCCGCCAGCTGGCGCGATCGTTCGCCCCGTGCCAGCCGCTCCTGCGGGTCGGCAATCAGGCGCTCCATCGCCGCCGCCAGCGCCGCCGCGTCGCGGGACGGCACGGCCAGCCCCGCTTCCGGCGTGAACACGACTTCGGGCAAGGCAGTGCCTTCGAAGCAGATCGTGGGCTTACCGCAAGCCATCGCCTCGACGGCCATCAACCCGAAGGAATCCGCCAGAGAAGGCATCAGGAACAGGTCTGTCGCACTATAGACGTCCTGCATCACGCCATCGTCATTCGTCCAGCCTAGTTCGACAACCTGGAACCTTTCCTTGAACTTGTCGACGCGGCCCTTGTCGTTCAGCGTCAGCAGACAGATGGGCACCTGCGTCTGCAGGCGGTCCAGCGCCTCGATCACATACTGCAGGCCCTTGAAGTCGTTGACCACGGACCGGAAGCACAGGACCAGCCGATGCGGCTCGATGCCCAGGCGGGCCTTTGCCGCGGCCTGATCCGCCGGTTTGAAGAAATCGAGATCCAGCCCGAACGGCACCTTGTGGACGGTCACCCCTTCCATCAGGGGCGACTGCCGCACCATGTTTTCCATCCAGCTCGAGGCCACCAGGACTTCAAAGTTGGACCGCCGGTAGGCAGACCGCTTGAGCCGGAAGTTCAGCGCGGTCGTGTCGCGCTGGATCGCGAAATCGGTCTTCAGGTCAGGGCACTGGCCGCAGCCGGTCTTCCAGCGCTGGCACGAAAACGGATGGATGCAGTGGCCGGTCATCGCCCACGGATCATGCAGGGTCCACAGCGAGGGCTTGTCTGCCGTCATCGCGGGCAGCGACTGCATGCTGAGAAAGCCTGAATGAATGATGTGATAGTGGACCAGGTCCGCCTCGCGGAACGCGTCCAGGCGGCGCATGTGCATGCCGTTCGAATACAGCTGCGACTGCAGGGAAAGCACCTTCTCCACGCCGCGCGTCAGCCGGTTGACCTTGCGCTGCAGCGTGCCGTGCAGGCTCACGACGCCTTCTTCCTGGCGGTCCTGCTCCCATACGAAATGTTTGGACGAAACACCAAGCGCCTCAAGATGAGGCTTCAGGGACAGCCCATTGAAGCGGCGTCCCGGCGACTGGTACCCGTTGACTTGCAAAACTTTCATGCTGTGTCCGTCAATCCTCTCAAGTCGAACCAGGCCTGTTGCGAACGCTGACCATGCATATTCTTCATGGGCCTGCCGTCCGCCTGGAGCTACATGGGATTTAAATCATTCTTGTCAGTGCGACGTCGCAACCATGCGTTGCGGCCGTCGGTTCCCCAAACCCGTATCCGACTCAGACAGACATCAGCCCGTTCTTCCCAACAACGCACGCAACGCGCGCCGCCAACGCGAGCCCGCCGCCGCAAGCGCCCTGCTCTGATATTGCTCCAGCGTCGTGCGCATGGCAGCGATCTCCGCGGCCTGCGTCTGAATCACGGCCTGCTGATTGGCGTCATGCGCCTTGGCGTCCTCGAGCAGCGCCCGCATGTGCCGGCCGTCGATGCGCACCAGCAGTTTGGCGGACTTGACGTAGGTGACCCACGGCGCGCCGATGCGGCCTTCGACACCGCCGTTGATCCAATGCTGCACGCTGGATTCCTGCGCGATGTATTTTTCGACCTGGTCGTCGGTGATGCCGATGCTCTGCATGCGCAGCGCCTCGCGCAGCAGTTCCAGGATCTCCAGCGGCGTGCCTTCGGCCGGCTGCGCGCAACTGGCCACGCTGGCCAGGCTGCCAAACAGGCCGCGCAGAATGACGTAGGACAGCGTCAGGTCCGATTCCAGCTTCCATTCCTTGTCGAAGAACGTCAGCTCGCCGGGCGCGACTTCCATGCAGTTCAACGGTGTCCAGTCGAACATGGCCCCGGGCACCGACTTGTCCAGCGACAATGAAACCGCCGGCCCCAGATTGGCCTCGCGGCAGATCGCGTCGATCCAGGGGCGCGCCCAATTGCACACATCGGTGGCGGACCAGCCCGGCGTGTTCAGCACCTTCACCAGACCCAGCCACCACAGTTTGCCGTTCAGATAGGGGCCGTCCTCGATCGTGTGGGTCACCGGCACCGTCGGCGCCGCCTCCTGGGTCACGCACTCGCGCGCCGTGCGCACCTGACCGCCATCAAGGTAGAAGCGCTTTGCCGTGGCAAAGGCAGGATGCCGCTCGACGCTGTAGTGCCAGGCCAGGTCGTCGGCTTCCTGCAGCGAGGCCAGGGCCTTGTCCGACTTTCCGGCAATGATCAGAAACGAGTTCGCCAGGTCTTCGGCCAGGCCGTTCTCATGGATCGACGCCCAGGCCTGCTCCAGCGAGAAAGACGGAACGATCCAGTCCGGCCGGGCACGGTCGCGCCCCACCGTGCCAGTCAGCAACGGTCCGGCGGCAAATGGGCCCTTCGGATCCAGCCCCTTCGAGGTCAGGAGCGACACCGGCATGTGATAGTCCGGCAGCGGGAACAACACGTCGTGGGCGCTCAAGCCGACGGAACCAAGGATGCCCTTCAGCTCTTCCAGCCCGAAGCGGACGATGGTTTCGGGACCGTACTGCCCTTCGACGCCGTAATACGGCACATCCACATTCGGCTCCGGGAAGCCCGAAAAATACTTGAGCCCCAGCTTGTTCTGGATGGCGATAACCAGGACGCCGTCGTCATTGAGCTGGCGCGCGGCGTTCGCGAGCAGGTCGAGTTCGGCGCGTGCCCCGCAATGGGAGAAGATCCGCGCGTATTGCAATACGCCAATCATCG
Organism: Achromobacter spanius; assembly: GCF_002966795.1. GTDB lineage: Bacteria > Pseudomonadota > Gammaproteobacteria > Burkholderiales > Burkholderiaceae_B > Achromobacter > Achromobacter spanius_D. The sequence continues at coordinate 6,172,291 of NZ_CP023270.1, forward strand.
TCACGACGTCGAACTTCTTTTCGGCGTTGAAGTCTTCGATGCGATCGCACACGACGGTGACGTTCTGCAGGTCGGCGGTGCGCTGGCGCGTGATCGAGGCGCGGTGGGCCGATGCCTCAAGGGCCACGACATCGCCGCCCAGCTCGCCCAGGTAGCGCGTGATGATGCCGCATCCCGAACCCAGCTCCAGCACGCGTCCGCGGCACAGCTTTTCAAGCGGACGCAGGATGTTTGCGCGGACCGGCGACAGGTGACAGGCGGAACGCCAGTCCCAGATCGCGCCGACCAGCTCGCGCGAAAACAGCGAGCGATCCTTCGCTCCGGCAATGATGCGCTCGATCTGCTGCTCGAAGTCGGCGCCATCGGTGTAGGTGAACTCAGGGATACTGCCGTCCGTTACCGGAAACAGCATGCCTTGGTGTTCTTTGTAATCCGTCGGGAGATTGTGCATTTCAGTTCTCTATCTTGCCGGGCGTCGCCGTTTACTCGGAGACGGCATCCAGCAGGATCCGGGGTTGGAAGCCGATGTCGAAAAGACCGGTCGCAGGACGCGGCTCGTCCGCCATCACTCGAAAGACAATCGCGTCGACAATGCGATGATGCAATGAACCGTCTTCGCCCTGGGCAGCGAAGGTGCAAAAATACGTTGCCGGATTAAGCGAACATTCAAACTCGAACTCCAGCTCCAGCGACGTGCCGGCTGTGAAGTCGATGCCATGCTCGTCCAGAATGGGATGGGCGCAGCCCGCCAGGTCGATCCCGGACGTGGTGCGGATCAACGCGTAAAACCTGACGGCGGGGCAATCCTCGGTGAACTGCACGCTGCACTTCAACTTGTATCGGTGGCCCCGCAGGATGTGGTTGACCTGCGCGCCGCCCAGCGTCTGCAGCATGGGCGACGCAAGCCGGGCGCCCACCTCGTCATACGACAAGGTATCCGGCACGAAACTCGCATCGAAGAACGGCTCAAGCCCGCCCGCCGGAATCTGGCTGGCGGCCTGCGCCTTCTTATCTTCCGCCTCGGGGTCGGCCGCGCCATCGCCCTCGGCATCGATGCGGCGGATTTCCGCGATCAGATCAAGGGCTTTGTCGCCGGTGGTATTACCCAGCTTCTGGCCAAAATAAACGGCTCGTTTCGGAATACCCGTGAACAGGCGTTCGCCGGCATTGAGCAAAATGGCGCGGTCGCACAGATTGATAATGGCTGCGCCCGAGTGCGAAACAAACAGGATCGTCGCGCCGCGATTCTTGATCGCGTCGATCTTCGCAAAACATTTGCGTTGGAACGGCTCGTCGCCGACAGCCAGCGCCTCGTCGACGACCAGAATGTCCGGATCCACGTTGATCGCGACCGCAAATGCAAGACGGGCATACATCCCGCTTGAATAATGCTTGACCGGTTGCTCGATAAATTGGCCAATATCGGCAAACGCCGCAATCTCATCGAAACGCGCCTCGACTTCGCTCTGGGTAAGCCCCAGAACCATCGCGTTCAAAAATACGTTTTCGCGGCCAGTGAACTCGGGATTGAAACCCGCGCCCAGCTCCAGCAGGGCGGCAACGCGGCCATGCGTTTCGACGGTGCCGGAAGTGGGCATCAGCGTGCCGCAGATCATCTGCAGCAGCGTGGACTTGCCCGAGCCGTTGCGGCCGATGATGCCCACGGTCTCGCCACGGCCCACACTGAAGGACACGTCGCGCAGCGCCCAGAATTCCCGGAAATAATTCACCGGCGGGCGTCCGAGCATATTGCGCACCCGGGGCGCGACAAACTGCTTCAACCGGTCATGCGGCCGATCGTAGATCTGATAGCACTTGCTTAACTGATCTACGCGAATGACGTTGCTATCAGAGGACATCAGCGAACCCCTTGCGTGCCTTCTGGAACCACCAGAATCCTCCCCAGGCAATCACCATGCCGATGGCCGCATAAATACCCAGAGCGCCCCAGTTCGGCAATTGGCCATAAAGCAGCACATTACGGGATTCTTCAATAATCAAGGTAAGGGGATTCAACATCACCACCATCTGCACCTTGGGCGGCAGATTTGAAATCGGATAAAACACGGGCGACACAAAAAGCAGCACGGACATCAGCAAACCGATCGTCTGGCCGATGTCGCGCACATAAACACCCGTCGCGGAAAGAAACCAGGCAAAGCCCATGGTCACCATCAGCAGGGGAATCAGCACAATCGGGAAAAATATCGCCGTCCAGCTGATTGCGCCGCTGAGCACGAGCTGCGCGATCAATAGCACGCAGACGCTGATGGCGGCATGGAACAGCGCCGCCCCCATCGCCACCCACGGAAAGATCTCAAGCGGAAACACGACCTTCTTCACATAGGTCACGTTGCTCTGGATCAGACCCGGCGCGCGGCTGATGCATTCGGAAAACAGGCCGTGCACGATCAGCCCGACAAACAGCACGACCGCAAAATTGGCGTGCCCGGCATCCTGGCTGACGCCCCAACGCGCCTTGAAAACGACGGTAAAGAAAAACGTATAGACCGTCAGCATCAGCAACGGCGTGAAAAAAGACCACGCCAACCCGAAAATCGAGCCGCGATAGCGGCCCAGGACTTCGCGTTTGCACATCTGAACGGCGAGCTTTCGATTGCTCCAGATGCTGTCGAACATGGCAGCTGGAGATACACGCTGAGCCTGATGAGGATTCACACTACCTATCCCGCTTGACCGCCCCGGTCACTCAATGACAACCGGGCCGGACATAAAGTTATTGGAAATAAATGCATATTGCCCGCCGATAAATCGCTGAGCATCGTTCTGACGACTGATTCATCAAGCAAAAAATAGGGGATTTCAATATGCCGCCGCAGCTTCGCCTTAAACATCTCCGGCACAAATTACGGCCAGTAAAATATTGGCAACAATATCTATGCAAAATATTCAAATTGAACGGCTGCAATCTGAAGGCGCAAGATGCGCATACTAAGTTTTAGCGCAACTGAACATCATAACATGCAGAAAACGCCGTTCTAAGCGGATTTTCGGCCCCTCCAGAGGCAAGCGGAGCCGGACAGATAATAGTAAGTCTCACTATCCTTCAGTGCGGAAAGGTGCCACCCTCGCATGGCTATTTTCCTCAGACCGGTCCACAATGGATTCACAACACTGTTGGAACAGGGAGACAGCCATGCGCATTGCCGATGCCCAATGGATTCCTTCGACGCAGCACCAGACCTGGGATGCGTTGACTGACCCGCGAGTGTTACAGAAGTGCATTCCCGGGTGTGTTGAAGTCGCCATGCGCAGCCCGACCGAATACGCGGTCACGCTGCGCGCCAAGATCGCCGGCATCGACACCGACTACGAAGGCGAGATTTTGCTTTCCGACATGAACGCCCCCGACAGCTGCACGCTGGTGTTCGAAGGCAAGGGGCGCGCGGCCTGCCTGGCGATCGGCACGGCGCAGATCAACCTGTCCACCAAAGACCAGGGCACCCGGGTGGCTTACACCGTGGCCGGCATGGCGGGGGGCAAGCTGGGCGAATGCGGGGAAGGCGTGCTCCTGAAGGCCGGCGAGAAGATCATCGAGAAGTTCTTTGCGTCCTTCATCGACCACATGGCGGCGCAGCCGCGGATCGCGCCCCCTCCCCCGCCTCCCGAACCCGAAGCGCGCGGTCTTTCCAATTCCCGCTGGTCATGGATGCTGGTCGTGCTCGTCATCGCCGTTTTCTGGGGATATCACACGTTTTACAAGTGATAACCCTAGGGTGCCGGTGATATCCTTGGCGGCATGAATCCGCCGCCGACGCCACCGCAGCCAGCCACTGATCCCACACGCTCACGACGGGACCTGCTGATGGCGATGGCGGGCGTGTCGGCCACCGTGGTGCTCGCGGCCCTGGATTCCACCATCATCAGCACCACCTTGCCGCGCGTTGCCGAAGCGCTCAACGGCATGGCGCTCTACGCCTGGGTCGGCACCGGCTATCTGCTGGCCACCGCGGCCTCCATCCTGATCTTTGGCCGGCTGGGCGACATGTTCGGCCGCAAGCCCTTGATGCTGGTGTCGGTGCTGATCATCGCGCTGGGCTCCATCGCCTGTGGCCTGGCGCAGTCCATGACCCAACTCATCGTCTTCCGCACCCTGCAGGGGGTGGGCGGGGGCATGATGATCGCCACGGCGTTTGCCGCGCCGGCAGATCTGTTTCCCGATGCCAAACAGCGCGTCAGATGGATGGCGCTGGTGTCCGCTGCCTTTGCCATGGCTAGCGGCATCGGCCCGGTCCTGGGCGGCGCGGCCACGCAGGCGCTGGGGTGGCGCGCGGCGTTCTTCATCACGCCCATCGCGGCGGCCGCCGCCTTTTTCCTCCTGGCGCGCTATTTCCCGCGCATCCGGCCCATCCACGACGGCAGCCGCAAGATCGACTGGCTGGGCGCCATTCTGCTCGTGTTGGCGGTGGGCGCGCCGCTGGCCGCACTGGAACTGGCGTTTGCCAGCGGCGAACACGCGCACCCGGTGCTCGGCCTGACGCTGGCGCTGGTCGGCGCCGCCGCCATCGCCATCCTGATTCCGACCGAACGCCGCGTAAAGTCACCGATCTTTCCGCTTCGCGTCCTGTCCGGCCGCGAGCCGCGCCTCTTGAACGCGGCCGCGATGATGGTGGGCGCGGTGATGTTCATCCTGATTTTCTACAGCCCGCTGCTGTTGCAGCAGGTGCTGGGCTACACGCCCAGCCAGGCGGGCCTGCTGCTCACGCCGCTGGTGGCCGCGATCTCGGTCGGCAGCATCATCAATGGCCGCATGTTCCCCAAGCAGACCGAGCCGCAGCGGCTGATGGTGTTCGGCGGTGGCCTGCTGGCGGCGGGATCGCTGATGGTGCTGCTGATTTCGCCGGGCACGTCGGCGTGGTGGATCCTGTCCGCGTTCTTCGTTAACGGCTGCGCACTGGGCTTTCTGCTGCCCAACCTGACCCTCTTCATGCAGATGCTGAGCGAGCGGCGCGACGTGGGCGTGGCCTCGGCCCTGGTGCAGACCACGCGCGCCATCGGCAGCGCGCTGGGCACCGCCGTGGTCGGCATTCTGATTTCGCACAGCACCGTGCTTTCCGGCGTGCGCACCGGGCTGGTCTTGTGTATTGTGCTGTCCCTGACCTGCGCGCTGCTGGCGCACCGGGTAAAGATGCGAAACCTGGTCACGAGCCGCGGCCAAGGTTGATTCCGAGCTCAACATGCAACGCCGCGATCTGCTGGACCTGATGATTCTTGCCGCCGTCTGGGGCGGCTCGTTTCTTTTCATGCGCGTTGCCGTGCCCGAGTTCGGGCCGGTGGCCCTGATCGAGCTGCGCGTGGGACTTGCCGCGCTGTTTCTTCTACCCGCCGCGATCTGGCGCAACAAGCTGCCGCTCATTGCGCGCCGCTGGAAAGCCATTCTCGTGGTCGGCACGCTGAACGCGGCTTTGCCCTTCCTGCTTTACGCCTATGCCGCCCAGTCGCTGGGCGCGGGATTCCTGTCGGTCGCCAACGCCGTGACACCGGTATGGGGCGCCGTCATCGGCTGGCTGTGGCTGAAAGACCGGCTGCCCTGGACCCGCTCGCTCGGGCTGCTGATCGGCATGTCCGGCATCGTGGTGCTGGTCTGGGACAAGCTCGACTTCCAATCCGGCGGAACCGGCTTTGCCGTGCTTGCCGCGATCTCCGCGCCTGTCTTCTACGGCATTGCCGCCAACTGGACCAAACGCTTTCTGACGGGCGTGGATCCGCTGACCAGCGCGACGGGCAGCATGGTGTCGGCCGCACTGGTTCTGCTTCCGGCGGCCCTGGTCACCTGGCCGGAGCAGCCCGTCTCCTGGGAAGCCTGGGGCGCGACGGTCCTGCTCGCCGTGGTGTGCACCGGCGCCGCATACATCGTGTTCTTCCGGCTGATTGCCAACGTCGGCCCCACCGGCGCGGTCAGCGTCACATTTCTGGTCCCCATCTTCGGGGTCGTCTGGGGCGCCTGGTTCCTGGACGAAGTCATCACCGTGCCCATCCTTGCGGGCGCGGGCGTCATCCTGGTCGGGACCGCGCTGGCGCTGGGACTGGTCGGCATGAAGCGCCGGACCTGACCCGGTTCAGATCACCGCAATCCGGGGTGCCTGCCCCAAGGCGAGGCCTTGGCGGTCTTTGTCCGACATGATCGGCTCGCCTTGCCCTGGCCAGGCAATCGCCAGCGCCGGATCGTCCCATCTCACGCAATGCTGGTGCGCCGGCGCGTACGGCGCGGTCGTCTTGTAGACCACGTTGGCGTAATCGGACAGCACCAGAAATCCGTGTGCAAAGCCTTCCGGCAGCCAGAGCTGGCGAAGGTTGTCCGATGACAGAATCTCGCTCGTCCATTGGCCGAACGTGGGCGATCCCTCGCGCATGTCCACGGCAACATCGAAGATCTCGCCTTCGGTGACGCGCACCAGCTTTCCCTGCGGATGTTGCGTCTGATAGTGCAGGCCGCGCAGAACATGGCGCCGCGAGTACGACTGGTTGTCTTGCAGAAAATGGACCGGACGGCCGACCGCCGCATCGAAGACCGATTGCACATAGGTCTCAACGAAATAGCCGCGCGCGTCCTGATGCTTCGCGGGGTCGATGCGCAGGACATCGGACAGGGACAAGGGCGTGATGCGCATCAGTGCGGCAACCGGGTAAGCAGGTTCATCAGGTATTGGCCATAGCCGCTCTTGACCAGCGGCCGGGCCAGCGCTTCCAGTTGCGCCGCGTCGATCCACTGCTTGCGGAACGCAATCTCTTCCGGGCACGCGACCTTCAACCCTTGCCGGCGTTCGAGCGTCGCGATGAACTGCGACGCATCCAGCAAGCTATCGTGCGTGCCGGTGTCGAGCCAGGCATGTCCCCGTCCCATGATTTCGACGTTGAGCGCGCCCAATTCCAGGTACGCCTGATTCAGATCGGTGATTTCAAGCTCATTGCGCGCGGACGGACGGATGCGGCGCGCCAGTTCGATCACCCGGTTGTCGTAGAAATACAGCCCGGTCACCGCGTAGTTCGACTTGGGCGACGCGGGCTTTTCCTCGATGCGCAGCGCGTTGCCCGCTGCGTCGAACTCGACCACGCCGTAGCGCTGCGGATCCTGTACATGGTAGGCAAAGATGGTGGCGCCCGCTGGCCGCGCCATGGCGCCGGCCAGCAGCTGGGGGAAGTCATGCCCGTAGAACAGGTTGTCGCCCAGCACCAGCGCGCACGGCGACTGTCCGATGAAATCCGCCCCAATGAGAAACGCCTGGGCCAGGCCTTCGGGCGCCGGCTGCACCGCGTATTGCAGCGACAACCCCCACTGCCCGCCATCGCCCAGCAACTGCTGAAAACGCGGCAGGTCTTCGGGCGTGGAGATGACCAGGATCTCGCGTATGCCGGCCAGCATCAGCGTGGACAGCGGGTAATAGATCATGGGCTTGTCGTAGACGGGCATGAGCTGCTTGCTCACCGCGAGGGTCGCGGGATGCAGCCGCGTTCCCGACCCGCCTGCCAGGATGATGCCCTTGCGCGCGACCGTTGCCATCAGGGCGTCTCCCCGTCGGAGGGATGAGAGCGGCTTGCCGCCTTCAGCAGCCATTGCGGATGATCCAGATACCACCGCACCGTCTTTTCCAGGCCCGAGGCAAACGTTTCGGCCGGCTGCCAGCCCAGTTCCTGCCGCGCCTTGCCCGCATCGATGGCGTAGCGGCGGTCATGACCAGGCCTGTCGGCGACCAGTGCGATCAGGTCCCGGTACGCGCCGCCATCGACTCGCGGGCGCAGCGTGTCCAGCAAGGCGCAAACCGCCGTGACGACCTCCAGCGTGTTGCGTTCGTTTCCCGCGCCCAGGTTGTAGGTCTGACCGGGCCGGCCATCTTCCAGCACCCTGCGCAAGCCGTCGCAATGATCGGCGACGTACAGCCAGTCTCGCGCGTGCAATCCATCGCCATACACCGGCAAAGGCTTGCCGGCCAGGGCGTGGTGGATCATCAAGGGAATCAGCTTCTCGGGAAACTGCCGGGGCCCGAAATTGTTGGAGCAGTGCGTCATGAGCACCGGCAATCCATAGGTCTGCGCCCAGGCCCGCACCAGATGGTCGCCCCCCGCCTTGCTGGCGGCATAGGGATTGTTCGGCTGGTAGGGGCTGGCTTCGGTAAAGCCCGGGTCGGCGGGCGCCAGCGAACCGTAGACCTCGTCCGTCGAGACATGCAGAAACCGGAACGCATCGCGCTCGGCGCCGTCCAGCTCGCTCCAGAATGCGCGCGCGGCCTCCAGCAGCCCGAAGGCGCCGCCCACGTTGGTCCGGACGAAATTGCCGGCGCCCGCGATCGAACGATCGACATGCGTTTCAGCTGCAAAATTGACGATGGCGCGCGGGCGATGCTGGCGCAACACCTCGGTCACGCGATGCGTGTCGGCGATATCCGCCACGACCAGGACATGGCGCGGGTCGTGTTCCAGGCCGCCAAGATTGGCGCGATTGCCGGCGTAGGTCAGCTTGTCCAGATTGACGACCGTCTCATCGCCATGCGCCAGCCAATCCAGCACGAAGTTGGATCCGATGAACCCGGCGCCCCCGGTGACGAGAATACTCATTGCGTTGTGCCTGACCGGAGGGCAACCCTCCAAAACGCGTAGTTTACTGCCCTGACGCCGCGCGCCCGCGTTCAGTATTTGTCCGACGTGCCCGTGAACGCCACGCCGATCCGCAGCAGCGTGTAGGACGCCGCATCGACCCAGCGCCGCAGGAAACCCCGGCGCTGATAGTCCAGCGGCCGAATGAAGCGGCCACCCTCGCGAATGGCGGTTTCCAGGCGTTCCTGCAGGTCCCAGGCGAACGGCTGGCTGTCGACCACGACATTGGCCTCGCGCGCCAGCAGCAGGCTGAAGGGGTCCAGGTTCGACGAGCCCACGGTGGCCACGTTGTCGATCACCGCGACCTTCGCGTGCAGGTAGCTCGGCATGTATTCGTAGATCTCGATGCCGTCGCGCAGCAGCTTGTCGTACAGCGAACGCGTGGCGTGATACTGCATCCGGTATTCGACCTTGCCCTGCAGCAGCAGCCGCACGCGCACGCCGCGCGCCGCGGCCTTGGCCAGCGCGCGGCGAAAGCGCACGCCCGGAAAGAAATAGGCGTTGGCGATCAGGATGTCGCGCCGCGCACGCGAGATGCCAAACAGGTAGGCACGCTCGAATGTCCTGCGGAAACGCAGGTTGTCGCGCAGCACCAGCGCGGCGCGCAGCATGCCGCCCGGCGGAGCAGGAACGACGCGCGGCTTGAGCAGCTGCAGCCGATGCCAGTCGCGCGGGTGGCGGCGCAGGCGCGCCCAGTTCAGGCGCACCCACAGGAGTTCCTGTGCATGGGCCGCCTGCGTGACGAGCGGGCCTTCGACCTGCACGGCGAAGTCAAAGCGCGGACCGGTCAGGCCGTCGGTGGGGTCCAGGTCATCGTAGTCGTCGATGACGTTGATGCCGCCGATGAAGGCAATGTGGCCATCGACGACCGTGACCTTGCGATGCAGGCGCCGCAGGCGGCTGCGCGACGGGATGAAGCGCGCGAACCAGCGCGGTTCGGGCCGGAAGATGCGGCACTGCGCGCCCGCATTGGTCAGCGCGACGCGCACGCGCTCGCCGTGCAGCGCGCTGCCAAAGCCATCCAGGACGACACGCACCTTGACGCCGCGCCGCGCGGCCGCCGACAGGCACTCCAGCACCTTCGTGCCGGTGCGGTCCAGCATGAAGATGTAGGTTTCCAGATGCACGCTGACGGTGGCCGCGTCGATCGCGGCGCACAGTGCGGGAAAGAAGTCGGCGCCGTTCTGGAGCAGACGGATATCGTTGCCCTGCTCCCACTCCAGTCTGTCCTGCTCGTCCTTCACGGGAGTTCAAGCTCCGCGAGCAAGGGCGAATGATCGGACAGCTTGGCCCACTCGCGGCCGCGCAACACGCGGGCGCTGCGCACGGCAAAGCCGCGCTGGTAGATGCGGTCCAGGCGGAACCACGGGAACACGGCAGGGAACGTGCGGGGCGGCGGCGCCAGCAGCCGGGAGCTGCCATCCATGCCGAGCTGGTTGTTGCGCTCCATGACCGAGACGCCGCTGCTGGGCAATCCCCGCAGCGCGTTGGACAGCCGCTTGACCGAGTCGCGCAGGCGCGGCAGGTCGCCGCCATGGCTGCGCGGGGCATGGGAAAACACCTCGTACAGCCCAAGCTGCTGCACGAACATGGGCGCCAGACGATCGTTCCAGTCGTTGAAATCCCCGGCGATCAGGATGGGTTCGCCATCGGGCACCATGCGCTTGATGCGCTCGGTCAGCGCCAGGATCTGGCGGCTGCGGCTGCCGGCGAACAAGCCCAGGTGCACCACGAAGCAATGCACCGCCCGATCGCCCACGTCGATGCGGGCATGCAGCAGCCCACGTTGCTCCAGGCGGTGGTCGGAGATGTCGAGATTTTCGTGGTCGAGAATGGGATAACGCGACAGCAGCGCATTGCCGTGGTCGGTGGCGTGGCGCACGGCATTGCGGCCGTAGGCGACGTCCAGCCGCAATGCGGCGGCCAGCGATTCGTGCTGGGCGTCGAGCAGCGACTTCTGCTCGTTGCGGCCCTGGACCTCCTGCAGGAAGACCAGGTCGGGGCGCAGGCCATACAGGCCCAGGCGAAGTTCATTCAGGGAGTCGCGCCGGCCCAGTGCCGAACGGCCCTTGTGTATGTTGTAGCTGACGACTCGGATGAGCGACATGGAAGCAATGGCGCCTTTCAAATCTTGAGAACCGCCGGCCGGGTCCCGGTAGGTCCTCTGGCCAGCCGCCGCCGTGTTTGGCGGCGTTAGCCAGATTACCCCATTTCAGCCGTATGTTCCCATCTTTGCGGCAGCGCGAGCTACCGGCGTCCCTCAAGCGCACCGCAGCGGATCCGGCTCTGCCGGTCCGCCAGCGGGCCCCCGTAAAGGAGGCCGCCGGGGCGAGCGCCAAAGGCGCTCCGGCGGATTACGCCTTTTCGACGTTGCGCAGGCGGATGTGCAGCTCGCGCAGTTGCTTCTCGTCGACTTCCGAGGGCGCTTGCGTCAGGAGGTCCTGGGCGCGCTGCGTCTTCGGGAAGGCGATCACGTCGCGGATCGATTCGGCGCCGGTCATCATCGTGACGATGCGGTCCAGGCCGAAGGCGATGCCGCCGTGCGGAGGTGCGCCGTACTGCAGCGCGTCCAGCAGGTAGCCGAACTTCTCGCGGGCTTCCTCGGCGCCGATCTTCAGCGCGCGGAACACCTTGCTCTGCACTTCCTCGCGGTGGATACGGACCGAGCCGCCGCCGATTTCCCAGCCGTTCAGGACCATGTCGTAGGCCTTGGCGAACGCCTTGCTGGGGTCGGATTCCAGGAAGTCCTCGTGACCGTCCTTGGGGCTGGTGAACGGGTGGTGAGCGGCGGTGTAGCGGCCGTCTTCCTCGTCGTATTCGAACATCGGGAAGTCGACCACCCACAGCGGCTTCCAGCCGGCCGTGAACAGGCCCGTCTTCTTGCCGAATTCGCTGTGGCCGATCTTCACGCGCAGCGCGCCAATGGCGTCGTTGACGACCTTCTCGCGGTCCGCGCCAAAAAAGATGATGTCGCCGTCCTGGGCGCCGGTGCGCTTGACCAGTTCGGCCAGGGCAGCGTCGTGCAGGTTCTTGACGATGGGCGATTGCAGGCCGTCGCGGCCCTTGGCCACGTCGTTGACCTTGATGTAGGCCAGGCCCTTGGCGCCGTAGATGCCGACGAACTGGGTGTAGGCGTCGATCTCGCTGCGCGACATCTCGGCGCCACCCGGCACGCGCAGGGCGACCACGCGGCTGCCCGGCGCCGTGGCGGCGGCGGCAAACACCTTGAAGTCCACGTCGCGCATGACGTCGGTGATATCGGTGAACTCGAGCTGCACGCGCAGATCGGGCTTGTCCGAGCCGTAGCGGCGCATCGCTTCGGTCCACGGCATGATCGGGAACGGCGACGGCAGGTCGACGCCCTGCACCACCTTGAACACGTGGCGGATCAGGTTTTCGAAGATTTCACGGATTTCGAATTCGTTCAGGAACGAGGTTTCGCAATCGATCTGGGTGAACTCCGGCTGACGGTCGGCGCGCAGGTCTTCGTCGCGGAAGCACTTGGTGATCTGGTAGTAGCGGTCAAAGCCCGAGACCATCAGCATCTGCTTGAAGAGCTGCGGCGACTGCGGCAGCGCGAAGAAGTGGCCGGCGTTCACACGCGAGGGCACCAGGTAGTCGCGCGCGCCTTCGGGCGTGCTCTTGGCCAGCATGGGCGTTTCGATGTCGATGAAGCCCAGTTCGTCCAGGAACTTGCGGGTTTCGATGGACACGCGGTAGCGCAGCATCAGGTTGCGCTGCATCTGCGGACGGCGCAGGTCCAGCACGCGGTGCGTCAGGCGGGTGGTTTCCGACAGGTTGTCGTCATCCAGCTGGAACGGCGGGGTGACCGACGCGTTCAGGATCTCGACTTCCTTGCAGAGCACTTCGATCTCGCCCGAAGCCAGTTCGGCGTTGGCCGTGCCGGCCGGACGCTCGCGCACCAGGCCGGTGACGCGGACGCAGAATTCATTGCGCAGACGCTCGGCGGTGGCGAAGGCGGCGTTGTCCGGATCGAACACGATCTGGGCAAGGCCGGCGCGGTCGCGCAGGTCGATGAAGATGACCCCGCCGTGGTCGCGGCGGCGGTTCACCCAGCCGTACAGGGTGACGGTCTGGCCGAGATGGTCACGGCAAACCTGGCCGGTGTAGCAGGTACGCATGCGGGATGACTCCGTTTTGTGCTTGGTGTGTAAGGGTTACGAATCGGCGCGGGGTGCGTCCTGCACGCCCGGCGCCGGAGAGAGCACAGCCGGCCGGACCACGGGCGTTGCCGCCGGGACCGGGGCGACCACGCCCATGGAAACGATGTACTTCAAGGCCGCGTCCACGCTCATCTGAAGGTCAACGACCTCGGCGCGAGGCACCATCAGGAAAAAGCCGGATGTGGGGTTGGGTGTCGTCGGCACATACAGGCTGATGTGGTCGCCAGGCAGGCTGTCGGCCACTTCACCGCTGGGCGTGCCGGTGACGAAAGCGATAGTCCAGGCGCCTGCCCGCGGATACTGCACCAGCACCGCGCGGCGAAACGCCTGTCCGTTGGGGGCAAGCACGGTATCGCTGACCTGCTTGACCGAGTTGTAGATGGAGCGCACGAGCGGGATGCGGCCCAGCAGGGTTTCCCACTGGTCCACCATGGTGCGGCCGATCAGGTTGGCGGCGAACACGCCCGTCAGAAGCACCACCACGATGACCAGGACGAAGCGGAAACCGGGAATGTCGATGCCGAACAGCGATTCGGACGACAGGAAGCCAGGCACGAACCCTTCGAGGGTGGCGACCAGCAGACCCAGTACCCACACCGTGATGACCAGGGGAACCCAGATCAGCAGCCCGGTGATGAAGTACTTCTTGATGACGCGCATCCGCATCGCGATGCGCTCTAGGAAGCAGCGCTGCCGGCAGCAGGCGTCGCCGGGGCCGGGGCTGCGGCAGGCGCTGCAGCCGGGGTGGCGGCGGGCGCGGCGCTGTCAGCGGATGCCGGCGCGCTTGCCGGGGCGGCGCCCGGGTTGCTGCCGTTGTTGCTGCTGTTGCCGCTGCCGTTGTTACGGAAGTCCGTGACATACCAGCCGGATCCCTTGAGCTGGAATCCAGCCGCGGTCACCTGCTTGGAAAACGTGCTTTGGCCGCATTCGGGGCAGACCGAAAGCGGCGCATCGGAAATCTTCTGCAAGACGTCTTTGGCGTGGCCGCAGGCGCTGCACTTGTAGGCGTAGATGGGCATCGAGGACTCCCAGGCGAGAAGCCCGGCATATCAAATTCCGCCTGCTGCCGCGCGCGGGCGCAAGGCTCGGCGGCTAGGCAAGGCCGGAAAAATACGGGAAAGTCTTGAATTTTAGCGGTTTTTCATAAAGCGTCGGAGTCCGCCCCTCCCTGCCGGCCGCCAGCCGACGGCCGGGGGATGGCCCCCCCGGTGCGGGCGGGCCCTTCCCTACACGGGCAGCAGGAACATCACGGCGGCCACCAGGGTGGGTCCCAAGGCGCACAGGAACAGGCGCCCGGATGAAATGCTGCCATCCGGGAAATGGTTCTTCAGGATCGCGAATCCAGCCGGATTGGGCGCGTTGGCGATCACCGTCAACCCGCCGCCCGTGACCGCGCCGGCCACCAGCATGTAGCGCCAGGCCTCGCTGGTGCCTTCCACGAGCGACCCCAGGTAGGTGAGCGCCGCGTTGTCGGTGATGGCCGTCAGCGCGGTGGCGCCCCAGAAGAGGACAAAAGGCTCCAGCCCGCCCAGCAGGTCCTGCAGCCACCATTTTTGCAACCCGCCCAGCACCACCAGCCCGGCCAGGAAGAAACCCACCATCAGGCCTTCCTTGATCATCAGGCGGTCCTGGTGACGCTTGTAAGCCTCGGAAAATCCGATGAACATCATCAAGAGGCCCAGGAAAATGGCCGGATGATGCGCGGTCAGTACGATGGCGACGAGGAACACCAGGTGCACCAGGATCACGATGGCGGGCACCGGCGGACGCTTGCCGGCGCCGTCCGGGGCATCGACGCCGCCACGTGTGCCCACCGCGCCTTCAAGCAGCGCCTTGCGGCAGATGAACGTCAGCAGACCCGCATTCAGGACGACCGCCACCGCCGCGCGCCAGCCGAAGTGCTGCAGCATGAAGGCCGAATCCCAGCCGAACGTGCCCGCCACCATCAGGACGGGCGGCGCGGCGTACGACGTCAGCACGCCGCCGATCGACACGTTCACGAACAGCACACCCAGGGTCAGGTACTTGAAACCGGTCCGGCCGCTGCTGCGGAAATAGGCGTCGCGCAGCAGGATGGCGGCCAGCGTCATCGCGGCAGGCTCGGTAATGAACGAGCCGCCCAGCGGCACCATGGCCATCACCACGAAGAAGGTCGACAGCTCGCGCGGCATCGGCAGCGCCCGCGCCACGATGCGGACCAGCAGCCCCACCAGCTCAAGAATCGGCCGGCTCGCCGCCACCACCATGATCACGAAGACGAACAGCGGTTCCGTGAAGTTGCGCGTGTCCATGTAGTCGATGGCGGCCGACGGTCCGGCCAGCGCCGCCATGGTCACGATCAGCGCGAAGGCCCAGACGCCGAAGACCGCCTCGACCTCGGAAAACAGGTGCCAGAAGCCCGCGTGCGGTCCGCCCCGATGCGCAAGGCGCGCGAAGAAGGGAACCGAGAAGGTGTGAAGAACCGCCACGGCAAACAGGAGGGTGGCGATGACTTCTAGCGTCTGGGGCATGTGCAGCAATTCCTATGACGCCCGGCGGATACGCGCTCCGGCGGGCTTGTCGGACAAGCGTCGCAATATAGCCCAGCGGCCCGCCGGTGTAACGCAGGGTCAACACTGATCCCTGCCGCCTTTTCTACGCGATCGGGGCCGGCGGTTCGGCGCCCGCCTGCGCCGCCTTCATCTCCATCAGCAGGCTGTGCAGCATCTCGGTGGACAGCCCGTGCAGCACCAGCCGGTAGCCGGCGCGCAACGTGGACATCGGCACCAGCGGATGGCTGTTGTTGACCAGGATCAGGTGCTGCGGCGCGCCCAGCAGCTTGGCCGCATAGATGCCGACGGTCTCATCGAGCTGCAACGAATTGGCCGCGCGCCAGAAGTCGTTATCGGTCAGCAGCAGTTGATACAGCGGCGTGAACAGCTCGATGGCGCTTTGCAGGTCCAGGAAGTTCAGCTTGCCTTGCGGCATGTCCTCCAGCCGAATCGGCGGGTCGCGCAGCATGGAAAAGTCCACCGTCTGCGGCGCGTGCATTTCCACGCCCGCATCGCGCAGCGCCTGGTTCAGCCGGATGACGAAGTTAAAGAGGTTCAGGTCGTGCTTGACGAACAGATCGTCCTTCAGGTCGTCGATCGTCATCGGCTCGAGCGGCGTGGTGCTGACGGGCACCGGCGAGTTCGCGGCGATGAAGGCCAGCGCCTGCGCCCCCAGGTGAAAGTGCCGCAGGATGAGCCAGTTGGCCTCGGGCGACACGAAGCGCTTCAGACCCCACGCCAGAATGCGGTGCAGCACCCGGGAATGCGACCAGCGGCGCGGCAGGAACGTCTTTACGATCTGGATCAGGATGATGAAGGCCCGCGCAAGCGGCCGCAGGAACGGCAGCAGGTACTGGCGCGACGCGCAGCTGGAATCCGTCAGCCAGGCCTTCTTGACCTTGTCCGGCAGCGGCGTGCTGCGGTCCAGGTACAGCGCGAGCCAGGGGCTGGGATCCGCGGGATCGTGCTCCCGGGCAAGGAATTCGGGCTCCTTGTTCATGCCGCGTCCGCCTCCATCACGTGATGAAACTGCATCAGGTAAAGCGCCGCCGTGCGGCGTGCGGTGTCGACGATGCGCTGCTCGGCGCGGCCGTCCTCGTCGCAATCGAGCGCCAGCTCCACCGCCGACAGCCAGCGCGCCAGATGATGCTCATCGTTGTGGCCGTGGTATTCCAGGAAGCGGAAGGCATCGGGCGGCAGCTTCAGGCTGGCCTTGAGCAGCGGCAGCAGGGCCGGCACGATGCGCTGCCCCGTGCCCTCGATGATGTAGATGGCTCCCAGAAGCCCGATCGGATCGCGCGTGGCGGCCAGGCTGTGCAGGTAGGCATTGAGCGCCTCGCCGCCGGGATTGCGGCGCAGGGCGTCGATGCTGTCCACCGTGCCGCCGGCGGTGCGGTAGTCGTCGAACAGTATCTGGAAGTCGTTCTGCTCCTCGCCCGCGTGCATGTCGATCAGCGCGGCCAGCGGCGCGTACTGCTCGGTCAGCGATGCAGCACCCTCGCGCATCCACTTGCTGCCTTCGCGCACCTGCGGAATCCAGTTCTCCATCCACGTCAGGTAATCCGCAGTCTGGAACTGGCGGTTGCGCAGGCGGCGGACCACCGGCGTGCGCCACACGCGCGAGCGGTAGTCGTGCCAGATCGCCGCCAACTCGGTCAGCAGCTGGCCCAGGCCTTGCGGCGCCATGTCGGGATCATGCGGCGGTGCGATGGCCTCGGCGTCGACGGACGCTGCATCCTCGCGCGCGGCGACGCCCGGCGTAGCGACGCCCGGCGTAGCGACGCCAGGCGCCCCAGCAGCAGCCGCGGGCTTGGCGTGCACCGCTTCGGCTTCCAGCAGCATGTAGGCCGCCATGAAGCGCCCGGATTCGGGGATGTAGCAGAAGATCTGCTCGCCCGGCTTGATCTCGCGGGTTTCCAGGAACTCGGCCAGCATGATCATGATGGAGGCGGCGCCCGTGTTGCCGCGCCACGCCAGGTTGCTGAACCAGCGCTCGCGCGGAATCACCAGGCCGGCCTTTTCCATCAGGTCTTCCACGACCGGGATGAATTTTTCCGATGAGTAATGGCACAGGAAATGATCGACCTGGTCCGGATCCACCCAGCCGTCGCGCACCAGCTTGGCGTACTCGTGGATGCCGATGTCGAACAGATGCGGCAACAGGCGGATGTCCTGGCGCAGCGACAGCGCGCCGTCGGCCTCGGCCTCGTTCCACGACGGATAATCCAGATGCCCCTTGCTCCGGTCGGCGGACAGCCCAAGCTGCATGCACACCGGATAGTCGCCCGAGAACGAGCGCTGATGCACCCACTTCAAGCGCAGCCGCACGCCTTGCGACGCGCCGGGCAGCGGCCGGTCGCCATTGCCCAGCAGCACCGCGCCGGCGCCATCCGACAGCATCCAGCGCAGGAAGTGCGCGTCGAAATCGGCGTCGTAACCGCGCGCGGCAAATCGGGAACGTTTGAAGAGGCGCGACGGCAGCTCGCTGGCCACGGCCAGGGCGCTGGCGTGCGCGCCCAGCTCCACGCCTTGCGCGGCCGCCTGGATCGCCGACACGCCTGCGGCGCAGATGCCGTGCACCGACAGGGTTTCCATCGGCGGCGCGGCCAGCTCGCCCTGGATCATGTTGGAAAAGCCCGGCATCAGCGCATCGCCGCCGGACGATCCGCTTGCCAGCAGCGACACGGCCGACAGATCGGTGTCGTGGCGCCGCAGGCAATCGCGAATCGCGTTGGCCGCGAGCTGCGCATTCGAGAACACGGTCGCGCCATCGCGATCAATCGCGTAGTAGCGTTGCTTGATGCCGTTTTCAGTCAGGATGCGGCTCTTGATCCGGCTGGACATGCGGTTCAGCGGCGCGATGTAGTCGTCCATGGCCTCGTTGGACACGGGCTCGCCCGGCATGAAATAGCCGGCGCTCTCCAGGTAGACACGTTGAAACGCAATGGGCATGGCGGATCTCTGGTTGGGAAATGGGGGGAGGGGCGCTAGCGGACGTGCTCGGGCGCCATGCAGGAACGGCTGCGAAAGCGCGGCACGAAAGCGCCCAGCACGAAGGTGCGGAACATGTAGAGCACGAGGCCGCGTTCATTCAGTTCGGCGCGCACGCGGCTGCGGTAGTGGTCGCGATGCAGGACGGTCAGTTCGGACCAGTGCGCGCGCGGATGCTCGTGATGCGCGGTGTGCAGGCCGATGTTAAAGAGGAGCGGATTGACCAGCCCCTCGAAATTGCGCGCGTAGTTCAGGCCCGCGACGTGCCGCGGCCCGCCGTCCGCATGCGCGTGCTGCAGGTAATTGGTGGCCAGCAGCCAATGCAGGCCGTGCAGCTGCGGAACAATCACGAATACCAACGCCTTGACCGGGTTCACTGCGATCAGCCCGGCCCACAAGCCCAGCCACGCGCCGTACTGCGCCATGCAATAGCGCCAGGCGCCCGGCCAATGCCGGCGCAGCCGGCCCAGCCACGCGAAGAACAGCGGATACAGGACCCAGCCCGCTTGCACCGGATGGATGATGTAGCCCCACAGGTGATTGGTGTCGCCGCCAAACCGGTACGTGCGCGCCACGTCGCGCTCGCCATGCTTGTAGCGGTGATGATTGGCCACGTGGGCCGGATAGAACACGAACGTCGGATGGCCCTGCAGCAGCGTGATCCAGAAGTCGGTGATGCGGTTGGCCCAGCGGCCGCGCCACATCCGGATGTGCGTGTGGTTGTGATGGATGACGCCGATGCCCAGGGTCAAGAACAGCATCAGCGCGTAGGCCGGCCACCAGAACCCGTTGAACCACTGCCAGGCCGCCAGCAGCGGCAGCGCGGCCAGATAGGCCAGGCTTTGCCAATCGCGCCGGTTGCGCAGCGCCGGCAGCGCGCGCCGCGGGGCATTCGGACGATTCGGGCCATTTGGGCCAATACTTGCCGCCACTATGCCGAGCCTCGCACGCCAGCGCCGGACTCGCGCTGCCGGTAGGCCTCCAGCTGGCGCTCGGCAGCCTCCGCCCCCAACCGCGTGCGGAACAGGCGATCCATGAAGGTGAACTGGAAGCCGTAATTGCCGTTGTAGCAGGCATGGTGCAGATGGTGCCGGCGGCTGGCGGCAAACCAGTGCGCGTACGAGACCTTGGGAAAGAAATCGTAGTTGGCGTGGCCGATGCAATTGAAGAACAGGCTGAAGATCGGCACCGACAACAGCGACCAGAAGCTGAAATCGTGCACCACCATGGGCAGCAGGATCACGTTGCCCAGCATCAGCGCCTCGATGGGATGAAAGCTGTAGGTTGAAAACGGCGTCGTCACCACCGACCGGTGGTGCGGCAGGTGAAAGCGGCGCAAGAGCCGCGTGTGCAGCAGCCGGTGATTGATCCAGAAATGCACGTCGTTCCAGGCCACCAGCGCCAGGATTTCCAGCACGATCTTCTGTCCGCTCGCGTCCGGATCCAGGCGCGCCCATCCCAGTTGCAAGAGGCCCCACGGAAAGATCATGCCGGTGCCGAACAGCAGGATCGACAGGCCGGACTGCGCCAGCTCACGGCGCAACTGGCCCGGCGCGAGCGGCCGTGGATCGAGCGGCCGGCCCAGGCCCAGGGCCGGCAGGATGTGCCGGGTCAGCAACCACGTGGCCGCGCCAAAGACCAGGTAGATGCCGCCGAAGAAGAGCAGCCCCGCCAGCATGACCTGCCAGGCGGACAAGGCTTCAAAAGCTTGACCCATGAAGGTTGTGTTTCACCCCGAAGAATGGCCGCATCATAAGCAATCCGTCAGCTTCCCGGTAGGGCATTTATTACCAATTGAATCCGGACGCCACAAAGCGCTCATGCGGCGCGCAGCGTGGGTTCCTGCGCCGGAAACTGGCGATCCACCGCGTCCACGGCGGCGTCCAATCGCGCCGCGAGCGCCGCGCTGGCCGGCAGCATGGGCAGACGCAATTCATTCGACAGCAGGCCCTGCCGTGCAAGCGCGGCCTTCAACGGACCGGGATTCGGCTCGCCGAACACCAGTTGGATCACCGGCGCCAACGCATGGAACAGCGCGCGGGCATCGTCCAGCCGCTGGGCTTGCACCGCGCGGTGCATCGCCACGAACAGATCGGGACGCAGGTGCGCGGCGGCGGCGATCATGCCGGTGGCGCCCAGGCACATCGCGGACAGCGATTGCAGATCCTCGCCCGCCAGCACATTCAACTGTCCATCGTTGATCAGCGCCACCGTCTTGTCCAGCGAGCCGCCGCAGTCCTTGATGGCGGCGATGTTGGGATGCGCAGCCAGGGCCAGCAGCGTCGGCGTTTCCAGCGTGGTGCCGGTCCGGTATGGAATGTCGTAGAGCACCAGGGGAAAACGCGAGGCATCGGCCAGGCAGCGGAAGTACGCCGCGGCCCCTTCCTGACCCGCCCGCACGTAGTACGGCGCGGGCGCCAGGATGCCGGCCAGCGGCCGCGTGCCGAACGCCGTCAGCCGCTGCAGCACGTGGCCCTGATGATTGCCCGCCAACCCCATGACGATGGGCAGGCCGCCCGCCTCGGCCAGCACCGCATCCAGCACGGCGAGCTGTTCGGCATCGTCCAGCGCCGCGGCCTCGCCCGTGCTGCCGCACACGACCAGCCCGTCGACGCCCGCGGCCACGTAGTGGCGCACGAGGCGGCGCAGCGCCCCGCCATCGACATGGCCGCCGGAAAACGGCGTGACCAGCGGCACCCAGACGCCCTGGAACAGAGATTGATTTGATTGCATGAGAACACTCCTTCGTAAGGACCGTTGGGGGGACCGTACAGAAGTGCTCGGGATGTCAGGGGGTGCGCGCGGAGGCGCCAAAGCGCCGCCAGGAGGCCGCTGTTCCGTCGCCCATCTGACGGAACAGCATGCTCCGGTCAGATGAGCGGCTGTTTTTTGGATTTCAGGCCGGCGGCAGCCAGCACCACGCCAAGGGCGCGGAGTCGGCTAGCAGTCTGGTGGGCCTGATGAATCATGGATGAGCGGGACGCGATATGCGGCGGATGCAGAAATCTACCGGGCGGGCGCGGCGGTGTCAACGCGGCGGCAAGGCGGGGCCTGCAGGCCTTCAGCCCAAGGCCGCCAGGAACACCGCGCACAGCGCTTCCATGCCCTTGCGGTCGTCTGCGTCGAACCGGTCCGGCACGGGGCTGTCCACGTCCCACACGCCGATCAGTTCACCCTTGTGCACCAGCGGCACCACGATTTCGGACCGCGAGGCCGCGTCGCAAGCGATGTGGCCGGGAAAGGCATGCACGTCCGGCACGAGCTGCGTCTGACGCTGGCTGGCGGCCGCGCCGCACACGCCGCGATTGAGCGGAATGCGCACGCACGCGGGCTTGCCCTGGAACGGTCCCAGGACGAGTTCCGTACCGTCAAAGAAATAAAAGCCCACCCAGTTCAGGTCGGGCAAGGCCTGAAACGCCAGCGCGCTCAGGTTGGCGGCGTTGGCGATGCGGTCGGGCTCGCCTTCCAGCAACGCACGCGCCTGAACGGCCAGTTCGGCATACAGGGCGGCTTTGGACTCGGCGGTGATGGGAGCGGCTTCGAACATGGATGTAACTGTACTGGCGGTTATCGATGCAGGTGATTTTAGGGGTTCCACCCGTTAAAGGGGCCGGACTGTTACCGTGTGGGACAATACTTCGTTGTCAAACGTATCAACCGACCCACCCTTCTTGATCAAGAAGCACGCCATGGACAAGCCCTTCGAACCTGCGTTTTCCTTTTCGGAACGCGCCCTGCAACTCACCAGCTCCGCCATCCGCGAGATTCTCAAGGTAACCGAGCGCCCCGAAGTCATTTCGTTCGCAGGCGGCCTGCCCGCGCCCGGCGGCTTCCCGGTAGAAGTGGTGCGTGCGGCATTCGACAAGGTACTGTCCACCAATGGCCGCGCTGCCCTGCAATACGGCCCCACCGAAGGCTACGCGCCCCTGCGCAAGTGGGTGGCCGATGACCTGACCGCATCGGGCGCCGACATCGCCCCCGACCAGGTCCTGATCGTCTCCGGCTCGCAGCAGGCGCTGGATCTGCTGGGCAAGGTGCTGATCGACAAGGACAGCAAGGTGCTGGTCGAAGACCCCAGCTACCTGGGCGCGCTGCAATCGTTCAGCCTGTACCAGCCGAACTTCGTGCCGGTGCCCACCGACGAAGGCGGCCTGATCCCCGAAGCGATCACGCCCGAGCTGGCTGACGGCGCCCGCTTCCTGTACGCCCTGCCCAACTTCCAGAACCCGACCGGCCGCACGCTCAACCTGGAACGCCGCATCGCGCTGGTCAAGCGCGCCGCCGAACTGGGCCTGGTCATCGTCGAGGACGATCCCTACGGCGAACTGCGCTACGCAGGCGAGCCGCAGCCCGGCCTGATCGCGCTGGCCAAGGAATACGGCGCCAACGTCGTGCGCCTGGGCACGTTCTCCAAGGTGCTGGCCCCCGGCCTGCGCCTGGGCTACATCGCCGGCGGCCGCGCGCTCATCAACAAGCTGGTGCAGGCCAAGCAGGCAACCGACCTGCACACGCCCACGCTGACGCAGATGGCCGTGTACGAGATCGTCAAGGACGGCTTCCTGGCCGAACACCTGCCCAACGTGCGCGAGATCTACCGCGCCCAGGGCAGCTGCATGCTGGACGCCATCCAGAAGGAATTCCCGTCCACCGTCACCTGGACCAAGCCGGAAGGCGGCATGTTCATCTGGCTGACGCTGCCCGAGCACATCGACAGCACCAAGCTGCTGGAAAAGGCCATCGCGCAGAACGTGGCCTTCGTGCCCGGCGCGCCGTTCTACAGCGGCGAAGGCAAGCGCAACACGCTGCGCCTCAGTTTCGCCACCGTGCCGGAAGACAAAATCCGCACCGGCATCGCCATCCTGGGCAAGCTGCTGAAGGCGGAATGACGGGTTACACCGCCGACGTCCCGCCAGGGACCACGCGGAGGCCTTGAACACCGATCGGCCGGGCGCGATGCCCGGCCGTTGTTTTATGCTGTCGGCTTTCCCGACCACTTTTGACCGTGACAGTGAGCGCTTCGCAACAATCCCCCGCCGATCTCAGTGACATCGTCTTCACCGACTGGGTCGAACGCTGGCTCCCGAAGTCGTGGCGGCCCTACGCGCGGCTGTGCCGCCTGGACCGCCCCATCGGCACCTGGCTGACCCTGCTGCCGGCCATCGCCGCGCTGGTCCAGGCCGCGGGCGGCCTGCCCGACCTGCAACGCCTGATCGTCTTTTCGCTGGGCGCCCTGCTGATGCGCGGCATCGGCTGCACGGTCAACGACATGTGCGACCGCGACTTCGACAAGCACGTCGAGCGCACGCGCTTCCGTCCGCTGACCAGCGGCCAGTTGTCGATGAAGAACGCCGTGTGGTTCCTGCTGGGCCAGCTGCTGGTCTGCGGGTCGCTGCTGTTCTTCCTGAACGACATGAGCCGCTGGCTGGCCGTGGCCGTGCTGCCCTTCGTCTTCATCTATCCGCTGTGCAAGCGCGTCACCTACTGGCCGCAGGTCGTGCTGGGCATCTGCTTCAACTGGGGCATGCTGATGGCCTGGTCGGACACGCAGAACCACGTGCCGCTCGCCGCCATCGCCATGTGGCTGGGCGCGGTGTTGTGGCAGGTGGGCTATGACAGCATCTACGCCTACGTCGACGTGCGCGACGACCGCAGCGTGGGCCTGCACTCGACCGCCATGCGCTTCGGCGATCAAGGCAAGCTCTGGATCGGCGGGTTCTACGTCGGCACCGTGCTGCTGTGGGCCTGGGGCGGATACGCAATCGGCCTGTCGTGGGCGTATCAGGTCGGCATGGTGGCCGTGGCCGCGCATCTTGCCTGGCAATTGAAGGTCTTCGACATCCAGCATCCCCAACGCAACTTCATGCTGTTCCGCGCCAACCTGTGGCTGGGCGCATTGCTGGTCGTGGCGGCGCTCGCCGGCACGCTGATCCGCTGACGCGGCGCGGTTGACACGCTGACGCTGCATTGGCGACGGGGGCCCAGCCGCCCCCAGTCAATCGCGTCGTGCATTTGCGGGATTGCCAACCGCGGGCGATGATGGGCTTTCCACCCCCCGTCACGGAGTCACCGCATGCCCGCAATGATCAAATCCCTGACCACCGCCGCCGCCGTGTGCGCCCTCTTTGCCACGCTGCCGGCCCAGGCCGCCACCGACTGCGCCCCGCTGCGCGGTTGCGAGGCCAAGTTCTGCCACATCGAGAACGACATCGCCGCCGCGCAGGCGCAGAACAACTCGCGCCGCGAGGCGGGCCTGCGCAAGGCGCTGTCCGAGGCCAAGGCAAGCTGCACCGACAGCCGCCTGCAATCGCAACGCGAAGCCGACGTGCGCGAAAAACAATCCAAGGTCACCGAACGCCAGCAGGAGCTGAAAGAGGCGCAGGCCAAGGGCAAGCAGGACAAGATCGACAAGGCCCAGCGCAAGCTCGAAGAAGCGCAGACCGAATACAACGACGCACTGGCCGATCTGAACCGCTGAAGCGGTGCTTCCCACGGGCCAGCGCGTCCGCACGCGCTGGCCGGAAATCTGACGCGTCACGCAATGGAAATATCGCCACCCATGGCGCCAACATGGACAATCCAAACCGATTAGCCATGATTTTGGAAAGATGTTTTCAGGTAATAAGGGTTTATCCCAGGGTTGTTTAGGCACAGAATGCCTCTCATCGGGACACAGCAAGCGAGCCCCAGGCAGTCAGGCCTAGGGCTCGAATCCCAAGCTCACAAGACTCGGAGGTCTGCCATGAAAACCCTTGCTACCGCACTGATGCTGTCCATGTCCGTTCTGGCTGCTGGCGCTCAAGCCGCCGAAGCCGACCAAGCTCCCACCCGCGCTCAAGTTCAAGCTGAACTGCAACAAGCCAAGGTTTCGGGCCAATACACGTTCGGCGAAGAAGGCTACCCCGCCCCCATCGCTCAACACTCCAGCCTGACCTCGCAGCAAGTCCAAGCCGAACTGGCCCAGGCCAAGAACGCCGGCCAAGTGACCTTCGGCAACATGGACTACCCGCCCGTCGCCGCCTCGGCTTCCGCCACGTCGCTGACCCGCGCCCAAGTTGAATCGCAACTGGCACAAGCCAAGACCGAAGGCCTGGTGACCTTCGGCAACCTGGACTATCCCCCCCACCTGGGCAGCTGATCCACGGGCCACGTCGGCCGTGAATCCGCTACCAGGCAGCCCTCTGGCCACAAGCCAGAGGGCTTTTTGTTTGACGTTTCAACGGCGTCAACGGTCATAACGACGTGACTTGCGGCCGGTTCGACGCTTTAGCCGCTACAAATCGACAGCACTCCCGCATAGGATGGGGCCACTTCCCTTCCCTCTCATTTGCAGGAGCCGCACCATGTCCACGCACACCAAGCCCATCGTTCTGCTGGGCGCCGGAAAAATCGGTTTTGCGATCGCGCTGATGCTGGAACGCAGCGGCGACTATTCCGTCCTTGTCGCGGACCAGGACGCCGGCCGGCTGGCCGTTCTTGCCGAACTGGGCTGCGAGACGCGACAGGTCAGCGACGATGCCGGCGTGGCGCGCTGCATCGAAGGCGCGTACGCGGTGGTCAATGCGCTGCCGTTTCATCGCGCGATCGCGGTGGCGGGCCTGTGCGCGAAGGCCGGCGTGCATTACTTCGATTTGACCGAGGACGTGGCCAGCACTCATGCGATCCAGGCGCTGGGCATCCAGGCGCTGGGCAATGACACCGGCGCCGTACTGATGCCGCAATGCGGCCTGGCGCCCGGCTTCATCGGCATCGTCGGCAACGCGCTGGCGCGCCGCTTCGACACCTTGCTCGACCTGCGCATGCGCGTCGGCGCGCTGCCGCGCTATCCCTCCAACAGCCTGCGCTACAACCTGACGTGGAGCACCGAAGGGCTGATCAACGAATACTGCAACCCGTGCGAGGCGATCGTCGACGGCCAGCTCACCAGCGTGCCCGCGCTGGAGGGCTACGAAACCTTTGCGCTGGACGGCGTGGAGTACGAAGCCTTCAACACCTCCGGCGGCCTGGGCACCTTGCCCGCCACGCTGCTGGGCCGCGCGCGCAACGTCGACTACAAGTCGGTGCGCTATCCCGGCCACTGCAACATCATGAAGCTGCTGCTCAACGACCTGCGCCTGCGCGACCGCCGCGACCTGCTCAAGGACATCTTCGAGTCGGCCATCCCCACCACCGAACAGGACGTGATCGTCATCCAGGCATCGGCCTCCGGCTACCGCCATGGCCGACTGGAAGAGGAGTCGTATCCGATTCGTGTGTTCGGCGCGGAAGTCGACGGCCATCGCCTGAGCGCGATCCAGCTGTCCACCGCGGCGGGCATCTGCGCCGCGCTCGATCTGGTGGCGCATGGCAGTTTGCCGCAACGGGGCTTCGTGGGGCAGGAGGCCATCGGCCTGGAGGCATTGCTCTCCAACCGCTTTGGCCGCATCTACGCGGGCAAGCCGCTGGCGCTGGCCAGCTGCGCCGTGGCCGACCGCTAGAACCGGAATCGCCTCCGGCCGCGCGCGACCCTACGTCCAGCCTTCCAGCCGCAGCGTCGCGCGCACCAGCCGCTGCTCTTCCTGCTCGATATCCGACAGGCTCTGGCGCACGCTGTCCACATGATCTGCAGCGGCCTTGCGCGCCTGCTCGGGCTGGCGTCCGATCACGGCATTGAACAGCCGCGTGTGCTGGCGGTCGATCTGCCGTTTTTCAGGTTCGCGGTGGTACAGGTTGTTCACGCACGCGAACACCGATCCCAGCAGCAGATCCGTCAGCGATTGCAGCGTGTGCACCAGCACGGGATTGTGCGAGGCCTCGCAGATCGCCAGATGAAAGGCGTGGTCCAGATGCGCGTGCGTGGCAGTATCGGTGGCGGCGCCCTGCGCGGACACCATCTCGTCATACCGGCGCCGGATCATGATGAAATCCGCTTCGGTCCCGCGGATGGCTGCCAGCCGCGCCGATTCGGCCTCCAGCAGCGACCGCACTTCCAGCAGGTCGTACAGCGTGCGCGGCTGCGAATTGAACAGGTGCATCAGCGGCCCGGCGTCCACCTTCGAGATGCGCGCGACGAACGAGCCCTTGCCCTGCGCCGTGTGAATGATCTCGCGCGCGCGCAGCAGTTTCAGGCCCTCGCGCAGCGCCGTGCGCGATACGCCCAGCTTTTCGGTCAGGCGCCGCTCGGACGGCAGGGCCTGGCCCGCCTTGAGCACGCCGTCCAGAATCAGCCGCTCGATGCGTTCGGCCACTTCATCGGCCACCTGACGGGGCTTTTCTTCAATTTCCGCGTGCATGCAATCTCCGCACCAGTGGTATGACCATGCGCGGTCGGCGCTCGCGCGGCTCGGCCTTGCCTCGGTAAGTGGCTGATATCAAACCATAAAAAATGACGCTCTGCCCGGCGTGCGCTGCACAAACTGGTATGACCAGCGGGTTTCCGTATGGACATCGGCGCGGTCGCGGACGATGATGTCAGCACCCCTCATCCGGCGCGGCGCGCCGGTCAGCCTTACTCATCGTCAGAGACCCGCATGACTCAACGCATCCAGCACCACGGCCTGCAAGTGGCGGCCAATCTCAGCCAATTCATCGAACAGGAAGCCCTGCCCGGCTCCGGCCTGGATGCCGACGGCTTCTGGCAAGGCTTCGCCGCCCTGGTGCACGATCTGGCGCCGAAGAACCGGGCTTTGCTGGTCGAACGCGACCGCCTGCAGGCCGAACTGGATGCCTGGCATCGCGCCCATCCCGGCCCCATCACGGAGCCCGCCGCGTACCGCAAGTTCCTCGAAGGCATCGGCTACCTGCTGCCGCAGCCCGCCACCGTGCGCGCCACCACCGACAACGTGGACACCGAGATCTCGCAGCAGGCCGGCCCGCAGCTCGTCGTGCCGATGTCCAATCCTCGCTATGCGCTTAACGCCGCCAACGCGCGCTGGGGCAGCCTGTACGACGCCCTGTACGGCACCGACGCCATCCCGGCCACGCCCGGCGACACGGGTAAGGGCTACAACCCGGAACGCGGCGCCGCCGTGATCGCCCGCGCGCGCAGCTTCCTGGACACCGCGGCGCCCCTCGCGCAAGGCTCGCACGCCGACGCCAAGGGCTACACCGTTGAAGGCGGCCAGCTTCGCGTAGTGCTTGCCACGGGCGCAACCGGCTTGAAGTCCGGCGCGCAATTCGTCGGCTACCAAGGCGACGCATCCGCCCCCACGGCCATCCTGCTCAAGAACAACGGGCTGCATTTCGAGATCCAGATCGACCGCGCCAGCACCATCGGCGGCACCGATGCGGCCGGCGTGAAAGATGTGGTGGTCGAGGCCGCGCTCACCACCATCATGGACTGCGAAGACTCGGTCGCGGCCGTCGACGGCGACGACAAGGTCCAGATCTACCGCAACTGGCTTGGCCTGATGAAGGGCGACCTGACCGAGGACGTCACCAAGGGCGGCAAAACCTTCACCCGCAAGCTCAACGCCGACCGCAGCTACACGCGTCCGGACGGCTCGGCGCTCACGCTGCATGGCCGCTCGCTCATGTTCGTGCGCAACGTCGGTCACCTGATGACCAACCCGGCCGTGCTGGACCGCGATGGCCAGGAGATCCCCGAAGGCATTCTGGATGCAGTCGTCACCAGCCTGGCCGCGGTGCAGGACCGCAAGCTCAAGCTCAACTCGCGCACGGGCTCCGTCTACATCGTGAAGCCCAAGATGCACGGCCCCGCCGAAGCCGCATTCGCCAGCGAACTCTTTGACCGCGTCGAAGACCTGATCCGCGTGCCGCGCCACACCCTGAAAATGGGCATCATGGACGAAGAGCGCCGCACCAGCGTCAACCTCAAGGCCTGCATCGAAGCCGCCGCCTCGCGCGTCGCGTTCATCAACACCGGCTTTCTGGACCGCACGGGCGACGAAATGCACTCCGGCATGGAAGCCGGCCCCATGCTGCGCAAGGGCGACATGAAGTCCAGCGCGTGGATCACCGCGTACGAGCGCAACAACGTGCTGGTTGGCCTGGACGCCGGCCTGCGCGGCCGCGCCCAGATCGGCAAGGGCATGTGGGCCATGCCCGACCTGATGGCCGCGATGCTCGAGCAGAAGATCGCGCATCCCAAGGCCGGCGCCAATACCGCCTGGGTGCCCTCGCCCACGGCCGCCACGCTGCATGCGCTGCATTACCACCAGGTTGACGTGCAGGCAGTCCAGCAGGAACTCGAACGCACCAAGCTGGACAGCGTGCGCGACGAACTGCTCAATGGCCTGCTCACGGTGCCGGTCGGCGATCCCAGCAAGTGGTCCGCCGCCGACATCCAGCAGGAACTGGACAACAACGTGCAAGGAATCCTCGGCTATGTGGTCCGCTGGATCGACCAGGGCGTGGGCTGCTCGAAAGTCCCGGACATCCACAACGTGGGCCTGATGGAAGACCGCGCCACGCTGCGCATCTCCAGCCAGCACATTGCCAACTGGCTGCGTCACGGCATCACGAACCGCGATCAGGTCACGGAGACCTTCAAGCGCATGGCGAAGGTCGTCGACGGGCAGAACGCAGGTGACCCACTCTACCAGCCGATGGCCGGCAACTTCGACACGTCGCTGGCCTTCAAGGCCGCATGCGCGCTGGTGTTCGAAGGCCTGACGCAACCCAACGGCTACACCGAGCCGCTGCTGCACAAGTACCGCCTGGAATACAAGGCCGCGCGCGGCTGATTTAGCGCCACGTTTGATCAGGCCGGACGGCAATGCCGTCCGGCTTTTTATTGGGTTTACATCGGCGCCAAAGGCGCGGAATGACGCCGCTATCTTTCTGCCCATCCCGCCCCGATTAAAAATTGCTCGTTTTTCGCACGATCGTGCTAAATTCCCGCCATGACTGCAAAAACCGAGAAAAGCGAACTCACCTTCGCGGCCATCGTGAACACGGCCCTCGACATGGCCGCCGCGCAAGGCATGGAAAGCCTCTCGCTGGGCCAGGTCGCCAAACGGCTCGGCATCAGCAAGAGCGGCGTCTTCTCGCGCGTCGGCTCACTCGAAGCCCTGCAGCAGGCGGTGCTGGACGAATACGATCGGCGCTTCGTTGAAGCGGTCTTCACGCCGGCCATGGCCTATCCGCGGGGCCTGCCGCGCCTGAACGCCTTGGTGTCGCTGTGGATCGACCGCGCCAGCAATGTCGAAACGCTCACCGGCTGCATCTACGTGGCGGGCGCGTTCGAGTACGACGATGTCGACTCGCCGCTGCGCTCTGTGCTGGAGCAAAACTTGAAGCGCTGGCGTGCCGCGATGGTGCGTACGGTCAACCAGGCGCTCGAGGCCGGCCATCTGCGCCCTGACACGGACCCGCAGCAACTCGTGTTCGAGGTCTACAGCCTGATGATCGGCTTGATGCACGATGCCCGCTTCCTGCGCGACCCCAAGGCGCACGAGCGTGTGAAGGCCGGCTACGAGCGGCTGATCTCCACGTATCGCAGCTTCAAATACATCGAGTAGTCCCACCCCGAGCCGGCGTTGCGCCGGCTTTGCTTTCACTACATTTCGCACGACCGTGCGAATATTGACAGGAGCAGGTCATGTGGATTCTTATTCCGATTGGCGCGTTAGGCGTATCGTCAGTCCTTTGGCGCCAGTGGCGATCGCTGCTGCGCCAGTTGCCCGACCGCGCCGAGGATCTCGTGCTGTTCTGACTTCACCCGCCCACCCATCATGCCGCGTTCCACTCACCTGCTGATCGTCGACCCGCAAAACGATTTCTGCGACCTGCCCGAGTCGTACCGGCCCATTGACCCGCTGACCGGATTGGCAGTCGCGCCCGCGCTGCCCATCGCAGGCGCCCATGCGGACATGCAGCGGCTGGCGCGCTTCATCGACGCCACCGCCCCCGCGCTCTCGTCGATCACGGTCACGCTGGATTCGCACCACCGTCTGGACATCGCGCATCCCACGTTCTGGCGCGCGGGCAATGGCGATCCGGTTGCGCCTTTCACGCCGATCACGGCAGCGCAATTGCGCGCCGGCGAATTCGTGCCACGGCATGACGACGACCTGCCACGCACGCTCAATTACCTGGATGAACTGGAAGCCCGCGGCCGCTACACGCTGATGGCGTGGCCGGTGCATTGCGAAATCGGCACGTGGGGCCACAACGTGCATGCCGACGTGCGCGCCGCCTACGGCCGCTGGGAAGAAGATCGCCAGTTCATCGTGCGCAAGGTGCCCAAAGGCGCCAACCCCTGGACCGAACACTACAGCGCGCTGATGGCCGAGGTGCCCGACGCCGACGATCCGCGCAGCCAGCTCAACCGCGGCTTGCTGGACTCGCTGGACCGCGCGGATCTGATTCTCATCGCGGGCGAGGCGGGCAGCCACTGCGTCAAGGCCACCGTCGAACACCTGGCCGAGCATCTGCCCGGCGGCAACCTGTCGCGCATCGTGCTGCTGACGGATTGCATGAGTCCCGTCGCGGGCTTTGCCCACGCGCAGTCGAGCTTTCTGCAACGCATGCGGGACCTCGGCGTGCAGGAGCGCACCAGCACGGACATGGCGCGCGCGTTGGCGTGAAGCGGGCCACACAGTCGATGCGCCCAAACACAACGGCCGCCTGCGTCAGCAAGGCGGCCGTGAAACGTGAAAGCGTGTAGTCAGCGCGAGGCGTTCAGGCGCCGTGGCACGTCTTGCCTTCGCATTCGACGTAAAGCGCGCTGATCGCCTCGCACAACGCGGGCGGTTGCTGGAACAGACGCGACACCAGCAGACAACCCTGGATCGTCGCGAACACCGCCCGCCCCGCCGCTTCCGGCGTGCCGGAAAACTTCAGCGTTCCTTGCGCCGCGCCTTCGGCCAGCACGCGGGCCAGCCACGCTTCATGCGCGCGGAAGAATCCCTGCAGCGCGCCGCGGACCCGTTCGGACAGGCTCATCACGTCGGCGGCCAACATGCCGCCCAGACAGAGTTCACCGGAGCCGCAGGCAGCGGATTCCATCATGGAAAGATATTTTTCGAGCTGCGCCTGCGCCGGTTGCGCGGTGTCGATCCCGCGCACCGCGCCAAGTGCACGCGTGCTGTAGGCCTCGACGGCCTCATACAGCAGGTCGTCCTTGCCCGGAAAGTAGTAATGGATGCTGGACGTCTTGACGCCCACATGTTCAGCCAGGTCGCGGTAGCTGAAGCCGTTGCATCCGCGCATGCGGATCAGCTTCTCGGCGTGGGCCAGAAGCAGTTCGCGAGTGGTGTTGGAAGTCGGGGTATCCATGGCCGCATATTACCTACTAATAGGTCGGTTCGTCATTGGGACGGTCCCTTATCGGCATCTCCGAGAAGGCCGCTCAACGCCGCCGACAGTGCTAGCGAACCCCGGCCGGGACAAGATCCCGTTCCCGGGGTCCGCTTTGATTGCCATCTGCTTCAGCCTTGCACGGGCGGGTAGGCAAGTTCGCTGCTGTCGGTCAGGCCTTGGGCGCGGGCAGCGGCCAGTTCTTGCTTGACCTGAGCGCGGCTCTTGTCGCCGGCGTGGGCAAATGCAGTGGCGGCGTAGCCTTCTTCACCGGACACCAGTTCGCCATTGGCGCGGGCGGCGGCGAGTTCTTGCTGCACTTGAGCGCGGGTCACCGTGCTTTGGGTTTCCAGGGCGGGCGGATAGTCCAGTTCGCCAGCATGGGCTGCGCCGATGAAGGAGGCGGAAAGGATCAGGGCGGATACGAGGGTCTTCATGAGAAATCTCCAGTCGGTTTGGTTTGCACTGCAATTGCTGCGTCGATGTTGGGTTCAAGCTATCTAGTTATAGATAGATGTCAGGTCGAAAAAATCAGCCTTGAACGGGCGGGTAGTCCAGTTCGCCACCGTCGGTCAGGCCTAGCGCGCGGGCCGCAGCCAGTTCCTGCTTCACTTGGGCGCGGGTCTTGTCGCTGGTGAACGCGATCGGGGCGGCGGCGTCGCCTTCTTCGCCGAACACCAGTTCACCGTTGGCACGGGCGGCGGCCAGTTCTTGCTGCACTTGAGCGCGGGTCACCGTGCTTTGGGTGTTCAGCTCGGGCGGATAGTCCAGTTCGCCAGCTTGGGCAGCGCCGATGAAGGAAGCGGAAAGGATCAGGGCGGAAACGAGGGTCTTCATGAGAAATCTCCAGTCAGTTTGGTTTGAATTGCAGTTGCTGCGTCGTTGTTGGGTTGAAGCTATCTATCTATAGATAGATGTCAGTTCGAAAAAAATCAGCCTTGAACGGGCGGGTAGTCCAGTTCACCACCCTCGGTCAGGCCTTGAGCGCGGGCGGCGGCCAGTTCTTGCTTGACCTGAGCGCGGGTCTTGTCGCTGGTGAAAGCGATCGGGGCGGCGGCGTAGCCTTCTTCACCGAACACCAGTTCGCCATTGGCGCGGGCGGCGGCGAGTTCTTGCTGCACTTGAGCGCGGGTCACCGTGCTTTGGGTGTTCAGTTCGGGCGGATAGTCCAGTTCGCCAGCTTGGGCAGCGCCGATGAAGGAAGCGGAAAGAATCAGGGCGGATACGAGGGTCTTCATGGTCAATCTCCAGTTTTTGGTGCAGTATGCGTTTCAGTTAGCTATCTACTTGTAGGTAGACGTCGAAGGAAATAAAAAAGCGGTCCTACTGTATTTCTGATTTCGGCGCCGGGCGGTTTGGTTGGTTGCGCTGCGTCGATGGATGAATCTTACCTACTACTAGATAGACAACGCAAGCAGGTAAAGTGAAACAATTTATGTCATGCCGCAGAGCGGTCCCTCTTGGCAACGCCAACAGGGACCGCGCGCCGCCCGCGATCAGGCCGATAGCGCGCGCATCACGGCGTACAGGTCAGACTTGCCCTCGAAGCCGATACCCGGCAAGTCCGGCATCGTGACATAGCCGCCTTCCACCTTCACGCCATCCGGAAAGCCGCCGAAGGGCTGAAACAGATCCGGATAGCTTTCATTGCCGCCCAACCCCAGGCCCGCCGCGATGTTCAGCGACATCTGGTGCCCGCCGTGCGGCACGCAACGGCTCGCGGACCAGCCGTGCTGACGCAGCATCGCCAGCGTGCGCAGATACTCCACCAGCCCGTAGCTGAGCGCGCAGTCGAACTGCAGGTAGTCGCGGTCCGCGCGCATGCCGCCATAACGGATGAGGTTGCGCGCATCCTGCATCGAAAAGAGGTTTTCGCCCGTCGCCATGGGCTTGTCGTAGTAGTTGCGCAGCGTCGCCTGCAGCTCGAAATCCAGCGGATCGCCTGCCTCCTCGTACCAGAAGAGGTCGTACTGAGACAGCGCCTTGGCGTAGGCAATTGCCGTGTCCAGGTCGAAGCGCCCGTTCGCGTCGACAGCCAGCTTCTGGCCGTCCTGCAGCACGCTCAGCACCGAGTCGATGCGGCGCAGGTCCTCGTCCAGCGACGCGCCGCCGATCTTCTTCTTCACGACCGTATAGCCGCGGTCGAGATAGCTGCGCATTTCGTCCTTGAGCTTGGCGTGGTCCTGCCCCGGGTGGTAGTAGCCACCGGCCGCATACACGAACACCCGCCGATCCGGCTGGCCATTTCCATAGCGTTCGGCCAGCAACTGAAAAAGCGGCTTGCCTTCGATCTTCGCAACCGCATCCCACACGGCCATGTCGATCGTGCCGATCGCCACCGACCGCTCGCCGTGACCGCCGGGTTTTTCGTTTTTGAACATCGCATCCCAGACCTTGTGCGCATCCAGGTTGCGCCCCGTGGCGTCCACCAGCGTTTCCGGGTCGGCTTCCAGCACGCGCGGGATGAAGCGCTCGCGCATGAGCTTGCCCTGTCCATAACGGCCATTCGAATTGAAGCCGTACCCGACCACCGGCTTGCCGTCGCGGATCACGTCTGTGATCACGGCGACCAGGCTCAAGGTCATCTTGCTGAAGTCGATGTAGGCGTTGCGGATGGGTGAGCTGATGGGCAGGGTCTGCTCGCGGATGTCGACGATTCTCATGGCTTGTCTCCGGTTGGGGCGCGTCGGGAATCGATAGATTAGTGGCGCATCCCTGCCCTAGAATTCACCCAAGTTCATTTGATTATTTACTTTCAGTGAAAGCCGACCTTGCCTCCGAGCTGCAATTCTTTGTGCTGGTCGCCCGGCTGGGCAGCCTGTCGGCCGCGGCGCGGCATCTGGATCTGACGCCACCGGCGGCCACCAAGCGGCTGGCGCTGATGGAAACGCGCCTTGGCGTGCGCCTGGTCAATCGCACCACGCGCAGCATCAGCCTGACCAACGAAGGCGAAACCTACCTGGCCTACGCGACGCGGATCCTCGCGGACCTGCGCGAGATGGAAGACGTGGTGTCCAGCAGCAGCGCCCAGCCGCGCGGCCTCATCCGCGTCAACGCCACACTGGGGTTCGGGCGCACGACCATCGCGCCGCTGGTTTCCGACTTTGCGAAACGCTATCCGCAGGTCCAGGTCGAGCTCGAGGTAACGGACCGGCCCGTCGACCTGGTCGAAAGCGGCTTTGACTTGGCCATCCGCTTCGGCGAGCTGCCCGACAAGCGCCTCGCCGCCCGACGCATCATGACCAACCGTCGCTTTCTGTGCGCGTCGCCCCGCTACCTGAAGGCGCACGGCACGCCGGCGACTCTGGCCGACCTCGCCCATCACCAATGCATTCTTCACCGGCAGAACGACGAAGCACACGGCGTCTGGCGGTTCACGCACGAAGGCCGCGTCGAAGTGGTGAAGGTGGAAGGCGGGCTTTCCAGCAACGATGGCGACATCGTCCTGGGCTGGGCCCTGGACGGCCACGGCATCCTCGTCCGGTCGGAATGGGACCTGGCCAAGTACCTGGAAAGCGGCAGGCTGCGCGTGGTGCTGCCCGACTTCACGCTGCCTGCTGCGGACCTGTTCGTCTATTACCCACAGCGCCGCAACCAGACGGCCCGCACCCGCGCATTCATCGATTATCTGGTGGAGGCCTTTCTCCCGGCCGCAAAGCATGATGCGCCGGAACAGGAAAAGGCGTAGCCGCTGGTCGCGGGAGCGATTGGACTGTCAGCGCTTTATCGCCTTGTCCCAGCTCCAGTGTCGATTCGCCATATGGGCCTTGAGCAGGGCTGGCGTCTTGGCGACGGTATCAATTTCTCCCGTGTACTCTCTGCCGCCTGCAACCGTGGGCCGCATTGCACGGCGCAAGAGCCTCACCAGCCGCTGCCGGCGATACCGCCGTTTCTCAAACGCCACTTTCTTCAGGAAGTCGGATCGTGTCATGCCGACGATGCCCGCGGCTAGCGGGATGGCCTGCTCGATCTCGGAGGCGTACTCGCCATGGAGCGACTGGCACACGGCAATCAGTCGCGCAAAATTGAAGCGCGGCACCTCGTTCGCGGAAATCTTTGCGATCGTTTCCAACGCTGCGTGCGCCCAGACGGTTTCGACCGAGAAAAAGCGCGGCACCCCTTCCGACCAGCCGGTGCTGACGAAAGCCTTGGTCTGCGCCTCGTGCCCCAGCTTGCCCTTGTGGGTGTTCATGGCGCTGCGGCCGGTATTGCTGCCGCCGGAGGCCCCGGGAATGGTAAGCGGATAATCGATTTCGACGAACCGGCCACCGCACAGCGCCAATCCGATTGCGCCGGATACGTCGGGGCTGGACCCATGGAAATAGGCGCCCGACAGTGTTTTCATTTTTTCGAGCAGGCTGCGCCGCACGATCCCGTGGTAGATCTTGGGCAGCCCATCGGTTCCCTGGGCGGCATTCGACAAGGCCCCGGACAGGCTCTCGGAAGACTGGCGCTCGACCATGGCGCCGATCCGGCTCGGCAGATACAACCGGCCGGCGTGCCCCGCGCCAAAAATCTTGGACCGGAAATCGGGCCACACATAATTCGACATGACCTTCGGCGCAATCACGTCGATCTGATTGTCCTTGGCCCAACGCGCCGCCAGCAATGCATCTTCCGTGATGGTGTCGTCGTCGCCAATCAGGCAGACAAATTCTCCCGTGGCAGCACTGATGACATGATTGTGGTTCCCTGTCATGTCCAGCCTTTCTGCGGGCCGCAGATACTTGAAACGGGGGTCGTCGCAAGGCGGATTATCGCCTTGGCGGACAAGCTCTTCCAGCAGCCCGTCCGTGCTGGTGTCACTGACTACCAGTTCAAGGCTGCGATCCCCGATCGCCAGAATGGACCGAACCGCATGAATCGCATACTGTGAGCGATTGTGCGTGGGTATCACAACGGAGAGCAATATTTCCATTTTCTGAGTAACTTATCGCAATTATTATCAGTCTTCCCGAACCGGCGGGGAGGGCGTGTGTCAGTGCCAAAACCAACATGAATGCAAGCAACACTTCGAATGCTGCCGAACCCACCAGAGGCTCGAACAGGGAAAACACCAGCAATACAACAAAAACCACACGCAAATAGCGGAACCACGGCGACGTCTGCTCTGCCCGGAGCAGGTGCCTATAGATTACCCGCAAGTACCATCCATACAATACGGCCCCAAATAGTCCGTAATTCAGCAGCAGTTGCAGGATGGAGTTATGCGTCCCCCAGACGTCTTCGATGCCAGGATTGGCCTCGATGAACGTCCTGAACGTATTGGGGCCAATGCCGAACCAGGGGTGCTGAAGCCATAGGTCGAAGCTGAACGCCCATAGCAGCAGGCGATTCACCGCGGAACTCAGTTCGCTGGCGAACGGCCCGCCATAATCACGAAGCTGGATTTGCACATCAATCGAAAAGAATAGAATCGCCGATGCGAACCCGACCAATGGCACAACCCAGACGAGCCAAAGCAGCCGCTTCCTGTCCAGCAGCAGCGCCACGAGGTATAACGCGAAAATGATCGCCCCACCCCGGGACATCGTGCAGAAGATGGCGATCGCAAAAAGCCACCGCAGCACGCGCATCTTGGCCGAGGCAAGTGCAAACAGAAAAACGAGAAACGCGGCAAGATAATTCGATCTGCCGAGCGGTGTCGCGACAAACAGCTTGCGCGCGTAATAATCGCCCGGACTGAATGCGGCGATGTAAAACAGCACAATCACCGCGAGGGCCAGCACCGCGCCTCCCGCCAGCATCATGCGCACGATCCAATCCTGCTTGATGAACTGATGAAATTGCGCGTAAAAAATCAACGTGCAAATTGCATAAATCATCGGCAAGGCGCCGGCGGCCGCGCGCATATATGCGCTCTCGGGGGTCATCGCCACGCCTACCGCGCCAAAAAATACCGCACCCGACAGCAATAACGCCGGCGTGGGAATCACGATGCGGGGAAGCGCGATCGCCGTGAGCAACAGCGGAAGGACAATGAATAATCCCATCGGGACAGTCATCGTGCTGACGCCTACGGGCACCTGAATATCGCCGACAAACAACAGAAAGAACGGAAGCAGGATCACAAACAACGCAAGCCGCGTATCGAAGCGGTAAGGCAACGTCATTTCCTGTTTCATGCCCTGCTCCCATGGCCAAAACGCGCGCTGCCGCGCACGGCGATCAACAGCACCAACGCGACAACCGCAAGCAGCCAGGCGGCCCGGATGGCCGGACTTGGCACCAGTGCGCCCACGAATCCCAGTACCGCCAGCCCCGAAACCGAAAGCAGCCGAAGCTTCGCACTGGTGAACATGGAGCGGTTCATCACGAGCTTGGCGCCCCAGAACATCAGAACGGCATCAACCGCCACGCGAAGAAACCACGCCACAGCGGCGCCGGTAAGGCCATAGTGGCGCGCCAGAAGGAATAGCGCCGCAAGAAACAGAGGCACCTCGATCAGGTGAAACACAGCCGTCAAATGCGATCTTCCGGCGCCCTGGATGACGGTGAAAGGTATTTGCGCAAGACAGGTAATGAACATGCCAGCCGAGAATATCTGCAGCAGCACGTAGCTCTGCAACGCAAAGGGTTCGCCCACCCACAACGTCAGAAGCTCTTTGGCAAATATTGCGATGGCGGCCGTGATGGGCAACAGCGTCAGGAAAATCCAGCCCACGGCCTTGGTGATCAACGGCATGACCGCTGCATCCTGACGCGCGATCTGCGCCGCCAGGGCCGGAAACAACACCGCGGTCAATGCGCCCGGCAAGATCGACAATTTTGTGATCAGCTCCTGCGGCGTCACATAATAGGCAACGGCGGCAGACGAGATAACCGCGCCCACGATGAACCGGTCGGCGTAGCTCATGACGGGGCTGACGATATTGCTGACCGTCATCCAGCCGCCCGAACTGCAAAGCGGGCGGATCAGCGTCTTGTCGAATTTGAAAGGTCCCACATCGTCCGGTAGATGGCGCTTGGCGTACCACGCGTGCAGTCCGCACGTCACCACACGGCCGCCGGCCAGAACCAACGTGATGACGTCCAGCCGCGGCGGACCGTAAAGCACGACCGCCAGGGGGCCCAGAAACGTCAACAGGCCCATCGGCAGCCGGATCAGATTGATGATCCCAAACGCGTGCCTGGCCTCAAGAATGCCTCGGAAGCCCGCGGTCAGCACAACAGCGGGCATGGCAAGCGCCATGATCCAGATGGCGTTGATCGCTTCCGCCCTGTCCGGCACGGCGCTGATGAATCCCAGCCCCCAAGGCCCCAACACAGCCATCAAAACGCCCGCAACGACGCTGAACAGCGCGATCACGACGATCGCGGTCACCACCAAGGCGCCTACCCGCCGCCGGTCCTTGCCTTCGAGCATCACCGCCAGGTGTTGCGTCAACGCACGGCCCAGCCCCAGGTCGAACAGGCTCAAATAGCTGACGATTGCCCAGATCAGCGTCAACAGCCCGAACCGGGCATCGCCCAGTTCCCTGATCAGGACGGGAATGCTGAATACTGCGGTAAGTAGCGGAAGCCCCAGGCCGAGTAGGTTGTAAACGGAATGTCGGATTAATTTCACGGATGGACCAAGGAAGTTTCCGTAGCAAGAAGTACGGTATACGGCTGACATTCGGAGCCGCTCTCGCCAATCTTCATTGCCACGAACCCAAAGCCTTCGAGCAGGCTGCGGGCGCCGCACCAGGCGTCAGGCGCTATTTCAAAAGAACGAACCTCGTCTTGCCTCGAATAACCAAAAGGAGGAAGCCGCACAAAATCCCCAGCAATACTGCAGGAGGCAGCAGATTTTTCAGTCTTGGAGATACCGGCTGCACCAGGATTTCAGCCTGAGTGACATCCGCCGAATAATGCCCCGCCAAATCAATACGTCCATCCAGCTCGTCTTCGGCCCGACTCAAAATACCCATCACCACTTCACTCTGGGAGATCTCCGCTCTTAACTGCGGAGCAAGCCAAAGCAAATTGTCCGGCGTTCCCCGAACAACGTCGTTGTACTCTCGGCGCAGGCTGTGATATTTTCTTTCCTCCGCCGCGATCTCGCCATCGTATTTATTCCTTAAGTCTGTCAGCGCTTCCAGACGCGCGTCCATTACCTTGTCATGAGACGCACGCACCTCTTTTCCAATAGCATCCGCATAGACTTGCAGCTGGTGGTGCGAATATCCCAGGTAATCCACTCTAAGCAATTGGGTGCCGGCAATTGCCTTCGCGGTCAGCGTCTCACGAAAAAGCTTGGCGTCGCGCGAGTCGCCTCCGGCCGTGGCAGCCGGCGCAGCACTCGCCGCAGACATCACCGCGTCAACGAATTCCCGGCTCGTCATCCATTCCGCAGTCAGCGACAGCTGCTCCTGCATTTCGCGTCTTAGCTCATGTCCTGCCTTGACATCGCCCACGCGGACGATAAGCGTTGCCGGCCATTTTTTTGGCACGACATAATACGCTGCAACCCCGCAAACGGCTCCAAACACCGCAGCGAATGCCAGTGTTTTCCAATTGCAGAATAACCGCCCCCAGAAATTGTCCGTTTGATTATTGCCAAGCGGCATTGCGAATGCGTCAGCGTCGTTTTCCCGAGCTGCGGCGTTCATCAAGATATTGTCGCCCACTATCGATGTTCCCTTTCCGCAGCATTCCGGTCCGGTAGCGGACCATTATTTCAGAACATTCGGTTGACCGTCGAAAAGGCTATCAGAGAGTCATGCGGTGGGCAAGCAGTGCCGCTGATCCGGACACATGGTAAACCCTTGGATGCTTAAAACAAACGGGATGCCCAGAATATTGAATTCACATTGTTACCAATACCGTCGAAGCATTGCGCAACTTGCCGGAGTATTTTCGGTAGGTTCACGTGCAAAACAGCGTTTTGTAAGGTGTCGTTGGACGTGATTATTCCCGCCATCTAATGCGGGCTTTTGGCATTGCCAAAACTCCCTGGATATCATCGAGACAGCTCGGCATAACATAATCGCAATGCGGTTGAAATCCCACAGTTGCAAAAGAACCGTTGATACCCGGCATGCGGAAGGCACATTTCAATGTATGCCTATCGTCAGACGAGACGCAAAAAAAAAGCGGACCCGAAGGTCCGCCTTTTTTTGGCCGAATTGAAATTCGCTCAGAACGGAATATCGTCGTCCATGTCCGCCAGGTTGGCGCCGCTGCTGGCCGGGGCCGCTGCGGGGGCCGGGCGCTGCTGGGGCGCCGGGCGTTGGGCCGGCGCGGCGCGCTGCTGGCGCGGCGCGTCGTCGTAGCCGCCGCCACCGTAGTTGCCACCACCGCCGCCGCCGCCGTCTTCGCGGCCGCCCAGCATCTGCATCTGGTCAGCGACGACCTCGGTGCTGAAGCGGTCGGCGCCCGTGTCCTTGTCTTGCCACTTGCGGGTCTTGAGGCGGCCTTCGATGTAGACCGAGCGGCCCTTCTTCAGGTATTCGCCGGCGATTTCAGCCAACCGGTTGTACATGACGACGCGGTGCCATTCGGTTTCTTCGCGCTTTTCGCCGCTGGCCTTGTCCTTCCAGGACGAGGTGGTGGCGATCGACATGTTGCAGATTGCCGCCCCGTCGGGGCTGTAGCGGACTTCCGGGTCGCGACCCAGATTGCCCACGAGTATGACTTTGTTAACCGATGCCATGC
Source organism: Achromobacter spanius (assembly GCF_002966795.1). GTDB lineage: Bacteria > Pseudomonadota > Gammaproteobacteria > Burkholderiales > Burkholderiaceae_B > Achromobacter > Achromobacter spanius_D. The sequence goes on from NZ_CP023270.1 coordinate 6,214,487, forward strand.
GGATGTCCCTCTGTTGTTGACAGCCTGCGCCTTGCGTTGCCGCAAGCGCGCCGGCAACAACATAAAAAAGCGATGTTGAAGACCGGCTTCATGAAACTCGCCGGTCATCAAAACGATGCCGGCGATGCCCAGGTGAAGCCTGTGTTGATGGGTATTATCGACGAAAAGCGCCCGCCGCGCCAAACGGGATCAGTGACAGTTCGAACACTGCTGACAAACCATTTCGGCGCTGTTGGACGCCGTTCGGGGCCAGATCCGCGACTTTCCAAAGCCTGCGGGAAAGCCCGCAGCCATCAGGCCAGGGGCCGCAGCGCCCAGGTGACCGCCAGCCACACCGCCGACAGGACTGCCGCGGCGATGAACACCGCGCTGGCGCCGGACTGCGACGCCAGCCAGCCGCCCAGGGCGCCCCCCGCGAAGAGGCCCGCGGCCTGCGCGGTGTTGTAGAAGCCCAGCGCCAATCCCTTGTAGGCCTGCGGCGCCACGCGCGACACCAGCGAGGGCTGCAGGGCTTCCAGCACGTTGAAGGCGACGAAGAATCCGGTCAGCGCGATGGCCAGCGTGTAAAAGCCATGGCTGGCGGCCGGCAACAGTGCGCACACCAGCACCAGGCCGGCGATCGACGCGCGCAGCGCGCCGCGGTGCGCCCGGCGTTTTTCGGCGACGAACACCACCGGCACCATCAGGACGAACGACACCAGGATGACCGGCAGGTAGACCTTCCACAGGTCGCGCGCGTCCAGCCCGCCGACCTTGGCCAGCAGCGCCGGCACCACGACAAACAACGACACCTGAATCAGATGCAGCACGAAAACGCCGAAATTCAGGCGCAGCAGGTCGCGATGAGTCAGCACCTCGCGCGGCTTGGCCGCCTGCATCGTGCGAGCCTGCGTGCGGGGCACGACAGGCACCACCCAGCGCGCGACGGCCAGACAGACGACGCCCAGGCAGGCAATGGTCCAGAACAGACCCGACAGCCCCCACCAGCCCACCAGCACCGGCGAAAGCACCAGTGACACGGCAAAGGACAGCCCGATCGATGCACCCACCATCGCCATGGCACGCGTGCGCACCTCGTCGCGGGTGGCGTCGGCCAGCCAGGCGGTGACAGCGGCGGAAATGGCGCCGGCGCCCTGGATGGCCCGGCCGATCGTGATCCAGAAAACGTCCGTCGCCTGCGCACAGACGATGCTGCCGGCGACAAACAGAAGCAGCCCGAACAGCACCACCGGACGGCGCCCCCAGCGGTCGGACGCCAGACCGAACGGAATCTGCATGAACGCCTGGGTCAGACCGTACATGCCCAGCGCGAGGCCCACGCGGACGGGATCATCGCCGCCCGGCATGCCGCTTGCGGCAACGGCGAAGACGGGCAGCAACAGGAACAGGCCCAGCATCCGCGCGGCAAACAGGCCGGCCAGGGCCACGCTCGCGCGGCGCTCGGAAGGGGTCAATTTCAGTTTTTTGTCTGCCGGCATGCGGAAAGTTCAACGATGACTAGGGCTGCGCGCATGTTTGCATGTCATACGCTCACGGTCTGATTCTTGCGGTGCGGCGCCGGCCTCTGGCCTGTCCAACCCGATGAACGGCCTTGAACGCGAGAGGATTCGGCGCGCTATAGTACCAAGTTGGCCTTTGAAACCGCTGAAATGCGCCCAAAGGGTGCGCGGGATCAAAGGCGCCATCGACGACGCAACTGGACGTTACCCATACCGACGTGACCATACGCATTCGGGGTGCCCGCACCCACAATCTCAAGAACGTCTCGCTGGACCTGCCGCGCCACAAGCTGGTGGTCGTCACCGGCCTGTCCGGGTCCGGCAAATCCTCGCTGGCATTCGACACGCTGTACGCGGAAGGCCAGCGGCGCTACGTGGAAAGCCTGTCGGCCTACGCCCGCCAGTTCCTGCAACTGATGGACAAGCCGGATGTGGATCTCATCGAGGGCCTGTCGCCGGCCATCTCGATCGAGCAGAAGGCCGCGGGACACAATCCCCGCTCCACGGTCGGCACCATCACCGAAATCCACGACTACCTGCGCCTGCTCTACGCGCGGGTCGGCACGCCCTATTGCCCCGACCACGGCCTGCCGCTGCAGGCCCAGAGCGTCAGCCAGATGGTGGACGCGGTGCTGGGCTGGACGCCCGAGACGCGGCTGGCGGTGCTGGCGCCCATTGCGCGCGGCAAGAAAGGCAGCTTCGAGGACGAATGCGCCAGCCTGCAGGCGCAGGGCTACGTGCGTCTGCGCGTCGACGGCCAACTGGTGGAAATCGACGGCATGGCGCCGCTGAAAAAGACCGAGAAGCACGATATCGACGTCGTCATCGACCGCCTGCGCATCAAGCCCGAGAGCAAGCAGCGCCTGGCCGAAAGCTTCGAAACCGCGCTGCAGCTTGCCGAAGGCCGCGCCCTGGCGCTGGACATGGACAGCGAGCGCGAACAGGTCTTCTCCAGCCGCTACGCCTGCCCGGTGTGCAGCCACAGCCTGCCCGAGCTCGAGCCGCGCCTGTTCAGCTTCAACAACCCCATGGGCGCCTGCCCCAGTTGCGACGGCATCGGGCAGGTCGGCTTCTTTGACCCCAAGCGGGTCGTCGCCTTTCCGGAGCTGAGTCTGGCCGCCGGCGCGATCCGCGGCTGGGACCGCCGCAATGCCTTCACGCATTCGCTGCTGACCAGCCTGGCCGCCCACTACGAATTCGACATCGAGGCGCCCTTCGAGGACTTGCCCGAAACGTTGCGCGACAAGGTCCTTTACGGGTCCGGCGAAGAAGAGATCTCGTTCCTCTACCTGAACGAAAAAGGCCGCAGCACCGTCAAGCGCCACACCTTCGAGGGCGTCATCCCGAACCTGGAGCGCCGCTGGCGCGAAACGGACTCGGCGACGGTGCGCGAGGAACTGGGCAAGTACCGCAATATCAAGACCTGCCCCGACTGCGCCGGGTCGCGCCTGCGCCCCGAGGCGCGCAACGTGCTGATCGGCCATGACCCGCGCGGCGGCGAACGCCACGGCCAGGCCATCTACGAAGTCGAGGCCATGCCGCTGTCCGGCTGCCTGGACTGGTTCCGCAACCTGAACCTGACGGGCGCCAAGCAGGAAATCGCGCAGCGCATCGTGCGCGAGATCGAGGCCCGGCTGAGCTTCCTGAACAACGTCGGCCTGAACTACCTGTCGCTGGACCGCAGCGCGGACACGATATCCGGCGGCGAGGCGCAGCGCATCCGCCTGGCCAGCCAGATTGGCTCGGGCCTGACGGGCGTGATGTACGTGCTGGACGAGCCTTCCATCGGTCTGCACCAGCGCGACAACGACCGCTTGATCGGCACGCTGCAGCACCTGCGCGATCTCGGCAACAGCGTGATCGTCGTCGAACACGACGAAGACATGATCCGCATGGCCGACTGGGTGGTCGATATGGGTCCCGGCGCAGGCGAACACGGCGGCGAGGTCGTGGCCCAAGGTGACCCCGAGACCGTGCAGCGCGATCCCAATTCGCTGACCGGCCAGTACCTGAGCGGCGCGCGCGCCATCGCCATCCCGAAGCGCCGCCCCGTCGACGACGAGCTGCCGTGGCTGACGCTTACCGGCGCCACCGGAAACAACCTCAAGAACGTCGACCTGCACGTGCCCGCCGGCCGCCTCGTCTGCGTGACCGGCGTGTCCGGTTCTGGCAAGTCCACGCTCATCAACGACACGCTGGCGGTGGCCGTGTCGCGCCAACTGCATCACGCGCAGAGCGAGCCCGCCCCCTACGTGTCGATGCAGGGGCTGGAGAACTTCGACAAGATCATCAGCGTGGACCAAAGCCCCATCGGGCGCACCCCGCGCAGCAATCCCGCCACGTACACGGGACTCTTCACGCCCATCCGCGAACTCTTCGCCGGCGTGCCTGAGGCGCGCACGCGCGGCTATGACCCCGGGCGATTCAGCTTCAACGTGAAGGGCGGCCGCTGCGAAGCCTGCCAGGGCGACGGCGTGGTCAAGGTCGAGATGCACTTTCTGCCCGACATGTACGTGCCCTGCGACGTCTGCCACGGCAAGCGCTACAACCGCGAAACGCTCGAGATCCGCTATCGCGGCCGCAACATCAGCGAGGTGCTGGACCTGACCGTCGAACAGGCGCTCGAATACTTCGAGTCGGTGCCCGCCATCTCGCGCAAGCTGCATACGCTGATCGACGTGGGCCTGTCGTACATCCGCCTGGGCCAAAGCGCGACCACGCTGTCCGGCGGCGAGGCGCAGCGCGTGAAGCTCTCGCAAGAGCTGTCGCGCCGCAGTACGGGCCGAACGCTTTACATCCTGGACGAGCCGACGACGGGCCTGCATTTCCGCGACATCGAGCTGCTGCTCCAGGTGCTCAATCAGTTGGTGGACGCCGGCAACACGGTGCTCATCATCGAGCACAACCTGGACGTCATCAAGACGGCGGACTGGCTTGTCGACATGGGTCCTGAAGGCGGTGACGGCGGCGGCCGGGTCGTGGCGCAAGGCACGCCGGAAGTCGTGGCGGCAACCGAGGCCAGCCATACAGGCCAGTATCTGGGCAAACTTTTGCGGCGCAAGCCGGGCGACTGATCCCCCTCCTACCAACGGGAAAGCCAGCATGTACACCCTGATCATCGGCAACAAGAACTACTCGTCCTGGTCCATGCGTCCGTGGATCGCGCTGCGGGCGACGGGCATCGCGTTCACGGAGCAAAAGATCGGCCTGTTCACCGAGGAGTTTTCACGACGCGTCGCCGCCGTATCGCCCGCCGGCCTGGTGCCCGTGCTGCTGGACGGCGATTTCGCCGTGTGGGATTCGCTGGCGATCTGCGAGTACGCCGCCGACCGTCACCCCGAGGCCGCGTTGTGGCCCAAGGATGCCAAGGGCCGCGCGCGGGCGCGATCGCTGGCCGCGCAAATGCACAGCGGTTTCGGCGCGCTGCGCCAGGCAATGCCGATGAATGTCGAAGCGGATTTGCCAGGCATCGACTTCCCCGAATCGGCACGCGCCGATGTCGCGCGCGTGCAGGCCATCTGGCAGGAAACGCGCGCACAGTTCGGTCAGGGCGGCCCGTTCCTGTTTGGCGGGTTCTCGATTGCGGACGCGTTCTTCGCGCCGGTGGTCTCGCGCTTCAAGACCTACAACATCGCCGCGGCAGGACCGGTGCGCGACTACATGGACGCCGTGCTGGCGCTGCCCGCGATGCAGGAATGGACCCGGGACGCGCTGGCCGAAGCGACCTTCGTCGAGGCCGACGAGCCCTACCGCAAGCATCGCTGACAGCGCGCCGCCCGCGGGCCGGCTCAGGCTACGCCATGTCGAACAGCCGCTTGTGTTCGCGGATGGCGTAGCGGTCGGTCATGCCGGCGATGTAGTCGGCAATCGCGCGCGCTTGTTCGTTGAACTGCGCGCGGCGGTAATCGGGCGGCAAGAGGCGCGGGTCATCCAGGAACGCCGCGAACAGGTCGCGCACAATGCGGCGCGCCTTGCGCGTCATGCGCAGCACGCGGTAGTGCCGGTACAGGTTGTCGAACAGAAATTTCTTCAGCGTGTCGGCTTCGCGGCGGATCTCTTCGGAAAACCCCGCCAGCGGCGGCGAGCGGCGCACGTCGTCCGCGCTGGCCGGCGCCGCATCGCGGATGCGCGCCAGCGACGTGCGGGTCAGGTCGACGATCAGCGTGTTGATCACCCGGCGTATCGTTTCGGCCACCGCGCGCCGCGGCGCGAGGCCGGGATAGCGGTCCAGCACGTACGCATGGTGGCGCTCGAATATCGACACTTCCTTCAATTGATCCAGCGTGATCAGCCCCGAGCGCAACCCGTCGTCAACGTCGTGGTTGTTGTACGCGATCTCGTCGGCCAGGTTGGCAAGCTGCGCCTCCAGCGACGGTTGCGTGCGGTTCAGGAAACGCTCACCGACATCTCCCAGCATGCGCGCATGGGCCACCGAGCAATGCTTGAGAATGCCCTCGCGCGTTTCAAAGCACAGGTTCAGGCCGTTGAAGTCGGCATAGCGCTCTTCAAGTTCATCGACCACGCGCAGGCTTTGCAGATTGTGTTCAAAGCCGCCCGCCTCCGGCGCCAGCTCGCGCATGCAGGCGTTCAGTTCGTCCTGGCCGGCGTGGCCAAACGGCGTGTGGCCCAGGTCGTGCGCCAGCGAAATGGCTTCGGTCAGGTCTTCGGACAGCCCCATGCTGCGCGCCAGCGTGCGGGCGATCTGCGCGACTTCCAGGCTGTGCGTCAGGCGCGTGCGGAACAGGTCGCCTTCGTGATTGACGAATACCTGCGTCTTGTATTCCAGCCGCCGGAAGGCGCTGGAATGGACGATGCGATCGCGGTCGCGCTGGAATTCCGTGCGGTTCTCGGGCGGCGGTTCAACGTGCGTCCGGCCGCGCGATCGGGACGGGTGAGAAGCATAGGAAGCCAGTTCATTCATCTGCAACACCGTCCTTGACTGCGTTTACTGGGTGGTTCGGGCCAGCACGGCGCGCACCACATCGTCGGGGGCTGGCCGCATCATGGCCTCGCCGATGCGTGTCATGAGCACGTAGCGGATCGAGCCGCCTTCGGTCTTCTTGTCGACCTGCATCAGGTCCAGCCAGCGGTCCGCGCCCAGATCGGGCGCCACGACCGGGCAGCCAATGGCTTGCACCAGCGCGCGCACGCGCTCGACATCGGCGCGATCAAAGCCCGCCACGTCGGCCGACAGTTCGGCGGCCTGGACCATGCCGCAGCCGACGGCCTCGCCGTGCAGCCAGGCGCCGTAGCCCAGGCCCGATTCAATGGCGTGGCCAAACGTGTGGCCCAGGTTCAGGATGGCGCGCAGCCCGGATTCGCGCTCGTCCTTGCCCACCACCTGCGCCTTGAGCTCGCACGACCGGCGGATGGCATACGTGACGGCGTCGGCGTCCAGAGCGCGCAGCTTTTGCGCATTGTCCTCGCACCAGCGCCAGAATTCCGGATCCAGGATGAGGCCGTACTTGATGACCTCGGCCAGGCCCGCCGACACCTCGCGCGCCGGCAGGGTGCCCAGCACATCGGTGTCGATCTCGACCGCGATCGGCTGGTAGAAGGCGCCGATCATGTTCTTGCCCAGCGGGTGGTTCACGGCGGTCTTGCCGCCCACCGACGAGTCGACCTGCGCCAGCAGCGTCGTGGGCACCTGCAGGAAGCGCACGCCGCGCATGTACACGGCCGCCGCAAAACCCGTCATGTCGCCGATGACGCCGCCGCCCAGCGCCACCAGGACGCAGCGCCGGTCCAGGCGGTTGCCCAGCAGCGCGTCAAAGATCAGGTTGAGCGACTGCCAGTCCTTGTAGGCCTCGCCGTCGGGCAGCTCGATGCGCAGCACCCGCTTGCCCGTGCGGGCAAGCGCGGCTTCGGCGCGCTCGGCGTACAGGGCCGCCACGGTCGGATTGGTGACCACGGCAATGGCGGTGGCGTCCGCGGGAATGCATTGATCCAGGGAGTCCAGGCGGCCCGGTCCGATGTGGATCGGATAGCTTCCGCCCGGGGTTTCGACGTCAACAACGTTCATATGCGCTTCTCGAATGCTTGTAATTGCGGCAGCAGCGCCTTGACCAGGGTGTGGATGGGCATCGACCCCGTTTCCACCACCAGGTCGGCGACTTCCTTGTAGAGGGGCTCGCGCCGGGTCATCAGGTCGCGCAGCGTGCCGCGGGGGTCGGCGGTGGCCAGCAGGGGCCGGTTGCGGTCACGGCAGGTCCGGCGGAACAATTCGTCCACGCTGGCTCGCAGATAGACGACAATGCCGCGCTCGTGCAACAGTTGCCGGTTCTCGGCGGCCAGGATGGCGCCGCCGCCCGTGGCAAGAATTATGTTGCGCCGTTGGGTACACTCTTCCAATGCGGCGGACTCTCGGCGACGAAAACCGGCTTCGCCCTCGATTTCGAAGATTACCGGCACCCGCACGCCGCAACGCGCCTCGAGCTCATGATCCAGATCCATAAAGTCGCGCCCCAGCGCCCGCGCCAGGCTACGGCCTATGGTTGTCTTGCCCGCGCCCATCATTCCGACCAAGAATACCGGCAGGTCGTGCGGCAACGACACGGTCTTGCCCGTGCACTCGACGGCGCAGGGCTGGCTTTCAGGCGCTGCGTCGGAGCGCTCCGGGTCCGGGGCTGCCTCCGGACATGAGTTAGCGGCAAAGTTCATGGCGGCATTATCACATTTGCCGCCAGTTGCCCGTGCACCACACTGAACTATTTTGTTACAGAAACCGATCCCCCGCCATGAGGTGGGCCCGGAGATACCCGTAAAATCGCCGCGATGAGCAAGCCCCAGAATTCCTCCAAAAAAGACAAGCCCGTCAGCAGCGGCTCCCCGATACTGCGGTTCTTCGTTAAAACCGGCATCTTTTTCGCCGGCCTGTTCCTGTGCGGCGTCCTGCTCGCGGGGATGGCGCTGGCGCTCGCGTGGCCCAATCTGCCCGACTTGAACGCCATGACGGACTATCGGCCGCGGGTGCCGCTGCGCGTGTACACGGCAGACCGCGTCCTGATCGGCGAGTTCGGCGAAGAACGCCGCAACGTGCTGCGCTTCAACGAAATCCCGGACGTCATGAAATCCGCGGTACTGGCGGCCGAAGACGACCGCTTCTACCAGCACGGCGGCATCGACTGGATGGGCGTGGTGCGGGCCGGCCTGACCAACCTGATCAGCATGTCCAAGACGCAGGGCGCCAGCACGATCACGATGCAGGTCGCGCGCAACTTCTACCTGTCGTCCGAAAAGACCTATTCGCGCAAGTTCTACGAACTGCTGCTGACCTTCAAGATCGAATCGGAGCTCACCAAGGACCAGATCCTTGAGCTCTACATGAACCAGATCTACCTGGGCCACCGCGCCTACGGCTTCGCGGCCGCCTCGCGCACGTATTTCGGCAAGCCCCTGTCGGAAGTCACGCCGGCCGAAGCCGCCATGCTGGCCGGCATTCCCAAGGCCCCGTCGCGCTTCAACCCCATCGCCAACCGCCCCCGCGCCGAACTGCGCCAGCGCTACGTGCTGGGCCGCATGCACTCGCTGGGCTACCTGACCGAACCGGAATACAAGCAGGCGATGGCGCAGCCCATCGTCATGAAGTCCGCCGAAGGCACCCCGGCCGGCGGCTATTCCATCCATGGCGAATACGTGGCCGAGCTGGCGCGCCAGCTGCTCTACAACGTGTACCAGGACAACGTGTATTCGCGCGGCATCAACATCTACACGACCGTGCAGTCCAAGGACCAGGAAGCCGCCTACCGCGCCGTGCGCGAAGGCGTGCTGGAATACACGCGCCGCGCGCCCTACCCCGGCCCGGAAGAACAGCTGGATCTGCCTGCGGGCACCGAGAACAATCCCGCCGCGCTCGACGAGTTCCTGGACGGCGTGTTCGACAAATTCCCGGACAGCGGCGACCTGCTGACCGCGGTGGTGCTGTCGGCCAGCCCCACCGAAGTGAAGCTGGCGCGCAGCTCGCGCGAAGTCATCACCGTGACGGACAAGAAGGTGCTGGGCGTGGTCGCCCGCGCACTGAACGACAAGGCCAAACCCGAGCAGCGCATCAAGCGCGGCTCCGTGGTCTACATCCGCAAGTTCGGCGACAACTGGGAAATCATCAACCTGCCGTCGGTGCAGGCGGCCTTCGTGGCGCTGTCGCCGCAGGACGGCGCCATCCGCGCCATGGTCGGCGGCTTCGATTTCTACCGTGGCAATTTCAACCGCGTGACGCAGGCCTGGCGCCAGCCGGGCTCCAACATCAAGCCCTTCATCTACGCCGCCTCGCTGGAACGCGGACTGACGCCGGGCACGCAGATCTCGGACCAGCCGTTTGAACTGACCGCCGCGCAAACCGGCTCCAAGGCCTGGAATCCCAAGAACTACGGCAACCAGTACGAGCCCATGCTCACGCTGCGCCAAGGCCTGTACAAGTCCAAGAACATGGTGTCGATCCGCATTCTGCAGGCCATCGGCCCGCAGTACGCGCAGGACTACCTGACCCGCTTCGGCTTTGACAAGGCGCGCCAGCCCGCCGTGCTGCCCCTGGCGCTGGGCGCCGGCTCCGTCACGCCGCTGCAGCTGGCAGGCGCCTTCTCGGTGTTCGCCAACGGCGGCTACCGCGTCACGCCTTACCTGATCGACCGCGTCACCGACAGCAACGGCAAGGTCATCATGCAGTCCAAGCCGGTTGTCGCTGGCGATGCGGCGGCTCGCGCCATCGACCCGCGCACGGCCTGGGTCATGGACGACATCCTGCGCGGCGTCACCACGTACGGCACCGCCGCGCGCGCCCGGGCTCTGCTCAAGCGCGGCGACATCGCCGGCAAGACGGGTACGACCAACGAATCCGTGGACGCCTGGTTCTCGGGCTATACGCCGACGCTGGCCGCGACCGCCTGGCTGGGCTTTGACCAGCCCAAGTCGCTGGGTTCGCGCGAGACCGGCGGCGGCGTCGCCATGCCGATCTGGGTGGACTACATGCAGAGCGTGCTGAAGGGCGTGCCGGAAGAAAAGCCGCGTCCCCGTCCGGACGGCCTGCTGGTGGAAAACGGCGAGTTCTACTTCTCTGAATTCCCGCCGGGACAGGCCGTGGCCCGCCTTGGACTCCCCGAGGCCGACACGTTGGGTGAATTCCTCAATGGCCTCGGCAGCGGTTCCAGCGAGGAAACCCGGATCAAGGTCGCGCCGGGCGTCGGTACGCAGACCGCCACGCCCTGGTCGCAGAAGATTCCCTTCTGATGCAAAAAGGCCGGCCCAGTGGGCCGGCCTTTTTTTACAGCCGGATCGTCACGGGGACGCCGGCGGCAGCGGAGCAGATCTGGGACAGGGCGTCCGGCAACTGCGGCCCGCCCCGGGTATCGTTCCAGTGCTGGCCATCAAAGCGGTAGTGGAATCCGCCGCTGCGCGCGGCGACCCACAGCTCCTGCATGACGGCCTGGCTGTTCACCACGACGTGGGTGTTGTCCTCGAAAACCAGGGTCAGCACATTGCCGCTACGGCTGGTTTCGACATCGACGTCGAGCGAAGCCGCCCAGTCATCGGCCTGGCTTTCGATGCTGTCCAGCACCTGGTCGATCAACGCAAGAAATTCGGTTTCGGTCATAATCGAGCCTGCAAGAATTACGGAGTTCCCAGTGTTCCAATTGGCATATAGCCGCATGGCTCTTCGCATTGTAGCCACGCTCATGGCGGCCGGCATGGTGACGGCCTGCGGGTACAAGGGGCCGCTCTACATGCCGCCGCCCCCTGAAGGCAGCAAGGCGCCGGCCCGCACGCAGCAGAACCCGCCGCCGGCGCAGATCCCTCCCGCCCCGGCCCTGCCATGACGCCTCCGTTCCCGACCCCGCCAGAGTTGGCCGGCCATCCCTACTTCCAGTACCGCAATAATGTGTTGTACGCCGAAGATGTGCCGCTTGACCATCTGGCCGAACGGTTGGGAACGCCACTTTACGTCTACTCCCGCGCGGCCCTGAAAGCCGCCTGGCAATCCTATTGCAGCGCCATCGGGCAACGTCCGGTGCTCGTCTGCTACGGCATGAAGGCCAACTCCAACCTGGCGGTGCTCGGCGAATTCGCGCGGCTCGGCGCCGGCTTTGACATCGTGTCGGGCGGTGAACTCCATCGTGCCCTCGCCGCGGGCGCCGACGCTTCCCGGATCGTATTTTCGGGCGTGGGCAAGCAGGCCTGGGAAATGCGCGATGCCCTGCGCGCCGGCGTAAAGTGCTTCAACGTCGAATCCGTTGATGAACTACACCGCCTGTCCGACGTTGCCGCGCACCTGGGCCTGCGCGCCCCCGTATCGCTGCGCGTGAACCCGGACGTCGACGCCCGCACGCACCCGTACATCTCGACCGGACTGAAGGAAAACAAGTTCGGCATCGCCATCGGCGACGCACTCGAGGCCTACCGCACCGCGCAGTCGCTGCCCGGTCTTCGGATCGTCGGCGTGGACTGCCACATCGGCTCGCAGCTCACCGACATCAGCCCCTACTTCGATGCGCTCGAAAAGCTGCTGGACCTGATCGAGGGTCTGGAACAGGCGGGCATCCATATCGAACACCTGGATCTCGGCGGCGGACTGGGCATCCGCTATATGGACGAGACGCCGCCTTCACCACGCGCGCTGCTGGACCGCGTGTTTGAACGGTTGAACGCGCGCGGGCAGGGTCATCTGCAACTGGTGCTGGAACCGGGACGCTCGCTCGTCGGCAATGCCGGCGTGCTGCTCACCACCGTCCAATACATCAAGCACGCCGAAGCCCGCAATTTCGCCATCGTCGACGCGGCCATGAACGACCTGCTGCGTCCGGCGCTTTACGATGCATTCCATGGCGTGCAGCCGCTGCACCCCCGCGCCGGCGACGCCGCCGAATACGATATCGTCGGCCCCGTCTGCGAAAGCGCCGACTGGCTCGCGAAGCAGCGTTTGCTTACGATCCGCCAAGGCGACGTGCTTGCGGTGGAATCGGCCGGCGCCTACGGCATGACCATGGCCAGCAACTACAACTCGCGCGGCCGCCCGGCCGAGGTCATGGTCGACGGCGATAAATTCTATGTCGTGCGCCAGCGCGAAACCCTGGCTGACCAGCTACGCGGCGAATCGCTGCTTCCCTGAACCGGCGTCGCGCAAAAGACAAAGGCCCCTGCATGCAGGGGCCTTCGTTCGTCTGCGGGGATACTTGCGCGCTTAGAGCTGGCCGTACGAGTGCAGTCCCGACAGGAACATGTTCACGCCCAGGAACGCGAAGCCTGTGATCAACAGACCCATCAGCGCCCAATAGGCCGCCATCGCGCCGCGCAGGCCCTTGATTAGGCGCATGTGCAGCCAGGCCGCGTAGTTCAGCCACACGATCAGCGCCCAGGTTTCCTTGGGATCCCACTGCCAGTACGCACCCCACGCATCGGCCGCCCACAGGGCGCCCAGGATGGTGGCCACCGTGAAGAAGGCGAATCCGATCGCGATGGCGCGATACATGATGTCGTCCAGCACTTCCAGCGACGGTAGCGCTTCCGCGATGCGGCGGCGGCCCAGAAGAATGGCGCCCACGATCACCGCACCCACGCCGAAGTACAGCATCCACGTGGCCGACAGGCCGTCGGTGCGGAACACCATGGGCTCGGCGCACAGCAGCACGCCCAGAATGAACAGCGGCGCCAGCTTCGCCCACGACGTGGTCTGGCCGTGCTGCTTGACCAGGTACGCAAAGCCCACCATCGCCGCCAGCGAGAACGTGCCGTAGCCAATGAAGTTGGCGGGCACGTGCAGTTTCATCCACCAGCTCTTGAGCGCGGGCACCAGCGGCTGGATCTGTCCCGCGTCGCGCGTGAACGAGTACCAGAGCAGGAACACGACGGCCGACGTCACCACCATCATCACGAAGCCGCCCAGCGCGCGCGTGGCGTACTTGCGTTCGTAGTACAGGTAGAACAGCGCCGTGATGAGGCAAAACAGCACGAAGACTTCGTACAGGTTGCTGACCGGGATATGACCCAGGTCCGGGCCCATCAGATGGCCCTCGCGCCAGCGCACGAGCAGACCCGTGACGCCGGCAAACACCGCGCCCCAATTCAGCGCCGTGCCGAGCCAGGCGGCCGTCGGGCTGAAGAGGCCAATCCAGTAACAGACCATCGACAGCGCAAACAGCGCGCTCATCCACAGGATGGCGGACTGCGAGGAAAACAGGTACTTCAGGAAGAACACCTGCTCGGCGCGGGCGAGATCGGTGCCATACAGCATCAGCGCCAGGCCCGACGAGATCGCACAGGCGATCATCAGCCGGCGCAGCGGCCGCCACAGCCAGCCCAGCCAGGCCACCGCGGGCACCGTGCCGCACAGGATGATCTTCTCGTAATAGTCCATCGCGTGCCCGTAGCGGGTCAGCGCGAATCCCGCCCCCACCGCAAGCAGCAAAAAGAAGACGATGTCGGTCCAGTCAGGCTTGCCGCGTTGTGCGCGGTTGTCGCCGGTTTCGGACAAGGCATCCTGCCAGAGCGATTCAGGCGACGGGGGTTGCGTGGTGGTCGTCGTGGACATAAATAACCTTAGGACCCTTTTTTCTGGCGCAGCAGCGCCTGCTTGAAGCGTTCGAACTCTTGATTGAAGTCAAGTGTACGCTTCTGTGACGTCATGGCCGCCAGGACGCTGCTGCCGCCGCCTTGCGGCTTGACCCAGATCCAGACACGACGATCGCGGATGTAGAACATGGAGAACACGCCCAGCACCAGCAGCAGGCTGCCCAGGTAGACGGTGTTCTTGCCGGGCGTGCGGCTGACCTGGAACACGCTGGCCTGCACGTGGTTGAAGTCGGCCAGCGACAGGAACACCGGCGCGGGATAGACCGTCAGGTCGGACAGCGCCGCCACCGCCAGACGCGACCACACTGCCGCGCGTTCGCCCTCCTGGCCTTCGACGGGCACGGGCGGCTGACCGGCGCGTTCGCGCGCGATGGCGCGCAATTCATTCATGCTGGCGCCGATCAGGCGAATCACGACGTCGGCCGCGCGCTCCAGATCCGGGGCCGGCGTGTTGGCTTGCAGGAAAGCCGCAACGGCCTGCAAGCCGCCGGAGGCAAAGGTGTCCAGCGCACGCTCGGCCGCGGTCTCCAGCGGCTGACGGTCGGCGCCCGACGGGCTGTTGCGCTCGGCAAAGCGGCGGGCGGCTTCCTTGCGCGCGGCCGGGTCGGCCAAGGTGGCGCGCAGGCGCATGAATTCGGCAATGGTGCTGTCGTCGTCCGCCGGAATACGCAGATAGCGGAACGGCTCGGCCGCGTTGTTGCGCACGCCGGCCAGAAACACGGCCGCGCCGTCCAGCTCGACGGGCAGCATGTAGTTCTGGAATTCGTGCGCCTGGCCCGCATCGTCGATCAGCTTGTACTCGACGCTAGGACCGACGTTGCGCAGGTTCTCGTTCTTCTTGCCGGCTGCACTGCCGGCGACCGACGCCACGTGTTCCGCAAAGCTCTGGTTGGCGCCCTTGGGATCGCCGCGGGTCAGGTCCTCAACGTTGATGGGACGCATGGCCGTGATCTCGATGCCCATGCTGCGCGGGCCCTTGGCCGTCTGCGCGGTGAGTTCGCTGGTCTTGCCGACCGTGCCGTCGACCGAAAAGGTGGCGTCGTTGGCGCCCACCAGCGGGTAGCCCTTCAACGCGACCGTGCTGCCGCCGTCGTCAAAGCTCGACTGATAGACCGTCATGCCCTTGAAGCGCAGCGGCTCGTTCACCTCGATGGTCGAATCGAAGGTCTTGCCGGTGTCAGGGTCGGTGACCTCGACTTCGCTGGCGAAGCGGCTGGGCATGCCGGTGGAGTAGTAGTCGACGACAAACTTCTTGAGCTTGAGCGTGAAGGGCATCGGCTGCACCAGCGCGCCATCGCCCACCATCACGACCGCCGTGGTGGCCTGGCCGCCCTCAGGCACGAGCACGCTCGCGCGAAAGCTCGGGTTGTTGACCGACAGGCGCCCGCTCTCCGGCACCTCGGAAATCAGCATGTTGTCGACGATCGGCTGCTTGCCGCCAAACATGACCTGCAGGCGCACCGGCAGTTCGCTGTCGAGCAGGCCGCCAATACAGATGATGACCATGGCCGCGTGGGCGAACACATACCCCAGGCGGTTCGCGCTGCCCTTCTTGGCCGCCAGCAGGACGCCGTCCTGGTCCTCGCGCACGCGCACCGCATACCCCATGCGGCCGAGCAGCGCCTTCAGGCCGGTGACGGTCTGCTGCACACCGGTGGGCTCGGTGGTTTCAACGCGATGCGGAAACGCGCGCAGGCTGCCTTCGCGCACATGCTCGCGGAACGAACGCGCGTCGCGCAGCATCTTGGGCGCATTGCGGATCAGGCACACCGAGGTCGACACGACCAGAAAGCCCATGATCAGCAGGAACCACCAGCTGTTGTAGACGTGCCAGAT
The DNA here is from genome assembly GCF_002966795.1 of Achromobacter spanius. Classification (GTDB taxonomy): domain Bacteria; phylum Pseudomonadota; class Gammaproteobacteria; order Burkholderiales; family Burkholderiaceae_B; genus Achromobacter; species Achromobacter spanius_D. Next base: position 6,230,380 of record NZ_CP023270.1, read on the forward strand.
GGAGAACTTGTCGAACACCTCGAACCAGAACGGGCCGAACTGGTCGATGTAGTTGTTGGACGAGCGGTTCTGCTGCAGCACCGTCCCCACCAGGCTGGCCACGCAGATGAACATCAGCAGGCTGACGGCAAAACGCATCGAACCCAGAAGTTCAAAGAGATCGCCTGGCAGGCTGCGCAAAGAGGGGCGGGAGTGGGTTCGAGTCGAATTCATGAAAAAAGGGGGGCCGCGCTATCGGCTACCCCCCTCATAGACAGTGCGTGACGGAACGAGGTTCCGTCGCGCTCAAGTTGCATCAACGCGGACCGGCCGCGCACGTTGCGGCCAATCGTTTACCGAAGGCCGGCCGCGTAATCCGACACCGCCTTGATGTCGGCGTCCGACATGCGGTCCGCGATGGCGTGCATGACGTCGTTCTTGCGGTCGCCGCTACGGAAAAGCTTCAGTTGCTCTTCGATGTACACGGGGAACTGGCCCGACAGACGGGGGTACTGGCCGGGAATCCCGGCGCCATTGGCAGAATGGCATGCCGCGCAAGCGGGCACGTTGCGGTCAGGCAAACCGCCACGCCAGATCTTTTGACCTAGCTCAACCAAGTTCTCATGGCCTGCCGTGGCGGGCTCTTTGAGCGGCTGCGTCGCCAGATACAGCGCGACGTTCTGCATGTCGGCCGGGGTCAGGTTCTGCACCATGGCGGTCATGGCGCTGGGATTGCCGTCAGGACCATTGCGCACCGGAGTCTTGGCGCCTTCCTTGATCTTGAAGTCGGCAAGCTGCTTGGCCAGGTATTCGTGCGGCTGCGCGGCCAGGTTCGGGTTCACCGGAATGGTGCTGTTACCCGCCGCGCCGTGACAGGAGGCACAGGCAATGATGCCGCGGGCCGCGTCGCCTTGGTCAAACAGCTGACCGCCCTTGGCGGCATCTGGTTTGGCCGGGCCCGCGGCGCCATTGGCGGCGAAACTCGTAGCAGAGAGGGCGGAGGCGCCGAGCAACAGCCCGCTCGCAACCAACATCCGGGACAGCACACGCTTCATGAAGACCTCGACGATCACATCGATCAAGGCGCAAAAAGGCGCCCACGCCTGCCCGCACTCGCAGTAAAACCGTAACGAACCTGTTTTGCTTGTCCTGCTTGCGATCTTGCTGCGAGGCTGCGTCAGCACTGCCCGGAAAGGGCTTTTATTGGCTGGATGGCAGCTAAACAGTAAGCAAAAAAGACGGCTCCGCGCACGGGGACCACTGTAGCAAACGCCGGATTATACAATAGGGCTCGAAACCAACCGTATCGAAAGCCATCCGTGTCCCTCCTACATCGCGCCTCCTTCCTCACTTCCGCGGCTCGCCTCGACCAGTTGCCGCCCGCCGGCGCTCCCGAGGTCTGCTTCGTCGGCCGCTCCAATGCCGGCAAGTCCACGTCCATCAACGTGCTGTGCAACCAGCGCCGTCTTGCGTTCTCCAGCAAGACGCCGGGCCGCACGCGGTTGATCAACATGTTCGGCCTGCCTGACCCGCTGGACCCTGAAGCCCACATCGGCTATCTGGTCGACCTGCCCGGCTACGGCTATGCGTCCGTGGCCCGCAACGAAAAGGAAAAGTGGGCGGACATCCTGGGCGGCTACCTGCGCGACCGTGAATCGCTGGTCGGCATCGTGCTGCTCATCGACATCCGCCGCGGCGTGACCGAGCTGGACCGGCGCCTGGCGAACTTCATTGCGCCCACCGGCCGCCCCGTGCTGGCGCTGCTGACCAAGGCCGACAAGCTGCCGTACGGCCAGCGCATGCGCACCGTCTTCTCGGTCCGCAAGGACCTGGCCGACATCGGCGCGCTGCACACGATTCCCTTCTCGGCGCCCGAGCGCATCGGCCTCGAAGAAGCCGGCGCTCACATCGAAAATTGGATTTCCCCCAAGGTCGTACCATGAACCCGCAGATCATCACCCCTGAGTTTCCGGTTTCCCGTCCCCGCCGCCTGCGTCGCGACGACTTCACGCGCCGTCTGGTGCGCGAGAACGCCCTGACGGTCAATGACCTGATCTACCCGGTTTTCGTGGCCGAAGGCACGGGCCTGCGGCAAGCTGTTGCTTCCCTGCCCGGCGTGGTCCGCTATTCGCTGGACACGCTGCTGCCGGTAGCTGAGGAATGCGTGTCGCTGGGCATCCCGGTGCTGTCGCTCTTTCCCGCCATCGACCCGTCGCTCAAGACGCCGGACGGCATCGAGGCCACCAATCCCGACGGCCTGATCCCGCGCGTGGTCCGCGAGCTGAAGTCGCGCTTCCCGGAACTGGGCGTGCTCTGTGATGTGGCGCTGGACCCGTACACCAGCCATGGCCAGGACGGCGTCATCGACGCCGACGGCTACGTGATCAACGAACCCACTGTCGAGATCCTGGTCAGGCAGGCGCTCACGCAGGCCGAAGCCGGCGTCGACATGGTCGCCCCCAGCGACATGATGGACGGCCGCATCGGCGCGGTGCGCCGCGCGCTCGAGGCCAACGGCCACATCCACACGCGCATCATGGCGTATTCGGCCAAGTACGCCAGCGCGTTCTACGGCCCCTTCCGCGACGCCGTGGGCTCGGCCACCAATCTGGGCAAGTCCAACAAGATGGCCTACCAGATGGATCCGGGCAACATCGACGAGGCGCTGCGTGAGGTGGCCGGCGACCTGCAGGAGGGCGCCGACATGGTCATGGTCAAACCGGGCATGCCTTACCTGGACGTGCTGCGCCGGGTCAAGGACACGTTCCGCGTGCCGACCTTCGCCTACCAGGTCAGCGGCGAATACGCCATGATCAAGGCCGCCGCCGCCAATGGCTGGCTCGACCACGACAAGGTCATGATGGAAGCGCTGCTGGCCTTCAAGCGCGCCGGCGCCGACGGCATCCTGACGTACTTCGCCATCGAAGCGGCAAAGCTGCTGAAAAACCAGCGTTAATTGCGGCGGGCTCGGCGCAGGCCCAGCCACGTCCCGCCAAGCACGCAGCTCAGGCCGACGACATGCGTCAGCGTGACGTGCTCGTCCAGGAACAGGGCCGCGAACAGCAACCCGAAGATCGGCAGCCAGTTCACGAACAGCGCGGCGCGGCTGATCCCCAGCCGCGCGATGCCCGCGTTCCAGACGATGTTGCTGACACCGGATGCGACCACCGCCGAAAACATCAGCACGGCCCAGGGCCACCACGTCATCTGCCACGTATCCGCGTGGTACGAGGATGGCGTCAGCGCGGCATGTCCCACCAGCATCACGCCGCCGGCCAGGTACATGTACCAGAGCATGCCCAGCGGATCCATCATCCGCGACATCCGCTGGATGACAAGGCCGCCAAACACGAAGACCAGCACGGCCACGAACACCACCGCATCGCCCCAGCCGGTCAGCCCGAGCTGCGCGCCGCTGCCCGCCACCACCATGCCCACGCCCAACAGGCCGAGCAGCGCACCGGCAATGCGGGTGGCCGTCAGCTTTTCGCGATAGAAGATGGCGGCCAGGAAGGCGGACAGCAACGGGCTGGTCGCCATGATCAGCGTGCCGTTGGCCGCCGAGGAAACCCGCAGGCCCGACACCAGCGCCACCTGGTGCGCATACACCACCAGAAACCCGGCAAGCGCCACCCAGCCCAACTGCGCGCCGCCCAGCTTCGGGATGCGGCTGCCGCGCGCCTTCATGATGAGGGTGACGGTGATGAACGCAATGACGATCCGAACGGCAGCCAGCGCCTGGATGTCCATGTGCTGCGTCAGATACTTGATGGAGACGATGTTCAAGCCCCAGGTGGCCATGACGAACATCAATTGAAGATAAATCAGACCGTTCCGGTCCTGACTTGCATCAACGGTGGTGGACGTCACGGCGCCGGCCTGGAGGGAGTTGGATGCGCCGCGCGGGCAGCGAAGCGATCATGGTATATCGCCGCTTTTCTTGATTCAACGCAAGCATTGCCGCGTTGCGCGCATCAGACGTTGGCGCCAGCCCTTCCGCGCGCGCCCCTCAACGCACGAGCACGCGGTCCAGCGATTCCGTAAAGCGCTTCGCGTCCTGAAAGCCCACGACGCGCGCATCCGCGATTTCCTTGCCGCCGGGCTCGAAGAACATGATGCCGGGCGGGCCGAACAGACGGAAGCGCTTGAGCAGCGCACGGTCGTCGGCATTGTTCGCGGTCACATCCGCCTGCACCAGCACCATGCCCGCCATGCGTTGCGCGACACCCGGGTCCGTGAAGGTGAAGCGCTCCATCTCGCGGCACGACACGCACCAGTCCGCGTAGAAATCCAGCATGACCGGACGGGTGCTTTGCGCCAGCAGCGTGTCCAGCTCGGCGTTGCTGCGCACGCGGGTGAAATGCACCTCGCCCGCGGCGCCGGCAGCCGGCGCATCGCCGCGCGCGGCCAGGTGCGACAGCGGCTGCAGCACGTCACGTCCGCCGCTGGCGGCCCCCACGAGCCACGCCGCGGCCGCCAGGGCGAGCAACAGGCCCAGGCCCTTGCCGAACATGCGCCCGGCGCCCGCGCCGGGCGGCAAGGCGTCAAAGGCGCGCAGCATCACGGCCGACACGACGGCCAGAAACGCCCATCCGGTCATCTGAACCCAAGTGGGCACGACCGGAATCAGCATCCACCACGCAGTCGCCAGCAGCAGCATGCCGAACAAGCGCTTCACGCCGTCCATCCAGGGCCCGGCCTTGGGCAGCAAGGCGGACGACGACGCGCCCACGATCAACAGCGGCACGCCCATTCCCCACGCCATCGCAAAGAGCGCCGATCCGCCCAGAACCACGTCCCCGGTCTGCGAGATGTACAGTAACGCGCCGGCCAGCGGCGCGGCCACGCACGGGCCGACAATCAACGCCGACAAGGCGCCCATGACCAGCGCGCCGGTGTAACGTCCGCCCGGCACGCGCGACGAGCGGTCGGACAGCATGGCCTGAATGCCCGACGGCATCTGGAACGTGAATACGTCGAACATGGCCAACGCCAGCACGGCCAGCAAGATGGCGAAGAGGGTCAGGATCCACGGCGTCTGGAGCCAGGCCGCGAGCCCCGCGCCGCTCAGGCCGGCGGCCACGCCCAGCGCGGTGTACACCACCGACATGCCCAGCACGTAAGTGGCAGCCAGCGCCAATCCGCGTCCGCGGCTCGGCCGCTCCTGCTGCGCGCCGCCCAGCACAATGGACGACAGAATGGGGATCATGGGCAGTACGCACGGCGTAAAGGCCAGCAACAAGCCCAGCACCAGAAACACGCCCGCCGTCTTGATCCATCCCAGACCGCCCAGCGCGTCGGCCAGCCCCGTGTCCCCGGCGTTGACCAGGGCGGACAGGCCGCCCGAAGCCGCTTGCGGCGCCAACGCCCCGCCCAGTCCCGTGCCCGCCACGGCGTATCCGCCGGCCACGGGCGTGAGCTTCACGGTGCTGTCCATCGGCGGATAGCAAAGTCCGGCATCCGCACAGCCCTGGCCCGTCAGCGTCAGCGTGAAAGGTTGTCCGCCGGCGCCCACCGGAACGCGGATCGTCACGTCCTTATGGAAGACCTCCATGTCCTTTTCAAAGGTCGGGTCGTATTTGACTTCGCCCTTGGGATAAACGGCCTCGCCCAGCGTGGTGGCGTCGGCGGGGCTAATGGCAATCGCGAAGCGCTCGCGGTACATGTAGTAGCCGGGCGCTACCTTGTAATGGAGCTCCAGCGTGTCCGCGGACGCCATGTTGGCGCTGAACACGAAAGCCTTTTCGGGCTCCAGGAACTCGGCGTCCGCGCGCGCGGCAGCCTGCCATCCGAACAGCAGGAAAGCCATCGCCAGCAGCAGCAGGCAGCGCCTGAAAAAGGCGGAGGTCGCGCTCTCGGCGCGCCCGCGCGCACCGACCGTACCGGCAAGTTGCAACATCAGTTTCTCTTGTTCTGCGTAATGGCCGTCTGCTCGCGCACCCAGTCCAGGTATGGCGCCGCGCCGGCGATGACCGGCAGCACGATGATCTCGGGAACGTCGTAGGGATGAAGTTCCGACAACGCCTGCACGACGGCGGCATGCCGCGCGTAGGTCGTCTTGATCTGAATGGGGATTTCCTCCGCCCCTTCGACCTCGCCGTTCCACAGGTAGATGGACAACCCGGGCGCGCCGAGGTTCACGCACGCGGCCAGTCCGTCCTCCACGAGCACGTGCGCAATGCGCTTGGCCAGCAACAGGTCCGGCGCATTGCTGATGACCAGCACGACGTCGTCATCGCGCAACATGGAACCTCCTTGGGATACCCGCGTGGGATGTAACTCAAGGTATTTTATCGGTATTGCGGCCACCTTCCCGGAACCGTCGCGCGCCAGGCCGCCGCGCCGCCCTCTCACACGCCGAGGCAAGCATGTCCGACAACTGCCTGTTCTGCCGCATCGCCCGTCACGAGATTCCCGCGCACGTCGTCCACGAAGACGACCGCCTGCTGGCCTTCCTCGACATCCAGCCCGTGCGCCCCGGGCACACGCTCATCATTCCCAAGCAGCACTATCCCTATTACGAAGACATGCCGGCAGACCTGGCCGCCAGTATCGTCAACCTGGGCCAGCGCCTCGGCCGTCAGATGAAACGCCTGTACGGCGTCGAACGCGTGGGTTTTGCCTTCACGGGCATCCACGTCGCGCACGCGCATGCCCATGTCATTCCGATGCACCACCCACAGGATGTGACGTCCACGCAGTACATCGCGGAGCAGGACCTGACGTTCCGGATGCCGCCCCAGCCGCCCCAAGAGGCGCTGGCCGCCACAGCCGCCGAGCTGCGGGGGCAATTGCGCGGCGGGCGCGAAGGTGGGGGTGAGCGCGGGGATGAGGACAACGCCTGATCGGCGGCGCCAAAAAAAAACAAGGGCGGGTCCGAAGACCCGCCCTTGTCGCTTATCTAGCTGCCGAAATTACTCGGCGCTGTCTTCAGCGGCTTCATCGACTTCCGGACGGTCAACCAGTTCCATGAAAGCCATGGGAGCGTTGTCGCCTTGACGGAAGCCCATCTTCAGCACGCGGGTGTAGCCGCCGTTACGGGCCGCGTAGCGCGGGCCGATTTCGGCAAACAGCTTCACAACCGCATCGCGATCGCGCAGACGGGCGAAAGCCAGACGCTTGTTCGCGAGCGTGGGCTCCTTGCCCAGCGTGATCAGGGGTTCGATGACGCGGCGCAATTCTTTCGCCTTCGGCAGCGTGGTCTTGATTGCTTCGTGGGTGATCAACGAAACAGCCATGTTGCGGAACATGGCAAGACGGTGACTGCTGGTGCGGTTGAGCTTACGCAAGCCATTACCGTGACGCATGATAAGTTTCCTTTGAATCTAAAGAAGGCGTTTCCGCCATCGGGTTGCCGGCTCTTCTATCAGCCTGCAATCGGGCTGCGGTCCGGTAGAAAACGGGGCATTTTACGACGATTTCGCAAACCGCCCGGCGGTGAGGCCGGGCGCTGCGGGAGACGCCCCTTTTCAGGGGCGGCACCCTACCAAGACTTACGGACGCTCCAGGCCCAGGGGCGGCCAGTTCTCGAGCTTCATGCCGAGGGTCAGGCCACGTGCAGCCAGCACTTCCTTGATCTCGTTGAGCGACTTGCGACCCAGGTTCGGGGTCTTGAGCAGCTCGTTTTCGGTACGCTGGATCAGGTCGCCGATGTAGTAGATGTTTTCGGCCTTCAGGCAGTTGGCCGAACGCACCGTCAGCTCCAGGTCGTCGACCGGACGCAGCAGCACGGGGTCGATCTGCGGCGTGCCGCGGACCGGGGCTTCGTACGAATCGCCAGCGCCTTCCAGGGCGGCGAAGACCGAGATCTGGTCCATCAGGATGCGGGCCGACTGACGCACCGCTTCCTCGGGCGAGATCACGCCGTTGGTTTCGATGTCCAGGACCAGCTTGTCCAGGTCGGTGCGTTGTTCAACGCGGGCGCTTTCAACGGCGTAGCTCACGCGGCGGACCGGGCTGAACGACGCGTCCAGAACGATGCGGCCGATGGTGTGGGTGCGGTCTTCCGACAGCGCGCGCACGTTGCCCGGCACGTAGCCGCGGCCCTTTTCGACCTTGATCTGCATTTCCAGCTTGCCTGCTTCCGTCAGGTTGCAGATGGCATGGCCGGGGTTGATGATCTCGACGTCGTGCGGCAGCTCGATGTCGCTGGCCAGCACCGTGCCGGCGCCGGACTTGCGCAGAACCAGCGTCACTTCGTCGCGGTTGTGCAGCTTGAAGACCACGCCCTTCAGGTTCAGCAGGATGTCGACGACATCTTCGCGAACGCCCGGGATGGTCGAGTATTCGTGCACCACGCCCGTCATCTGGACTTCGGTCGGCGCGTAGCCGGTCATCGAAGACAGCAGGATGCGGCGCAGGGCGTTGCCCAGCGTGTGACCGTAGCCACGCTCGAACGGCTCCATCACGATCTTGGCATGGTGCGTGCCGACCGGTTCGACTTCAATGGAGCGCGGCTTCAGGAAACCTTGAGTGGACATTTACTGTGTTCCTTTTCAATACCCTCGGCTCGTTACACCGATAAGGCTGATGGACAGGGTGAGGCATGAAACAGGGGCGGTGCAAAAACATCGCCCGATACTTACCGCAAAGCCCGCTCCACCAAATGGCGAAAGCGGGCTGCTGCGGGACTTGCAGACGGGTCAACCGATCGCGAGACCAGCTTGCCAGCACCTTGCGAAGGAGGCGCCGGCAGGCGTGATTAACGCGAGTACAGTTCGACGACCATCGATTCGTTGATGTCGCGAGCGACGTCAGCGCGATCGGGGGCCGACTTGAACGTGCCGGTCAGCTTGGCCGCGTCGACTTCCACCCACTGGGGGATGCCGATGCTGGTGGCCAGGTCGAGCGATTCCTTGATACGGCCTTGCTTCTTGGCCTTTTCACGAACCGAGACGATGTCGCCAGCCTTGACCAGCATCGAAGCGATGTCAGCCGTGTGGCCGTTCAGTTCGATGGCGCGGTGGCTCACCAGCTGGCGAGCTTCGGCGCGCGTCGAGCCGAAGCCCATGCGGTAGACGACGTTGTCCAGACGCGATTCCAGCAGCTGGATCAGCGTTTCGCCGGTGTTGCCACGGCGGCGCTCGGCTTCAGCGAAGTACTTGCGGAATTGCTTTTCCAGCACGCCGTACATGCGCTTGAGCTTTTGCTTTTCGCGCAGCTGCAGGCCGTAGTCGGAAGTGCGGGCACCCGAAGTGCGGCCGTGTTGGCCAGGCTTGGAATCCAGCTTGCACTTGGAATCCAGCGAGCGGCGGGCGCTCTTCAGGAACAGGTCAGTACCCTCGCGGCGCGAGAGCTTGCATTTGGGTCCAATATAACGTGCCATGTGGATTCCCTTTAGATACGACGACGCTTCGGCGGACGGCAGCCGTTGTGCGGAACGGGCGTGATGTCGGCGATGGACGAAATCTTGATGCCCAGCGCGTTCAGCGCACGGACCGACGACTCGCGGCCAGGACCGGGGCCCTTGATGCGGACTTCCAGCGTCTTGATGCCGTACTCGAGCGCAACGCGGCCAGCCGTTTCAGCGGCAACCTGCGCGGCAAACGGGGTCGACTTGCGCGAACCCTTGAAGCCAGCACCGCCCGACGTGGCCCACGACAGTGCGTTGCCCTGACGATCGGTGATGGTGATGATGGTGTTGTTGAACGAAGCGTGAACGTGCGCGATGCCGTCCGAGACGTTCTTCTTGACCTTTTTGCGCACGCGCGAAGCGCCGCTGGTGGAAGCTTTCGCCATAATCCTGTTCCTCGATTATTTCTTCAGGGACGCAGCAGCACGACGCGGGCCCTTGCGGGTCCGGGCGTTGGTGCGAGTGCGCTGGCCGCGCACGGGCAAACCGCGCTTGTGACGCATACCGCGGTAGGTTCCCAGGTCGATCAAACGCTTGATCGAGAGCTGTACTTCACGACGCAGGTCGCCTTCAACCGTGAACAAACCAACATGTTCGCGGACGCGTTCCAATTCAGCGTCGCTCAGATCCTTGACCTTTTTGTCAAAGGGTACGTTTGCCGCTTCGCAAATCTTGCGAGCGCGCGTACGACCGATGCCAAAAATGGCGGTCAGGCCGATCTCGGCGTGCTGTTGCGGCGGAATGTTAATGCCAGCAATACGGGCCATGACTGTTCCTTGAATAAATCCGTTGCGTAGTCGCTAACCCGAGTTAGCCTTGACGCTGCTTGTGACGCGGGTCGGTGCAGATAACGCGCACCACGCCGTGACGTTTGATAACTTTGCAGTTGCGGCAGATCCGCTTAACCGATGCCATTACTTTCATGGTTGACTCCTAATTTTCCGTAATCCGGTTTCGCTCACTTGGAGCGGAAAACAATCCTGGCTCGCGTCAGGTCATAGGGCGTGAGCTCCACTGTGACCTTGTCACCCGGCAGGATCCGGATGTAATGCATACGCATCTTGCCGGAAATATGGCCCAACACCACGTGGCCGTTTTCGAGCTTGACGCGAAATGTCGCGTTCGGGAGGTTCTCAAGAACCTCACCTTGCATCTGAATGACGTCGTCCTTGGACATTCTTTTGCTTACCGCATCGGCAAACCCGCGCCCTTGAAGTTGGCCTTCTTGAGCAACGAGTCGTACTGGTGAGACATCATGTAGGCCTGAACCTGCGCCATGAAATCCATCGTCACCACCACAATAATCAACAGAGACGTACCACCGAAGTAGAAAGGAACGTTCCAGCGCATCACCAAGAATTCCGGCAACAGGCACACCAACGTGATGTAGATGGCACCTGCGAGCGTCAAACGCATCAGGATCTTGTCGATGTAGCGCGCCGTTTGCTCGCCCGGACGGATGCCCGGAACAAACGCACCACTCTTCTTCAGGTTGTCCGCCGTTTCGCGGCTGTTGAAAACCAGAGCCGTGTAGAAAAAGCAGAAGAAAATAATCGCGACCGAGTACAGCGTGATGTAGAGCGGTTGACGAGGCGACAGGGCCGCAGCCAGGTCGCTAAGCCAGCGCATGTTCTCGCTGCTGGAGAACCAGCTCGTGATCGTGGCCGGGAACAGAATGATCGACGACGCGAAGATCGGCGGAATCACCCCTGCCATGTTCAGCTTCAGCGGCAAATGCGAGCTTTGACCACCGTAGACCTTGTTGCCGACCTGACGCTTGGCGTAGTTCACCGTGATCTTGCGCTGTCCGCGTTCCACGAACACCACAAAAGCGGTAACCAGCACCACCAGAGCCACAATGAACAGTGCCGAAAGCACAGACATCGCGTTGGTGCGAACCAGGTCCAACAGTGCAGCCAGCGCCGCGGGAAGACCCGCCACGATACCTGCGAAGATCAGGATGGAAATCCCGTTGCCCAGACCGCGTTCCGTGATCTGCTCACCCAGCCACATGACGAACATGGTGCCAGTGACCAAAGTCACGACGGTCGTGAAGCGGAACAGCATGCCCGGATCGATCACCAGTCCCTGCTGAGACTCCAACGCCACCGAAATGCCCACAGCCTGCACCAGCGCCAGCACGACCGTGCCGTAGCGGGTGTATTGGGTAATCTTCCGACGGCCGGATTCGCCCTCTTTCTTGAGCGCTTCCAGCGACGGCACCACCACCGACATCAACTGCATGATGATGGATGCCGAAATGTACGGCATGATCCCCAGGGCAAAAATCGAGAAACGCGAGAGCGCTCCGCCCGAGAACATGTTGAACAGGCCCAGGATCCCGCCCTGGTTCTGACGGAACAAGTCCGCCAGCGCGTCCGGGTTGATACCCGGAACCGGGATGTGTGTACCCAAACGGTAAACCACCAGGGCGAGCACCAGGAACACCAGACGGCGCTTCAGATCGCCGTATCGTGCTCCGGATTTGCCCAATGCCTGCGCGTTAGCCACTCGTCACCTCTGATCAAGCAAGCGAGCCGCCCGCGGCTTCGATGGCGGCGCGAGCGCCGGCCGTCGCGGTAATGCCCTTGAGCACGACCTTGCGCGAGAGTTCACCAGACTTGATGACCTTGGCGTAACGAACCGCCTGGCCAATCACGCCGGCCGCCTTCAGCGCTTGCACATCGATGTCATCGATGGGCAGGGCTTCGAGGTCCGACAAGAGAACTTGTGCATACAGGTGTTGACCCAGCGGGGTGAAACCACGCTTGGGCAGGCGACGTTGCAGCGGCATTTGACCGCCTTCGAAGCCAACCTTGTGGAAACCGCCCGAGCGCGACTTCTGACCCTTGTGACCACGGCCGGCGGTTTTACCCAGACCCGAACCGATGCCACGGCCGACGCGGCGCTTGGCGTGCTTGCTGCCCTCAGCGGGCTTCAGCGTATTAAGTTGCATATCCGACATGGTGATTCCTTAGGCTTCCGAGACGGAAACGAGATAATCCACCTTACGGATCATCCCACGCACCTCGGGCGTATCGACCAGCACGCGGCTGCTGTTGATGCGGCCCAAGCCCAAACCGCGAACCGTATCACGGTGCGATTGCTTGGTACCGATCACCGAGCGCACGAGGGTCACTTTGATCTGCTTCTGAGCCATGATTTACCCCAGGATCTCTTCGACCGTCTTGCCGCGCTTGGCAGCAACATCGGCCGGGGTCAGGGAGGCGCGCAGGCCGTTCAACGTGGCGCGAACCATGTTGTAGGGGTTGCTCGAGCCCAGGCTCTTGGCAACCACGTTACGCACACCCATCACTTCGAAAATAGCGCGCATCGGGCCGCCGGCGATAACGCCAGTACCTTCAGCAGCGGGCGAAATCAGCACGGTAGCGGCGCCATGCTTGCCGACCACGGTGTGGTGCAGCGTGCCGTTCTTCAGAGCGACCTTGAACATGCCGCGACGGGCCTGTTCCATAGCCTTCTGAACGGACACCGGCACTTCACGCGCCTTGCCCTTACCCATGCCGATGCGGCCATCGCCATCGCCAACCACGGTCAGCGCGGCAAAGCTCATGGTGCGACCACCCTTGACCACTTTGCTCACGCGGTTGACCGCGATCATCTTTTCGCGGAGGCCGTCATCGTTCTCTTTTTCCGCGGCGTTCTTGCCTTGTACTTTAGCCATTTGACAGATCCTCGCTTAGAACTTCAGGCCGGCTTCACGCGCGGCATCGGCCAGCGCCTTGACGCGGCCATGGTAACGAAAGCCCGAGCGATCGAAAGCGACCAGTTCGATACCGGCAGCCTTGGCCTTTTCGGCCACGCGCTTGCCAACCAGCGTCGCAGCGGCTTTGTTGCCACCCTGACCGGTTTGGCCGGCCAGTTGCGCACGCACTTCGGCTTCCACCGTCGAGGCGCTGACCAGAACGCGATCGCCTTCCGGCGAAATGATGTTGGCGTAGATGTGCTGGTTCGAGCGGAAAATCGAGAGGCGATGAACGCGCAGCTCGTTGATCTTCCGGCGAGTCGGAACCGCACGACGCAAACGGGAAACTTTTTTGTCCATGATTCGTCCTTGCGTGCGCCGTTATTTCTTCTTGGTTTCTTTGATGACGACGCGTTCGTCCGAGTAACGCACGCCCTTGCCCTTGTAGGGTTCGGGTTCGCGGTACGCGCGGATTTCAGCGGCCACCTGACCGACGACTTGCTTGTTGGAGCCCTTGATGACGATTTCCGTCTGGGTGGGGCATTCGGCCTTGATACCGGCCGGCAACTGATGCAAAACGTCGTGCGAGAAACCGAGCTGCAGCTTAACGGCGTCGCCTTGAACCGAGGCGCGGTAACCCACGCCGACCAGGTTCAGCTTGCGCTCGAATCCCTTGCTCACGCCATTGACCATGTTGGCCACCAGCGCGCGCACGGTGCCCGACATGGCATTGGCGTGACGGGAATCGTTGGCGGCTGCAAACGTGAGCTTGCCACCGTCCAGCGAGATCGTGACGTCGCCAGTCAGGGGTTGGGTCAAGGAACCCAGCGGGCCCTTGACAGTGATCTGATCCTGCTTGATGTCAGCTTCGACACCCTTGGGCAGTTCGACCGGATACTTAGCGATACGTGACATTAGAATTTCTCCTTAGGCCACGTAGCACAGCACTTCGCCGCCGACGCCGTTGGCGCGAGCCTTACGGTCGGTCATGACGCCGCGCGAGGTCGAAACGATAGCCACGCCCAGGCCATTCATGACCTGAGGAATGCTGGTACGGCCCTTGTAGATACGCAGACCGGGGCGCGAGACGCGTTCGATGCGCTCGATGACCGGACGGCCAGCGTAGTACTTCAGGGTGATCTCGAGCTCAGGCTTGGCCTGGGTGCCCTTGATTTCAAAGCTGTCGATGTAGCCTTCGTCTTTCAGCACAGCGGCAATGGCCGCCTTCAGCTTCGAGGAGGGCATGCTCACCGTAACTTTGTCCACTTGCTGCGCATTGCGAATGCGGGTCAGCATATCGGCGATGGGATCGCTCATGCTCATATTGTTTCTCCTACCAGCTGGCCTTGGTGATGCCGGGGATTTCACCCTTCATCGCCATTTCACGCAGTTTGTGGCGCGTCAGACCGAACTTGCGGAACACGCCGCGAGGACGACCGGTGACCACGCAACGGTTGCGTTGACGCGTCGGGTTGGCATTGCGCGGCAGCTGTTGCAGCTTGAGCCGAGCTTGGTAACGTTCTTCGTCGGTCTTCGACTGATCGTCGACGATCGCCTTCAACTCAGCGCGCTTGGCAGCGAACTTGTCAGCCAGCTTGGCGCGCTTGATGTCGCGATTGATGAGGGAAAGTTTAGCCACGTCATCAGCCCCTTAGTTACGGAACGGGAAGCTGAAGGCCGTCAACAGCGCCTTGGCTTCTTCGTCGGTCTTCGCGGAGGTGGTGATGCTGATGTTCAGCCCACGCAGCGCGTCGATCTTGTCGTACTCGATTTCGGGGAAAATGATCTGCTCTTTCACCCCGATGTTGTAGTTGCCACGGCCGTCGAACGCACGACCCGAGATACCGCGGAAGTCGCGCACGCGAGGCAGCGCAACCGCCACCAGGCGATCCAGGAATTCGTACATGCGTTGACCACGCAGCGTGACCATGCAACCAATCGGGTAGTTTTCGCGGATCTTGAAACCGGCGATTGCCTTCTTGGTCTTCGTCACGACGGGCTTCTGGCCGGCGATCTTGGTCAGATCCGACACAGCGTGCTCGATGACTTTCTTGTCGGAGACCGCTTCCGAGACACCCATGTTCAGGGTGATCTTGGTGATGCGCGGCACTTCCATTGCGCTCTTGTAGCCAAACTTGGCTTGCAGGTCGCCAGCGACCTTGCTCTTGTAGAAATCTTGCAAACGAGACATGTCTATCGCCCCTTACGCCTTGGCGCCGACAACGGCACCATTGGAACGGAACACGCGGACCTTGCGACCGTCGACTTCTTGAACGCCCACGCGGTCGGCACGACCGGTTGCGGGGTTGAAGAGCGCCACATTCGAGATGTGGATCGGCATGGTCTTTTCGACAATCCCGCCCGGGTTGTTAGCCATCGGGTTGGCTTTGACGTGCTTCTTGGCAACATTGACGCCTTCGACCAGAACGTGGTCGGCATCAACGCGAGCCAGCACGGTGCCACGACGCTTCTTGTCGCGGCCGGTCAGGACGATGACTTCGTCGCCTTTACGAATGTTGTTCATCGTAGGGCTCCTTACAGCACTTCCGGGGCCAGCGACACGATCTTCATGAACTTCTCGGTACGCAGTTCACGCGTAACGGGTCCGAAGATGCGGGTGCCGATAGGCTCCAGCTTGGCGTTGAGCAACACGGCGGCATTGCCACCGAAACGAATCAGCGAACCGTCTTTACGGCGCACGCCCTTGGCGGTACGAACCACCACGGCATTGTAAATTTCGCCTTTCTTGACGCGTCCGCGCGGAGCCGCATCTTTGACGCTCACCTTGATGATGTCGCCGATACCGGCATAACGGCGCTTGGAGCCACCGAGCACCTTAATGCACATGACATGACGCGCACCAGTGTTATCGGCCACGTCCAGCGTGGTCTGCATTTGGATCATGATTTTTCCTGTTCCAACTTAACTGGAAATACGGTTTTCCCAACAAGGGAACACTGCAATTCCTGCCAGTTTTGGTCCCGTCAGGTCAGCCGCCCTGCTTTTTTGTCGGCAAGTCCGTAACTCCTGGACCAGCAACTGGTGGCAACGCAACGACCCTGGGTTGAAATCCTGCGGGTATTCCCCCCGACGCGCTCACCTAACCTTCGGCTAAGTGAATCGACAATCTGGGAAAGCTGATAATTCTAACGTGGTTAATTTTTGAGCGCAAGCACTTTGTTGGGATTGCGCACAAAACACCACGCCCCCTGTCAAGGGGGCCGGTTTGGCGGGCCATCCGCCCCTGTTTCTGGCGGTAGTAGCCCTTCTCGCAGGCGTCATGATTTGCCTTGCCGCGACAGATATGTCGTCCGTGGACGGCGCAGCCATGAGCACCAGGCGATCGTGCATTTTACAGGAACTCGGCAAGGGCGCCCGACATCGGCGAAAAGTACGGTTCTCAAGCCGTCAGCGTGCGCACGCCTCAGCACGCCAATGGCTCCAAGCTCACGGCAAGGATTGGCTCCTTTGGCGCGGGGTGAGCTGGTTTAGACTGCCGTGGGCAGCGACAGGCGCTGCCACCCCAAGCTATCCCTTCCTATTTCGCAAGGAACGACAGGCATGTATGAACAGTTGGCGCTGTATATCGACGGCGAATTCGTCGCCGGCGAGGGCAGGCGCACCCAGGACGTCATCAACCCGGCCACGCTCGAGGTGCTGGGCCAGCTGCCTCACGCCACGCAAGCCGATCTGGACCGCGCGCTTGCCGCCGCCCAGCGCGCCTTCGAATCGTGGAAGAAGTCTTCGCCCATGGACCGCTCGGCGATCCTGCGCAAGGTCGCCACGCTGTCGCGCGAGCGCGCCAAGGAGATCGGCCGCAACATGACGCTGGACCAGGGCAAGCCGCTGGCCGAAGCCGTGGGCGAAGTCACTTCCTGCGCCGAACATGCCGATTGGCACGCCGAGGAATGCCGCCGCATCTACGGCCGGGTCATCCAGCCGCGCAATCCGGACGTGCGCCAGATCGTGGTGCGCGAGCCCATCGGCGTCTGCGCCGCCTTCACGCCCTGGAACTTCCCGTACAACCAGGCCATCCGCAAGATCGCCGCCGCCATCGGCGCCGGCTGCACGGTCGTGCTCAAGGGTCCCGAGGACTCGCCCAGCGCGGTCATGGCCATCGCACGCATGTTCCACGATGCCGGCCTGCCCAAGGGCTGCCTGAACATCGTCTGGGGCGAGCCCGCCACCATCTCCGATTACCTGATCCGTTCGCCGATCGTGCGCAAGGTGTCGTTCACCGGCTCCGTGCCGGTGGGCAAGCAGCTCGCGGCGCTGGCTGGCGCGCACATGAAGCGCGTCACCATGGAACTGGGCGGCCACTCGCCCGTGCTGGTGTTCGACGATGCGGACATCGACCGCGCGGCCGAGATGCTGGCCAAGTTCAAGGTGCGCAACGCCGGCCAGGTCTGCGTGTCGCCCACCCGCTTCTATGTGCAGGACGGCGCGTACGAGCAGTTCCTGGCGCGGTTCTCGGAAGTGCTCAAGAGCATCAAGGTCGGCGACGGCCTGGAAGCCGGCACCGAGATGGGACCGCTGGCGCATGAGCGCCGTGTGCCCGCCATGAGCGCCTTCATCGACGACGCCAAGAAGCACGGCGCCAAGGTGGTGGTGGGCGGCGGTCCGCTGGACCGCAAGGGCTTTTTCTTTGCGCCCACCGTGGTCACGGAACTGCCCGACAACGCCATGCTGATGACCGAAGAGCCGTTCGGCCCCGTGGCGCCCGTGGTCCGCTTCAAGGACACCGACGAGGTGCTGCGCCGCGCCAACAGTCTGCCCTTCGGCCTGTCCTCGTACGTGTTCACCAACTCGCTGAAGACCGCGACCAAGGTGTCCAACGGCCTGGAGGCCGGCATGGTCAACATCAACCACTTCGGCAGCGCCCTGGCTGAGACGCCGTTCGGCGGCATCAAGGACAGCGGCATCGGCAGCGAAGGCGGCACGGAAACGTTCGAGGGCTACCTGGTCACGAAGTTCATCACGCACGTCTGATCCCGCGGCCATCGCGGCGCAAAGCCCCGCACCTGGCGTGCGGGGCTTTTTTTTGCCTGTTGTGTGACGCGGACCGGTTCGGGATTCATGACGCTGTCATGCGGGTCAGTGAGCATTGGGCCCGCTTACAAGTAGCTGACCCAGGCAGCTTACCCAACCAGCTGACCTGCGGCTGCCGCCCCGGCATGGCCAATGCCCATGCGCGACCGCCGCCGCACCCGAACCTTCCAGGATCCCAACGCCCGATGACGCTTCGCCCTTCCCGCCCCGTCCGCGCCGCAGCCTCCCTGCTGCTCGTTGCCCTGCTCGCCGCATGCGGCGGCGACAAGGACGATGACGCGCCGCCGCCTGTTGCCGAGACGCCGCCCCCGGCCGAAACGCCCGCGCAGCCGCCCGCCCCCGTGCAGGTCGCGTTCATGCCCGACATTCACTTTCACGACGTCTACGCGGACTTCAAGGACGGCTCGTTCCCCGGCATCCCTAACCCGAAGGCCGGCGACAACGCGACCATCCGCACGATGTACGCGCAACTGACGTCCACGCGCCTCTTCAACGAAAACTACTTCGCCTTCCTGGCCGCGCTGGACGACGCCGTCAAGCGCGGCGTGAAGTACATCGCGCTGCCGGGCGACTTCTCGGATGACGGCCAGCCCGTGCATATGCGCGGCCTGGTCAAGATCATGGACGAGTATTCGAAGAAGCACGGCATCCAGTTCTTTGCCGCGCCGGGCAACCATGATCCCAACCGGCCGTTCAACCAGCCGGCGGGCAAGGGCGACTACCTTGGCCTGGATCCCGTGACGGGCGCGATCGGCTTTTCGCAGCCGATCTACAGCCGCGGCGCCAACGTCTGCAACACCGCCTATGGCGGCGATTGGACGCGCATCGGCAACACGTATTGCACCGAGGAAGTGCTGCACATGGGCTACTCGGGCATCACGACCGCGCTCGAGCAGCATGGCTTCATGCCACAGCCGCAGAACGTGTATTACGAAACCCCGTACAGCACCTACAAGTACGAAGATTACGATTACGCCACGGCGGTCTCGCAAGCCAACTGGATCAACCGCCAGTACGAAATCTGCGCCGAAGGCACCGGCGGCCCGAACAAGCCGCAGAACTACACGCTGTGCAAGATGGTGCCCGACACGTCGTACGTGGTCGAACCCGTCGAGGGCGTGTGGCTGGTGGGCCTGGATGCCAACGTCTACGTGCCGACGGGTCCGGGCGCCAACGACTTCACTGGCTCGGGCGATCAGGGCTACAACAAGATGCTGACCCACAAGGCGCACGTGATCACGTGGCTGACCGACGTGGTGGCGCGCGGCGAGGCGCAAGGCAAGCAGGTCATCGCGTTCAGCCACTTCCCAATGTCCGAGTTCTTCAATGGCGCCTCCGACGACATCGAGGCGCTGCTCGGCGCCAACAAAATGCAGATGATCCGCCGTCCCGCCGAGAACACCACCCGCGCGCTGGCCGAGACCGGTTTGAAGGTGCACGTGGGCGGCCACATGCACTTCAACGACATGGCGCTGCGCAACTACGGCGGCGACCACGCGCTCTTCAACATCCAGGCGCCCTCGATGGCCGCCTATGTGCCCGCATACAAGCTCATGACGCTGCAGAGCGCGGACGAGATCGAAGTGCAGACCATCCGGCTCGACAAGGTGCCGCGCTTCGACGAACTGTTCGACCTGTACCGCGCCGAAAACGCTTACGACGTGCCGCCGCGCTGGAACGTGTCCATCCTGGACGCCAAGGACTATGGCGACTTCACCTACCGCTACATGAGCGAACTGGTGCGACTGCGTCTGCTGAACGACGACTGGCGCTGCGAGATGCGCGAACTGGTCAAGAGCCCGTTGACGGGCGCCGACCTGCTGGCGCTGTCGCAATTGCAGACGACGGTCACGCTCAAGGAACTGGCGAACACCGGCGATCAGAACAACCTGACGCCCGCGTTCTTTGCGTGCCTGTTCGACGCCGGCGGCAGCGGCGCCAGCAACCCGGCCTATGCCGCGGATGCCGCCAACGCGCAGACCCGCGCGCAAGCCCTGGCGCAGGCCAACGGCATGCAGTTGGCGGACTTCGCGCAATGGACGGCGCTGGAGATGGCAGGCGACTTCGTGCGCCTGGCCAATGCGGGCGACCTGGCATTCGCCGACATCCCCGCGCAGCGCGCCAGCCAGTACAAGCTGCTGGCCCAGGCACTTGCCCAGACCAACGCCGCCGTGCAGATGAACGGCAACAGCGTCAGCAACGCCACGACGCCGGCAGACCTGTTCAAGGCGCGCTTCAAGCCGCTGATGGCGATCATGCTGAAGCTGGCCAACGGCGCACCGTCCGAGCACATCCGCCTTGACCTGACGACCAACAGCATCGTCAACCTGTCCAACCAGCCTTCGCCGTTCTAGTCCGGTTTCACGTGCCCTGAAAGGCCAACGGCCCGCTGATCAAGCGGGCCGTTTTTCGTTGGCGGCGCGGCCGAGGGCGCGCGAGCCGTGCGCGCTCACCCCTGCCCGGCGCGGCCGCCCGCGCGCATGTCCCGCGGCGTCACGCCGAAGCGCTGCTTGAACAGCCGGCTGAAATGCGAAGGATGAGAGAAACCCACCTGGTATGCCAGCTCGGCAATGCCGCGATGACGATGCCGCGCGTCCAGCAGCAGTTCGCGGCACCGGTCCAGCCGCTGCTCGAAGATGAACGACTCCACCGACAGCCCGCCCGCGCGCAGGATGCGGTGCAGATAGGCAACCGACACGCCGCAGCCCTGCGCCACCCGCGCGGGCGATAGATCCGGGTCCGCGAGATGCTGGCGAATGTAGGCCAGCACGCGCGTACGGTGCGCCACGGTGACGCTGCTGTCCGCCTCCGAGACCTGTCCGTGTCCCGGCTGCACCAGGAAGAGCACGATGAGGTCGATCAGGCGCTCGCCCAGTTCGGCCGCCTCGGTATCGGTCCAGCCGTCCATGCCTTTGAACAGGTGATCCATGTAGCCGGCCAGCAGCGCGCCGCGCGGCGACCCGTCGTCGGTGCGCAGCTTATAAAACGCGCCGATCCTTGAATCCCGCTGCGACAGCGCGCTGCGCGGAAACGAGACGCTCAGGCTGCGGTAGCCCGCCGCGCCATTCGCGGTTGCCTGATATGGCAGGCTCTGGTTCATCAGGTAGACGCAACCCGGTTCCACCTGGAATTCGCGGCCCTGTTGACGCACCGCCAGCGGACCGGCCAGCGGCAGGCCGAAGGTGTAGAACTCCCGGTCCAGCCGTGAGACGTTGCCCGGGGTGCGTTCCAGCCGCTGGCCCTGGTAGTGCAGGTCGTTGAACTGCAGGCTGGCGCGGCGCGCGTAGCGCACGTGGCCCGCGAAATGACCGGGTTTGCCGCCATGCACCTCGAACGGCCCGAAGGCATCGGCCAGCGCGGCGCGCCACTGATCGCGCCGGTCGGCGCCGGCGCTGGCCGAAATGGCGAATTCCGTATCTGACATGGCACGGTCTCCTGGGGGCTGCGCAAATTGATCTTGCGTCTACATATTGTTGACTCACCCTGCTGCGGGGTGGACGGCGCATTGTGGGCGCGCTTGCCGCAAGTCTATATTCAGCCCGATAAGCACACAACCTGGACAAACCGGGAGGAGACGCATGGACGAGACAGGGGCGGCAACCGCGCGCCATACGCCGGCGTCGCGCTACCTGCGCTGCGCGGGACGCGAGCTGCACTACACCGAATGGGGTGCTTCTGACGCGCCGCCCATCATCATGTGGCATGGCCTGGCCCGCACCGGCCGCGACTTCGACGAACTGGCGCAGGCGCTGGCCGGCGACTACCGCGTGATCTGTCCTGACGCGATCGGACGCGGACTGTCGCAATGGAGCCCTGATCCGGTCGCCGAGTACCGGCTCGATTTCTACGCCGAGCTTGCGCGCGCTTTGGTGGACGGCTTGTCGCTGGCGCGCGTGCGCTGGGTGGGAACGTCCATGGGTGGCGCGACCGGCATGCACGCGGCCGCGACGACGTTGCGCGATCGCATTTCGCACCTGGTCGTCAATGACATCGGACCGGAACTGCCGCAGCCCGCCATCGAGCGCATCCTGGCTTATGCCGGCAACCCGCCAGCATTCGACACGGTGACGGAGCTGGAAGCGTGGCTGCGCGCCGCCTACAAGCCCTACGGCTGGCAAAGCGACGAACAATGGCGCCGGATGACTGAAACGTCGGTGCGCCGGCTGCCCGACGGCCGCGTCACTGCTCACTACGATCCGGCCATCGTCGGGCAGTTCAGCCACCATCCGCGCGATTACGACCGGTGGGAGGGTTACGACACGCTGCGCATGCCGACCCTGCTCTTGCGCGGCGCCGAATCGGACCTGCTGCTGCCCGAGGTTGCCCACGCCATGACGCAGCGCGGTCCACGCGCGCAGCGCATCGACTTCTCCGATTGCGGGCACGCCCCCGCGCTGAACGTACCCGCCCAGATCGAACCCATCCGTCAATTTTTAGGCAGGCCGGACGACACGGCCGCACGTGCCCACTGACACCAGGAGACTCCCATGAAACGCATTCTGCTCGCCGCCATGGCCAGCCTGTGCATGAGTTCCGCGCTCGCGGCAAAGGACTTCGTGGTCGCCCACGTCTATGACAAGACCGGCCCGCTGGAAGCCTACGCCAAGCAGACTCAGAACGGCTTGATGCTGGGGCTGGAATACGCCACGCAAGGCACCATGACGGTGGCCGGGCGCAAGATCCGCGTCATCGAGAAGGACAACCAGGGCAAGCCCGACGTCGCCCGCGCGCAGCTCGCGTCCGCCTATGCCGACGACAACGCCGACATCGCCGTCGGTCCCACGTCGTCGGGCGTGGCGCTAGCCATGCTGCCGATCGCGGAAGAATACGAAAAGATCCTGCTGGTGGAACCGGCGGTGGCGGACTCCATTACCGGCGAGAAGTGGAACAAGTACATCTTCCGCACCGGCCGCAATTCCTCGCAGGACGCCATCGCCAACGCCGTGGCGTTCGACCAGGAAGGCACATCGATCGCCATGCTGGCGCAGGACTATGCCTTTGGCCGCGACGGCGTAAAAGCCTTCAAGGGCGCGCTCAAGAACGCCAAGATCGTGCACGAAGAATACCTGCCCGCCAACGCGACCGACTTCACGGCCGGCGCGCAGCGGCTGTTCGACGCGCTGAAGGACAAGCCGGGCCGCAAGATCATCTTCATTCTGTGGGCCGGCGCCGGCAATCCGTTCAAGATCGCCGATCTGGATCCCAAGCGCTACGGCATCGAGATCGCCACGGGCGGCAACACGCTCACCGCCATGACGCCCCTCAAATCCCTGGCGGGCATGGAAGGCGCCACGTATTACTACTACGGCATCCCCAAGAACCCGGTCAACGACTGGCTCGTGGCCGAGCATCAGAAGCGCTTCGGCCAGCCGCCCGATTTCTTCACGGCGGGCGGCATGGCGTCGGGCATCGCGATCGTTGCGGCCTTGAACAAGACCGGCGGCGATTCGGACACCGACAAGCTCATCAAGGCGATGGAAGGCATGAGCTTCGATACGCCCAAAGGCAAGATGACGTTCCGGCCCGAGGATCACCAGGCCATGCAGTCGATGTACCACTTCCGGATCAAGAACGATCCGTCGGTGCCGTGGGCGGTCCAGGACCTGGTCAAGGAAATCACGCCGGACCAGATGGCCGTGCCGATCCAGAACAAGCGCTGAATCCCATCGCTCATGCTTGAAACCCATTCGCTTACCGTGCGCTTTGGCGGTCATGTGGCGGTCAATGACGTCAGCTGCGCCTACACGCCTGGCACCTTGACCGCCATCGTCGGCCCGAACGGCGCCGGCAAGACCACGTACTTCAACCTGATCTCGGGCCAGCTTCGCGCCAGCGCCGGAACGGTCAGGTTGAACGGACGCGACCTGACCAAGCTGCCGGCGCCGGCCCGCATGCACGCGGGACTGGGGCGCGCGTTCCAGCTCACGCAGCTGTTCCCGCGGCTGAGCGTTCACGAGAACGTGCGGCTTGCCCTGCAGTCGCGGCAGCAGGGCATGGGGTGGCGCCACATCCGGTTCTGGCGCACGTGGCGCGACGACCGCGGCCTCATGGACCGCGCCGACGCGCTGCTCGCGCGCACGCGGCTGGCGGCGCGCCGTGACGACCCTGCCGCCGATCTGCCGCATGGCGACCAGCGCAAGCTGGAGATCGCCATGCTCATCGCGCTGGAACCCTCGGTATTCATGTTCGACGAACCTACTGCCGGCATGAGCGTGGACGACGTGCCCATCGTGCTGGACCTCATCCGCGAATTGAAGGCCGACACTTCCAAGACCATCCTGCTGGTCGAACACAAGATGGATGTCGTGCGCGAATTGGCCGACCGCATCGTCGTGCTGCACAACGGGCGGCTGATGGCCGATGGCGATCCGGCCACCGTGATCGCCTCGCCCATCGTGCAGCAAGCCTACCTGGGCATCAGCGCGCCGGAGGCGGCATGACGGCGCATCCGCTCCTGGAACTGAAGGACGTGCACACGCACATCGGCGCGTATCACATCCTGCACGGCGTGAACCTGTCCGTGCCCGCCTCGGCGGTCACCATGCTGCTCGGGCGCAATGGCGCGGGCAAGACGACGACGCTGCGCACCATCATGGGATTGTGGCGCGCGTCGCAGGGTCAGGTCTGTCTGGACGGCAAGCCGATCGGCGGACCCGGCACGCGCACGTCGCCGCCCGACATGGCGCGCATGGGCATGGCCTACGTGCCCGAGAACATGGGCATCTTCGGTGACCTGTCCGTGAAGGAGAACATCCTGCTCGCGGCCCGCCTCGCCAGGAATGCCGCGCAACTGGATACCGCGCGGCTGGAGTGGATCTTCGGGTTCTTTCCCGCGCTGAAGAAATTCTGGCTGCATCCCGCCGGCAAGCTGTCGGGCGGACAGAAGCAGATGCTGGCCATGGCGCGCGCGATCATCGAGCCCCGGCGCCTGCTGCTGGTCGACGAACCAAGCAAGGGCCTGGCGCCAGCCATCATTCAGAACATGATCGACGCATTCATCGAACTCAAGCAGTCCAGCACCACCATCCTGCTGGTCGAGCAGAACTTCAACTTCGCCCGCCGCGTTGGCGACTACGCGGCGATCATGGACAACGGCCAGGTGGTGCACGCAGGCGCCATGGCCGACCTGGCCGCCGACGAGGCGTTGCAGACGCGCCTGTTGGGCCTCTCTCTGGGAAGCCATCAATGAGCACGCTGGACATCGAAGCGCCGCTGCCGCGCGCACGCGCCGACCTGCTGCCTGTGCTGCTGGTGCTGGCGCTGGCGGTCATTGCGCTGCCCCTGGTCGGGTCGTTTTCCACCTGGGTCACGCTCACGTTCGCCGGCTTGGCGATGGGCATGATCATCTTCATCGTCGCCTCAGGCATGACGCTCGTCTTCGGCCTGATGGACGTCCTGAACTTCGGCCACGGCCTGTTCATTGCCATCGGCGCTTACATGGCTGCCACCGTGCTGGGTTCCATGGCGGACTGGACGCAGTCTGGCAGCCTGTGGACCAATCTGGTCGCGGTGCTGCCAGCCATGATCGTGGGCATGCTGGTGGCGGGCGCCGTGGGTCTGGCGTTCGAGCGCGTGATCGTGCGGCCGGTCTATGGCCAGCATCTGAAGCAGATCCTCATCACCATGGGCGGCATGATCATCGGCGAAGAGATCATCAAGATGATGTGGGGGCCGCAAGCGATCACGCTGCCATTGCCCGAATCCCTGCGCGGCGCGTTCCTGCTGGGCGATGCCGCCATCGAGAAGTATCGCGTCGTGGCGCTCGTGGTCGGATTGATCGTGTTGGGCGGCATGCTGTGGGTGCTGAACCGCACCAAGCTTGGTCTCTTGATCCGCGCCGGCGTCGAGGACCGCGAAATGGTCGAAAGCCTGGGCTACCGGATCCGGCATCTCTTTGTCGGGGTGTTCGTGGCCGGGTCCATGCTGGCCGGCCTGGGCGGTGTGCTGTGGGGGATGTACCAGCAATCGATCGTGCCGCAGCTTGGCGCGCAGGTGAACGTGCTGATCTTCATCGTCATCATGATCGGCGGCCTGGGCTCCACGGTGGGCTGCCTGATCGGCGCGCTGCTGGTCGGGCTGATGGCCAACTACACCGGCTTTCTGATGCCCAAGGCCGCCCTCTTCTCGAACATCGCGCTGATGGTTGCCATTCTGTTGTGGCGCCCGCAAGGCGTGTATCCCGTCACGAACCGCTAGGAGCCGCCGACATGCCGTTTCGCCTGCTTTCCGGCGACCCTCCGCGCAGCGCGATCCTGGCGCTGCTGCTCATGGCGATCGTGGCCGCGCTGGCCGCGGCGCCGTTCCTGTTTCCCGGCCCCAAGGCTTTGGCCGTCGCGGCAAAGATCCTCGTCTTCATCGTGCTGGTTGCCAGCTACGACCTGCTGCTGGGCTACACCGGCATCGTCAGCTTTGCGCACACCATGTTCTTCGGTATCGGTGCATACGGCGTGGCGATCGCCAGCATACGCATGGAACCCGGCTGGACGGCGGTGTTTGCCGGGACGGCGGCCGGCCTGGCCGTGTCGCTCGCATTCGCCTTGCTGATTGGCCTGGCCAGCCTGCGCGTGCGCGCAATCTTCTACGCAATGATCACGCTGGCGGTGGCCGCGGCGTTTCAGACGTTGGTGTCGCAGTTGTCGGAACTGACTGGCGGCGAGGACGGACTGAACTTCAAGGTCCCGCAGATGTTGAGGCCCGCGTTTCGCCCGTTGTCGGAACCCCTGTTTGGCGTCACGGTGGACGGGCGGATCATCACCTATTACCTGATCGCGGCGGTCTGCGTCGTGCTCTTCCTGATGCTGCTGCGCATCGTGAATTCGCCATTCGGCCGAGTGCTGCAGGCCATCCGCGAAAACCCCTTCCGCGCTGAAGCGATCGGCTATCGCACCGTGCTGTACCGCAGCCTATCGAACCTGCTTGCTGCGGCCTTCGCAACGCTGGCTGGCGCGCTGTACGCGCTTTGGCTGCGCTATAACGGCCCGGACACGACCTTGTCGTTCGAGATCATGCTCAACATCCTGCTGATGGTCGTGATCGGCGGGATGGGCACCATGTACGGCGCGGTGGTCGGCGCAAGTCTGTTCGTGTTCGCGCAGAGCTATCTGCAGGACGGCCTGCATGCCGTGCATGAAGTCGTGGCGGGCATCCCCCCGCTGGCCCTGCTGTTCGAGCCGGACCGCTGGCTGCTCTGGCTAGGGATTCTGTTCGTGCTGTCGGTGTATTACTTTCCGACCGGGGTAGCCGGACGGCTGCGGGAGTTTGCAAGACGCCCGTAGGCGATTCGGGGCAATGCCTTCGCGCGTCTGGCGCCCTCCAGAATCCCTTGGCTACCTTCCGCCCTGTCTGAGCGTATCGGCCCCGCGCCGCATTTCATCGACGCGGCGCTGCATGTCGTCCACGCTGCGCTGCGCCTGATTGCTGCCCCGATTCAGTTGAGACCCCGATGGCGTAGGCATCAACGGCGGCATGGTCATCTGACCGCCGGAGGTCAGCGGAATCATGGCGGGCGGGTGGGGGTCCGCGTTCGGCGGCGGCGCGTTCAGCACGCGTTCCAGCACCTTCAACTGGTCTCGCTGTGCCTGCAGTGCGCGTTCCTGGTCCAGCAAGCCCTGTTCGTTCTCGTCATCGGTGCCGAAGATGGCGGCATGATCGCGGGACCGTCCGTCCAATTGAACCCGCGGATCCGGCCCGGCGTTCAGCAATTGCTTGCCAAGCGTCGTGGCGTCCATCGGAGATGGCGGGGAATTCGGTGCCGCGGTCGGCGGCACGGGCCCGGCTTGCTCCTGCGCGAACGCGGCGCCGACGGCCAATGCCATCCCGCACGCGACGGCGGCAATACGAACTGATTTGCTGAAGCTGAACATCCTTCCCTTCAGATTTCCCAGATGCGAGACATAAAAAAACGGCAAGGGTTTTGGCCCTTGCCGTTTTATATCAGAACGGCGAACCGTTCCGAGGTGCAGCTTTCACTTAGATGATACGTGCGGCTTCAACCAGACGCACCACACGCCACGACTTCGAGCGCGAGATGGGACGGCCTTCAGCGATTTCAACCGTATCGCCTTCGTTGTACTGGTTCGATTCATCGTGCGCCTTGTACTTCGCGGAGCGCATGATGATCTTGCCAAAGATGGGGTGCTTGACGCGGCGCTCAACCAGAACGACGACAGTCTTGTCCATCTTGTTGCTGACGACCTTGCCAACCAGCGTACGCTGGCGCTTGGCCACTTGGGTGTTTTGAGTTTCGCTCATCTTTATTTCCCTGCCTTCTCGGTCAGCAAGGTGCGGACGCGAGCGATGTCGCGACGCACGTTGCGCAGCTGGCTGGTGTTGGCCAGTTGCTGCGTGGCTTTCTGCATGCGCAGACCGAATTGGGCCTTCAGCAGGCTTTCGAGCTCTTTGCCGAGCTCAGCGGCGTCTTTCGAACGGAGTTCGCTAGCTTTCATGTTAGTACTCCTTAAGCACCGATATGACGCGCGACGAACGTGGTCGAAATCGGCAGCTTGGCAGCGGCCAGGCGGAAAGCTTCACGCGCGAGCTCTTCGCTAACCCCTTCCATTTCGTAGAGCACCTTGCCGGGCTGGATTTCAGCAACCCAGTACTCCGGGTTGCCCTTACCGTTACCCATACGGACTTCGGCAGGCTTCTGCGAGATGGGCTTATCCGGGAAAATGCGAATCCAGATACGGCCGCCACGCTTGATGTGACGATTGATGGCGCGACGAGCAGCTTCGATCTGACGGGCGGTCAGACGGCCACGGCCGGTAGCCTTCAGGCCGAACTCGCCGAACGACACGTGGGTGCCACGAGTCGCCAGACCGGTGTTGCGGCCCTTCTGCTCTTTGCGATACTTTCTGCGCGAGGGTTGCAGCATGGTTATTCTCCTTCAGGCGCCGGAGCAGCATCCGCCTTGCGGGGAGCGCGGCCACGACCACCCGGACGACCGGTGCGAGCACCGTCCGGACGATCGCCACGCGGAGCGCGGCGCGGACGACGTTCTTCTTCACGCGGGGCTGCGGTTTCCGGCGGCAATTCGCCGTTGGCCAGCATGTCGCCCTTGTAGACCCAGACCTTGATGCCGATCACACCGTACGTGGTGTGGGCTTCGGAGGTGCCGTAGTCGATGTTGGCCTTGAGGGTGTGCAGCGGCACACGGCCTTCGCGATACCACTCGGTGCGGGCAATTTCGATACCGTTCAGACGGCCCGAGCTCATGATCTTGATGCCTTGGGCACCCAGACGCATCGCGTTCTGCATCGCGCGCTTCATGGCGCGGCGGAACATGATGCGCTTCTCGAGCTGTTGCGAGATCGAGTCGGCGATCAGTTGAGCATCGGTTTCCGGCTTGCGGATTTCTTCGATGTTGACGTGCACGGGCACGCCCATCAGACGCTGCAGATCAGCCTTCAGGCTTTCGATGTCTTCGCCGCGCTTGCCGATCACCACGCCCGGACGAGCCGAGTAGACGGTGATGCGGGCATTCTTGGCGGGACGCTCGATGATCACGCGACCAACGGAGGCGCTCTTGAGCTTCTTCTTCAGGTACTCGCGAACGCGAATGTCTTCGGCCAGCATCGTGCCGAAGGCCTTGTCGTCGGCGAACCAACGCGAGGACCAATTACGGGTGACCGCGAGACGGAACCCAGTGGGGTGAATTTTCTGACCCATCGTGACTCCTTAAGCTCCGACCTTGACCGTGATGTGGCAGGTCTGCTTCTCGATACGGTTGCCGCGGCCCTTGGCGCGAGCGGAGAAGCGCTTCATCGACTGAGCCTTGTCCACAAAAATCGTGGTGACTTTCAGTTCGTCGATGTCGGCGCCGTCGTTGTGCTCGGCGTTGGCGATGGCGGACTCGACAGCCTTCTTCAGGATGACGGCAGCCTTCTTCGGCGAGAAGGTGAGGATTTCCAGCGCACGGCCGACCTTCTGACCACGGATCAAGTCCGCAACCAAACGGGTCTTCTGAGCGGAGATGTGAACCCCACGGATAATGGCAGTAGTTTCCATCGCTTACCTCTTCGCCTTCTTGTCCGCGGCGTGACCCTTGAACGTACGGGTCAGCGCGAACTCGCCCAGCTTGTGACCGACCATGTTCTCGTTGATGTAAACGGGAACATGCTGCTTGCCGTTGTGCACAGCGATCGTCAGACCGATGAACTCGGGCAGGATCGTGGAACGACGCGACCAGGTCTTGATCGGCTTCTTGTCTTTGCCCGCAACGGCCGTGTCCACCTTTTTGATCAGGTGAGCATCGACAAACGGGCCTTTCTTGATCGAACGTGACATAGTGTTCGCCTCTTACTTGCGCTTGCGCCGTTGGACGATCATATTGTTCGTCCGCTTGTTGCGACGGGTCTTGAAACCCTTCGACGGAGTGCCCCACGGGCTGACCGGCTCGCGTGCTTCACCGGTACGGCCTTCGCCGCCACCGTGCGGGTGATCCACCGGGTTCATGGCAACGCCACGAACGGTCGGGCGGACACCGCGCCAACGCATTGCACCGGCCTTGCCAATTTGGCGCAGGCTGTGTTCTTCGTTACCGACTTCACCGATGGTGGCGCGGCATTCGATATGCACACGGCGGACTTCACCCGAGCGCAGACGCACCTGAGCGTAGATGCCTTCGCGAGCCAGCAGGACGGCGGAAGCGCCGGCCGAGCGGACCATCTGGGCACCCTTGCCGGGGAGCATTTCGACGCAGTGGATCGTCGTACCGACCGGGATGTTGCGGATCGGCAGCGTGTTGCCAGCGCGGATCGGAGCATCAGTGCCGGACACAACGGTCGCACCGACTTCCAGGCCACGGGGAGCGATGATGTAACGACGTTCGCCGTCGGCGTAGCACAGCAGAGCGATGTGCGCCGTACGGTTGGGGTCATATTCCAGACGCTCGACCTTTGCCGGGATGCCGTCCTTATCGCGACGGAAGTCGACGATACGGTAGTGCTGCTTGTGACCACCGCCACGATGACGGATCGTGATGTGACCGTTGTTGTTACGGCCAGAACCACGGGTCTTCTTTTCGAGCAGCGGCGCGTAGGGCTCACCCTTGTGCAGGTTCGGGCTAACAACCTTCACCATGCCACGGCGGCCAGCCGAAGTCGGCTTAACTTTTACGAGGGCCATTTACTTCACCTCCGCAAAGTCGATTTCCTGGCCGTCCTTGAGCGAGACGTAAGCCTTGCGCTCATTACGGCGACGGCCAACGAATCGGCCAAAGCGCTTGACTTTGCCCTTACGGTTGAGGACCTGCACGGACTCGACCTGCACCTTGAAGAGCAGTTCGACGGCAGCCTTGATTTCCGGCTTGGTAGCGTCAGCCACGACACGGAAAGCGACTTGCTGATTCTTCTCAGCGACGAACGTGGCCTTTTCGGTCACGATCGGAGCCAGAATGACTTGCATCAAGCGTTCAGCGTTCATCCCAGCATCTCCTCGAGTTGAGCGATGGCCGGCTTGGTGATCAGCACTTTCTTGTAGTGGACCAGCGACAACGGATCGGCATAACGGGGCTCGACAACAGCAACGTGCGGCAGGTTGCGGGTGGCGAGGTAAACATTTTCATCAACGCTGTCGGTGATGATCAGGACCGAGTCCAGGCCCAGGCTCTTCAGCTTTGCAGCGGCAGCCTTGGTCTTGGGCGATTCCAGATCAAACGATTCAACAACGGCGATGCGGTCTTCGCGAGCGAGCTGCGACAGGATCGAACGGATCCCGGCGCGGTACATCTTCTTGTTGACCTTCTGGCTGAAGTTCTCTTCGGGCGAGTTCGGGAAAGTCCGACCACCGCCACGCCACAGCGGCGACGAAGTCATACCGGCGCGAGCGCGGCCGGTACCCTTTTGGCGCCAGGGCTTCTTGGTGGAGTGCTTGACTTCCGTACGGTCCTTCTGAGCACGATTGCCGGAACGCGCGTTGGCTTGGAAAGCCACGACGATCTGGTGAATCAGCGCTTCGTTGAAGTCACGGCCGAAGATCGTGTCGGGCGCGCTGAACGTAGCAGCGGCCTGACCTTGGTCGTTCAGGAGCTTGAGATCCATTTACTTACGCTCCCTTCTTGGCCGGGGCCTTGATGGCCGGGCGCACAACGATGTCCGCGCCAGCGTGGCCGGGGACAGCGCCCTTGACCAGCAGCAGGCCGCGCTCAACGTCAACGCGAACGACGTCGAGGTTTTGAACGGTGCGGGTGACGTCACCCAGGTGACCAGCCATGCGCTTACCCGGGAAAATACGACCCGGATCTTGTGCTTGACCAATCGAGCCGGGAACGCGGTGCGAACGGGAGTTACCGTGCGACGCGCGCTGCGAACCGAAGTTGTGACGCTTGATGGTACCGGCGAAGCCTTTACCAATGGTCGTGCCCGTGACGTCGACCTGTTGGCCGGCTTCGAACACGGATTCCACGGCGATCACGGAACCGGCCGCAAATTCAGCGGCGCGAGCGGGATCAAGGCGGAATTCTTTGAGGATGCTGCCGGCTTCAGCGCCGGCTTTGGCGTAGTGGCCCGTTTGCGGCTGAGCCACACGCGAGGCACGACGAGTGCCATAAGCCACCTGGATAGCGGCGTAGCCGTCGGTTTCCAGCGACTTAACTTGGGTCACGCGGTTGTTGGACACGTCCAGCACGGTCACCGGGATGGATTCACCTTCCTCGGTAAAAATGCGGGTCATGCCGACCTTGCGACCCACCAGCCCCAGCCGGTGAGCGGCGGGCGTGGGTGTCGAATTCGACATCGTTTTCTCCATTCCCGACTGCGATTGGTCGGGGCTAATCAGGCAAAAGGTAACGGCCTTTGCCCTACGACTATGTTCAACCTGGCCTAGGCGCGGCGCCCTCACACAGCAGGGTGGCTTACGCTTTGTCCATAGTTAGACTTGCCACAAAATGGCAAGCTTCGCATATTAGCATGTTTTTTCTAAGCGGCACAAGCACTTAGCGGATTCGGGGCATGTCGCGGTGGGCATTTTTGCCACGGTTTCTTGCGTCAGGATGCGCAAGGCCATGCAGCGTTGGCTACACCGGTAGTGAGCGCATGCTCACATGCCCGGAGCCCAAAACAAAATGGCCGCAATCCCAAGGGAATGCGGCCATCTTTACGAACCTGCCGGCGAAGGTAGCAGGCTCGGAGCGTCTTACTGCAGCGCGATTTCGACGTCGACGCCGGCCGGCAGGTCCAGACGCATCAGGGCGTCAACGGTCTTGTCGGTGGGATCAACGATGTCCATCAGGCGCTGATGGGTACGGATTTCGAACTGGTCGCGCGACGTCTTGTTGACGTGCGGCGAACGCAGGACGTCATAGCGACGGATACGCGTGGGCAGCGGCACCGGACCGCGGACGACAGCGCCCGTGCGCTTGGCGGTGTCGACGATTTCGGCGGCCGATTGATCGATCAGCTTGTAATCGAAGGCTTTCAAGCGGATGCGGATCTTTTGGTTTTTCATGGCGTTTCCTAAAGAACGAGACGCGAGGGCGGGATCACGCCCTCGCTGGATATGTGCTGCTTAGTAGATCCGAATTACTTCAGGATCTTGGCGACGACGCCGGCGCCGACGGTACGACCGCCTTCACGGATGGCGAAACGCAGGCCTTCTTCCATGGCGATGGGGGCCAACAGCTTGACCGTCATGGCCACGTTGTCGCCCGGCAGGACCATTTCCTTGTCGGCCGGCAGTTCGATCGTGCCCGTCACGTCCGTCGTGCGGAAGTAGAACTGGGGACGATAGCCTTGGAAGAACGGGGTGTGACGGCCGCCTTCTTCCTTGGACAGGATGTAGACCTCGGACGTGAAGTCCGTGTGCGGGGTGATCGAGCCCGGCTTGGCCAGAACTTGACCGCGCTGGACGTCTTCACGCTTGGTGCCGCGCAGCAGGATGCCCACGTTGTCGCCGGCTTGACCTTGGTCCAGCAGCTTGCGGAACATTTCCACGCCGGTGCAAGTCGTCTTGACCGTCGGCACCAGACCGACAATTTCGAGTTCTTCGCCGACCTTGATGATGCCGCGTTCGATACGGCCGGTCACCACGGTGCCGCGACCCGAGATCGAGAACACGTCTTCAACCGGCATCAGGAACGCGCCGTCAACGGCACGTTCAGGCGTCGGGATGTACGAGTCCAGCGCAGCGGCCAGCGCCATGATGGCTTGCTCGCCCAGTTCGCCCTTGTCGCCTTCCAGCGCCAGCTTGGCCGAACCCTTGACGATCGGGGTGTCGTCGCCCGGGAAGTCGTACTTGGACAACAGTTCGCGAACTTCCATTTCCACCAGCTCGAGCAGCTCGGCGTCGTCAACCATGTCAGCCTTGTTCAGGAAGACGATGATGTACGGCACGCCAACCTGGCGGCTCAGCAGGATGTGCTCGCGCGTTTGCGGCATCGGGCCGTCAGCGGCCGACACGACCAGGATCGCGCCGTCCATCTGGGCGGCGCCCGTGATCATGTTCTTGACGTAGTCAGCGTGGCCCGGGCAGTCAACGTGCGCATAGTGACGCGCTTCCGTTTCGTACTCGACGTGAGCCGTGTTGATCGTGATGCCGCGAGCCTTTTCTTCAGGAGTCGCATCGATCTGGTCGTAGCCCTTGGCTTCGCCGCCGAACTTGTTCGACAGAACGGTCGTGATCGCCGCCGTCAACGTCGTTTTGCCGTGGTCAACGTGACCAATCGTACCCACGTTCACGTGCGGCTTGGTACGTTCAAACTTGCCTTTTGCCATGATCTCTATCCTTTGACTTTCAAGGAAACTTGATTTCCGCCGGGGCCGTCCGGTTGGACGGACCCGGCAAGGGTTATTTACTTGGCCCGAGCGGCGATGACTTCGTCAGCGACGTTCTTGGGAGCCTCGGAGTAATGCTTGAATTCCATCGTGTACGTTGCACGGCCTTGCGTCAGCGAACGCAGGTTCGTGGCGTAACCGAACATCTCGGCCAGGGGCACTTCAGCCTTGATGGTCTTGCCACCGCCAACCATGTCGTCCATGCCTTGGACCATGCCGCGCCGCGAGGACAGATCGCCCATCACGGTGCCAGCGTAGTCTTCCGGCGTTTCGACTTCGACGGCCATCATCGGTTCCAGCAGCACGGGGCTAGCCTTGCGCATGCCTTCCTTGAATGCCATCGAACCGGCCATCTTGAACGCGTTTTCGTTCGAGTCCACGTCGTGGTACGAACCGAAGAACAGCGTGACCTTGACGTCCACGACCGGGTAGCCGGCCAGGATGCCCGAAGGCAGCGTTTCCTGGATGCCCTTGTCCACCGCGGGGATGTATTCGCGAGGAACCACACCGCCCTTGATGGCGTCCACGAATTCGTAGCCACCGCCAGGAGCCAGGGGCTCGACCTTCAGCACCACGTGACCGTACTGACCACGACCGCCCGACTGCTTGACGAACTTGCCTTCGACTTCTTCGCAGACCTTGCGGATGGTTTCGCGGTAGGCCACTTGCGGCTTGCCGACGTTGGCTTCCACGCCGAATTCGCGCTTCATGCGGTCGACCAGAATTTCCAGGTGGAGCTCGCCCATGCCGGAAATGATGGTTTGGCCGGATTCTTCGTCGCTGCGCACGCGGAACGACGGATCTTCCTGAGCCAGACGCGACAGCGCCAGACCCATCTTTTCCTGGTCAGCCTTCGACTTGGGTTCGACGGCCTGCGAAATCACGGGCTCCGGGAAAATCATGCGTTCGAGCAGGATGTGGGAGTCGATGTCGCACAGCGTTTCGCCGGTGGTCACGTCCTTCAGGCCGACCACGGCGGCGATGTCGCCTGCCAACACTTCCTTGATTTCTTCGCGGTTGTTCGCGTGCATCTGCAGAATGCGGCCGATACGTTCCTTCTTGCCCTTGATGGGGTTGTAGACCGTATCGCCCGACTTCAGGACGCCCGAGTACACACGCACGAAGGTCAATTGACCCACGAACGGATCGCTCATCAGCTTGAATGCCAGGGCCGAGAACTTCTCGGAGTCGTCAGCATTGCGCTTGATCGCATTGCCATCGTCGTCCTGGCCGTCGACCGGGGGAATGTCCACGGGCGAAGGCAGGTAGTCGATGACCGCGTCCAGCATGCGCTGCACGCCCTTGTTCTTGAAGGCGGTGCCGCACAGCATCGGCTGGATTTCGCCAGCGATGGTGCGTTGACGGATGGCCAGGTTGATTTCGGCTTCTTCCAAGGAACCCGTTTCCAGGTACTTGTTCATCAGCTCTTCCGACGACTCAGCGGCGGCTTCAACCAGCTTTTCACGCCATTCGTTCGCCAGACCTTCCAGCTCGGCCGGAACGTCCTTGTAGTCGAACTTGGTGCCTTGGCTGGCTTCGTCCCAAATGATCGCCTTCATCTTGACCAGGTCGACCACGCCTTGGAACGTGTCTTCGGCGCCGATGGGAATGACGATCGGCACAGGATTGGCGCGCAGGCGGTTCTTCAGCTGGTCATAGACCTTGAAGAAGTTGGCGCCGGTGCGGTCCATCTTGTTGACGAAGGCCAGACGCGGCACGCCGTACTTGTTGGCTTGACGCCACACGGTTTCGGACTGGGGCTGAACACCGCCCACCGCGCAATAGACCATGCAAGCACCGTCCAGGACGCGCATGGAACGTTCCACCTCGATGGTGAAGTCCACGTGTCCCGGGGTGTCGATGATGTTGATGCGGTGCTCGGGGTAATTGCCGGCCATGCCACGCCAAAACGCCGTCGTAGCAGCCGACGTAATGGTGATGCCACGCTCTTGCTCTTGCTCCATCCAGTCCATGGTGGCTGCGCCATCATGCACTTCGCCAATCTTGTGATTGACGCCGGTATAGAACAGGATACGTTCGGTCGTGGTGGTCTTCCCTGCATCGATGTGCGCAGAGATACCAATGTTGCGATAGCGCTCGATCGGGGTTTTGCGGGCCATGGTGGATTAGTCCTTAAATTACCAGCGGAAATGGCTGAAGGCCTTGTTGGCCTCTGCCATCTTGTGCGTGTCTTCGCGCTTCTTCATCGCGGCGCCACGACCTTCGGAGGCGTCGATCAGTTCGCCAGCAAGACGCAGATCCATCGACTTCTCGCCACGCTTCTTGGCGGCTTCACGGAGCCAACGCATAGCCAGGGCCAGGCGGCGCACGGGGCGCACTTCAACCGGCACTTGGTAGTTGGCACCGCCAACGCGGCGGCTCTTCACTTCGACGATCGGCTTGATGTTGTTGATCGCCAGGCTGAACACTTCGATCGGCTCTTTGCCGGTCTTGGTGGAGACTTGCTCGAGGGCGCCGTAAACGATGCGCTCGGCGACGGCCTTCTTGCCGTCCAGCATGACGACGTTCATGAACTTGGCGAGCTCGACGCTGCCGAACTTGGGATCGGGCAGAATCTCGCGCTTGGGTACTTCGCGACGACGGGGCATTGTTGCTTCCTTGTGTCTGTTCAGTTGAACCGTGTTTCATTACACGGCCATGGCCGTCCATTGGGACGACCCCTTACGTGCCGCGCACCTTCCCATCATCTGGATGGCGCGGTCGCACTTCCCTGGTGACGGACTTCCGTCACGTGGGGGTACTGCCGACTTGCTATTAAGCCTTCTTCGGGCGCTTGGCGCCGTACTTCGAGCGGGCTTGCTTACGGTCCTTGACGCCTTGCAGGTCAAGGGAACCGCGCACGATGTGATAACGCACACCGGGCAAGTCCTTCACACGGCCGCCACGCACCAGAACCACCGAGTGCTCTTGCAGGTTGTGGCCTTCACCGCCGATGTACGAAATGACTTCGTAACCGTTGGTCAGACGCACTTTGGCAACCTTACGCAGAGCGGAGTTCGGCTTCTTGGGGGTGGTGGTGTACACGCGAGTGCACACGCCGCGGCGTTGCGGGCAGTTTTCGAGCGCGGGGCTCTTGCTTTTGATGATGCTGACTTCGCGCGGCTTGCGCACGAGTTGGCTAATGGTAGGCATGACCTTTGAAATCCCTTTTACGTACCACTGGTAAGTACTTACGTACTCGTCTCCTGGAGCGGGTGAGCTTTCGGAGAAGGCAGTTCGCGCAAAACCGCCTCAAACGTTCAAATACGTAAAAGAGCGGGCTTGCCAACAAACCATGACAAACGCACAAAACCGGGTGCAGCCAGAAAAACAGTTGGTACTAACTGGGGCAAGGCCAAAGGTTCGTGACGCGCCTTTGGGTCTTGTTCCTGAACTGTCTGCCTGAGCGTGCGGATTTTGCGCGCGAAATAAAGCAGTAAGCCCTTTAGCATAACTGAGATGAAGGGCTGCTGTCAAAGTTTTTTGTAAGTGTCGCGCAGCGGCAAGTTGGTGCGAAAAGCGGGGCTTTTAGCAGCCGCTGGCGAAAATTGGGGCCACGTAAAAGGCAGATCCGGGAGCGGGACGAGTTGTCGACCGCGACACCCTATTCGGGCAATCCCTGCCCTCTGGCGTTGATCGCAAAGTGTACAGCCTGCGCGGTTAGCGGTCTGTAAAAAGATAGCCGCTGCCATAGACCGTGCGGATCGGCAACACCACGCCGGCCTGTTCGGCCTTGCGCCGCAGCCGGCTGACAATCACGTCGATGCTGCGAGCGCTGCTGGCGCGTGCAGCGCCCCCTTCCACCTGCAATTCATTTCCGAGGGCCCCACGGTCAACGGCCTTGCCCGCCACGTTCAGCAGGGCGCGAATGATGAGACGCTCGTTGGCGGACAGCGACAGCGTTACGCCGGTCGGGGCGGCCAGCGTCCACCCTTGGTCGTGCAGCTCCCAGTGGCCGCTGCCCGAATCGTGCTGTTCGGCGGGATCGGCAACCGCTGGCAGGCGACGCGCGAGCGCCAGCAGGATGCCCACCAATTCGCGCGGGTCCTGGGGCTCGGGCAGACAGGCATCCGCGCCGCTCTGAAGGCAGCGCAGGCGGCTGTCCACGGTCATGCCCTTGCCGACGACCACAACGCCCAGCGGCGCGGAGCCATGCAGGCGCGCAATCAGGGCGTAACCGATTTCGCCCGACGCGCCGAGGTCCAGCACCACGGCGTCGTGTTGGCCGCCGCTGAGAAGGCCGAACAATTCCAGCGAAGTCGAGCAGCCGCGGGCCGAGATGCCGGCCAGCAACAAGGTGGACACGGACGAACCGCGCACGGTTTCGTCCGGTGACATCACAAGTATGCGCAATTGATTCATATCTCTTCCGGTCTGCATTTCCTCCCCTTGCACCGCCAGCTGTGTCGCGGCTGGTGACATCGTTGGAACAGTGTGGCGCTCGGTAACGCAACAACTCCAGTCAAGATTCGTCAACTTTGCAATGTTTGACAGTTCTTGCCATAACGTAGCCGCCGAAGGGTTTTCCCGAGTTATCATTCGTTTACATAAATCCCCCCTTTCGTTTTGCTAGGTCGCCACATGCGCGCCTGCGCAGCCAACTTTCGCGAGAACTCGTCCAATGAAAATCGCGTCGCTGGAAGACGACCTGGACCAGGCTCGGCGCATCCAGCAAGTTCTGACCGCCGCCGGCTATGCTTGCACCAGCTATCACCAGAGCCGGGATCTGCTCGCCGCCCTTCGCACTGAAACGTATGACCTGGTGCTGCTGGACTGGCACCTGCCCGACATCGACGGTGACGACGTGGTCCGCTGGTTGCGTGCACACATCGGTGCGCGCATTCCCGTGATATTCCTGACCAACCGGTCCGCCGAGGACGATCTGGTCGAGGGCCTGCGCGCTGGCGCGGACGACTACATCGTCAAGCCGATGCGTCCGCTGGAACTGCTGGCGCGGGTCGCGGCGCTGCTGCGCCGCAGCCAGATCGCCGAGCCCGTCGACCAAACCATCGACGTCGCGCGGTACCGCGTCGATCCCGCGGCGCGCACCGTTTCGCTGGATGACGTTGCCGTTTCGCTGGCCCCGAAGGAATTCGAGCTGGCGCTGCTGTTCTTTCGCAATGTCGGCAGGCTCATGTCGCGCGACGTGCTCGCCGAATGCGTCTGGAACCGTGAAATCCCCGCCACCTCGCGCACGTTGGACACTCACCTGTCGAACATCCGGCAGAAGCTTCAACTCCGTCCCCAGCATGGTGTGCGCCTGACCTCCTCTTATGCGCTTGGCTACCGGCTCGAACTGGTCAGCCCGTCCGACGACGGCCAGAACCTCTCGCCGTAGCGGCGCTGCAAGTCTCCCTGGAGAATCGTTTGCCATGAGCCGCTTCCGCGCGCTTTCTTTGCTTGTCCTGGTTTCCTGCATGACGCTGACCGCCCCCGCGAGCAGCCAGCCCGCCGGCGCATTGGGCGACGACTTCATTCATCGCGTGCGCCAAGGCGAGACGCTGATCGAACTGGCCACGCAGTACACGCGCAACCAGGCCAACTGGAACCGGCTGCAGACGCTCAACAAGGTCGTCACCCCGGAACTGCTGCCCATCGGATTGGAATTGCACATTCCCCTGGCGATGATTCCGGTGCGCGACGCGCAGGCGCAGGTCGTGCATGTCAGCGGGCAGGCCAGTCTGAATGGCAAGTCCGTGCAGCCGGGAACGCCGGTGGCGGAAGGCAGCACGCTGGAAACCGCCCCCAATGGTTTCGTCACGCTGCAGCTTGCCGATGGGTCGCGGCTCACGCTGCCGTCCAACGGCGCGGTGGACCTCACGCGCCTGCGCCAGTTCGAGGGAACCGCGCTGACGGATTCGGTGATCAATGTGCGGCGCGGTAGCCTGGAATCGAGCGTCGCGCCGGCAGGTCAAGGCGTGGGCCGATTTGAGATCCGCACGCCGGTCGCCGTGACGGGCGTGCGGGGAACGCGCTTCCGTGTTCAAAGCACCGCGCAAGGCGTTCATAGCGAAGTGCTGGAGGGCAGCGTGCGCCTGCAGGCGCATGCGCCCGGCGATTCGCCCGCCAAGCCGGTCGCGGTGGCACAAGGCTATGGGGCCGCGGTGGGCGCCGACGGCGCCATGTCGGACGTGCGCCCGCTGTTGGCGGCGCCCCAATTGGGCGAACCCGTGCGCGCGGGCGGCACATGGTCGGTGCCTTTTGCGCCGGTCGAAGGCGCACAAAGCTATCTGGTGCGCGTCTCGCGCGATGCCGACGGCGCGTTGCCCGTTTCGTCCGCCAGCTTTCCGGCCAATGACATCCGCTTTTCCGCGCCGGGGCCGGGCACGTTCTACGTGTCGGTGCGCGCCGTGGATGCCCTGGGCCTGCACGGGGCGGATTCGGTCCGCCCCTTTGAAGGCGCGAACATGTTGATGACGTCGTATGGCCTTGGCGTTGGCAGCGGCTCGGGCGGGCTTGTGACGCTGACCGCATACTAGGACGAGCGCCATGGCCGACCCCGCCGACGCGCTCGACCGGTCCTGGCGGTCCGGGCTGTGGCTGACGTTGGCGCTGGCGGCGCTGGCCGCGTTCCTCGGCACATTCAACGGCCTCGGCCGTCTAGACCAGGTCTTCTACGACCGCGCGGTCATGATGACGGGCCGCCCGGCCGATCCCGGCATCCTGGTCGTGGCAATCGACGACGCGAGCATCGACGCGCTGGGACGCTGGCCGTGGCGGCGTGCCATCCACGCTGCAATGCTCGACCGGCTGGCGGGCGTGCGAGCCGTGGGCGTGGATCTCATCTTTGCCGAACCCGACAAGGTCAACGCCGCCGATGACGCCATCCTGGCGGACAGCATTCGGCGCAACGCGCACACCGTGCTGCCGGTGGTCCTGGACCGCCTGAAAAATCCGACGGCCATCGGCCTGCCGATTCCCGAACTGGCGCAGGCGTCGGCTTCCACCGGCTTCATCAACGCGGTCATCGACCCGGACGGCGTAGTGCGCGAAGCCGCCCTCACCGCGCAATTTGCCGGCGACCGCAGGAATCATCTGGCCATCTCGATGCTGGAGGTCGGTGGCGAGACGGATCGCGCGCAACGGTTGCTCAAGCGCGCCAACCCCGACGGACGCATCCTGATTCCGTATGCCGGCCCGCCCGGCCACGTGCGGACCGTCTCATACCTTTCCGTGCTGCGGGGCGACCTGCCGCCGGAGGAGCTGCGCGGCAAGTATGTGCTGGTGGGCGCCTGGGCGACGGGCCTGGGCGACGAGTATCCGACGCCGGTGTCGCACGACGTCAGCGGCATATCGGGCGTGGAGATCATCGCCAATGTCCTGCAGGCCGCGCGCGACGACATCGCGTTCCAGCGGCCGCCGGCCTGGTGGAGCGCGCTGTTCGCGCTGTTGCCGGTGTTGCTCGCCTGCCTGGCATTGTGGCGCCTGGCGCCCAAGAAGGCGCTGGTCGTCAGCCTTGCGCTGCTTGCCGCCATCCCGCTGGCTTCGTGGCTGCTGCTTGCCCAGGCCTATCTGTGGTTCGCGCCGACAGCCGCGTTGGCGGGCGTGGCGTTGTGCTATCCGCTCTGGAGCTGGCGCAACCAGGAAGCCGCGCTGCGCTACATGGACACGGAGCTGCGGCGCCTGCAGCGCGAGTACCCGCCGATCCTGAACGAAGCGCGCGTGCAACTCGCCAATCCGAGCGCATCGCTGGAGAGCCGGGTGGGTGAGCTTCGGCGCGCGCTGGCGCGCGTGCGCAACCTGCGGCGGTTCCTGGCTGACGGGCTCGACGGCATGCCGGATGCGACGCTGGTGTTCGACCAGGAAGGCCGCGTGCGATTTCGCAACCAGGCCGCCATCATGTTCTTCCAGCGGCTTGGCATCCGCCCGCCCCGCATCGGCCGGCCGGCGGCGCACCTGCTTGAACATACCCTGGCCGACGAGGCAGCGCGGACGCGCGTGGCCGAGGCGCTGAGCGGCCGCCCGCCCGCCGACGCCACCTCGCCCTGGAGCGCGGACCTCGAAGTTCGCGACCGCGCCGGCCGCGACCTGATCCTGAAATGCGCCCCCATCCACACGGCCGAGGGCCAGTTCGCGGGGACGGTCGCCACGCTGACCGACATCTCAAGCATTCGCCAGGCCGAGCGGCAACGCGAAGAGACGCTGCGCTTCATCTCGCACGACATGCGCGCGCCGCAAAGCTCGATTCTTGCGCTGGTGGAGTTGTCGCGGGATGGCGGGCAGCAGAGCGGCGGGCACCAGGAAGTGCGGCACGACACGCTCGAGCGCATTGCAATGCTGGCCAATCGCACGCTCACGCTGGTCGATGACTTCGTGCATCTGACGCGTGCCGAATCGATGCCGATCAGCACCATCGAACTGGATCTGGGCGGCCTGCTGCAGGACGCCGTCGACGATCTCTGGCCGTCGGCCAACAAGCGCGGAATCGCATTGGAGACCCGTGCGCCGCTGCCGGTTGCCTACACCCGCGGCGAACAGACGCTGCTGATGCGCGCACTGTGCAACCTGGTCGACAACGCCATCAAGTACAGCGCCAACGGCACGCGTGTCGAGTGCGGCATCGACGAACAGCCCGGCTTCTGGCGCGTGCGCGTCCAGGATCAGGGCCAGGGAATCGCCGCGCAGGACGTCGCCCGGCTCTTCGAGCCCTTTGCACGTGTGGGCGTTGAAACGCGGGGGGATGTCGGCGGCGCGGGGTTGGGGCTGGCCTTTGTGCACACCGTGGCAAAACGCCACGGCGGACGCATCGAAGTGCACAGCGAACTCGGCGTCGGCTCCGAGTTCATCCTGCACCTGCCGAAGGTGTAATCCGCCTTCCCTACTGGAAGGTGTGCGAAATGACTGCGGGCCTGCCCGGCTTGACCTCGAGCGTCATGCGCATGGGCGGCAGGTCGGCGTTGCGCACGACCACCTGATACTTGCCCGGAATCAGCTTGAGATCCTTGACCGGCGGACTGATGCCGCGCGCCACGCCGTTGATCCAGACTTCACCCCAGGGATGGATATCCAGCCGAACAGTGACGGGTACCGGCTTGGGCTTTGGCGCTTCTTCAGTGACGGCAGCGGGCGGCGCCGCTTCCTGCGCAGCGGGCGCCGGCTGCGCCTCCGCGGTATTGGCCGGATTCGACTGCGCCCCTGCGGATGACGAGTCAGGCGTGATGGCGGCCCCGGCCGCGGCTGGCTGCCCCGCCGCGGCGCCACTGGCCGTCAACGACGGCAGATCCGCGGGCGCCTGCGTGGCCGTCGGCGCCGGTGGCGGCGCGGGTGCTGGGGTCTGCGGCAAGGGATGCACGACGGGCGGATTCGGCTGCACGACTTCGGAGCGGGTGATGAGGGCGTTGGGCGTGCCCTTGCCCCACTGGAACCACGCGTAGATGCCCGCGCCGATGAGCGCCAGAATCAGCAGCCAGAACAGCAGCGGTCCCCGCCGGCGGGCGGGCTCGCGCCGTTCCGGAAAACCTGCCACGGGCGCGACCTTGGCCGCTTCATCCAATTCGTCTT
The DNA here is from genome assembly GCF_002966795.1 of Achromobacter spanius. GTDB lineage: Bacteria > Pseudomonadota > Gammaproteobacteria > Burkholderiales > Burkholderiaceae_B > Achromobacter > Achromobacter spanius_D. Next base: position 6,274,736 of record NZ_CP023270.1, read on the forward strand.
CGGGCGCTTCCGGCTCATCGTAGGCCGCAACACCCAACAGGCTGGCCAGCTCCGCCAAAGACTGCGGCCGCGCCTTGGTGTCCATCGACATGCCCGCGTCGATGACACGGAGGAAGTCCTGGCTGTACTTGGGCAGCCCCATTTCCGCGAGCGCTTCGTATTCATCGTGGGCGCGGCGTTCCGGCGCCGGCGGCGGCCGGCTGCCGAGCACCAGGGCGTACGCCACGGCGCACAGGGAGTAGATGTCCGACCAGGGACCGCGCGGCCATTCCATGGAATCGGTGTACAGCTCGAACGGCGCGAAGCCGGCGGCCGGCGTCCGGCTGGATCGGCGCGACCGCGCTACCGCCAGTTCAGGCAGCAGATGCGCGCGCGCGCCCTCGTCCATGCCAACCGTTTCGAGCGAAATGTCGCCACAGATTTCTCCCTGCGCATGCAGTGCGATGAGGGAAGGCAGCAGATCGGACAGAAGCCGCTTGATGCGCGACTCCGGCACCCCGCCTGCCGCGCTGGCGGCGATGGCGCTCAACGGGCGCAGGGCCAACGGCGCGGCGCCGGAAAAGGGGCCACGCGGCGTCAACAAGCCGGCGGGAGTAGACATCATCGAAGCTGCGCGTGCGCGCCAAAACGGGTTCAGGGGCTATTTAGGCGGAATATTATCCAATCCGCAAGGTAAGGACATTGCCGAAAATGTCCGAGCGCATCAGGCTGTGGCACGATAGCGTACTGCGTCACCACCCTACATCTTTGGAAGCCATGAAAATTCGCATCCTGAGCAGTCTGCTTGGCGTATCGGCCCTCCTGGCCGGTTGCACGGGCATCTCCAAACCGCAACCCGAGAGCCCTCCGACGGCCGAAGCCCTGGCCGAGCTGCAGCAGGTGCGCGACCAGTACAGCGCCGGCCGTTACGGCGAAGTCATCCGTGGCGTCGCCAGGTCCGATGCGCTAGCCACCTCGTCCAAAGCGGTGCGCATAGAAGCCTACAAGCTTCAGGCTTTCAGCTACTGCGTGACGCGTTATACCCAGCTTTGTGAGGACAGCTTCGCGCGCATCCTGGTGCTGGATCCGGCGTTCGAACTCGCCCCCGCAGAAGCCGGTCATCCGGTCTGGGGACCGGTCTTCCAGCGCGCACGCGCCCAGGCCCCCAAGTAGTCCTGCCGCACCCTTTCCTTCGCAAGTAAAAAGGCCGCTGATTTGCATCAGCGGCCTTTTGATTTTCCGGGTTCCACCGCAACCTCGCGGTGGAACCTGTCTGGGCGTTCCGCTTATTCGGCGGCGTCGTCCGTACCCACGTCGGAAGCAGGCGTCTCGGCGTCCGAACCCACCGTGACCGGTGCGTCTTCGAACGGGTTGGCCTGCTGGCGAGCGGCTTCGCGTTCCGCCGCCTCCAGCAGTTCCTTGTCGCGGCGTGCATGGTGGTAAGCCAGGCCGGTACCCGCCGGGATGAGGCGGCCGACGATGACGTTTTCCTTCAAGCCGCGCAGGTCGTCGCGCTTGCCCATGATGGCGGCTTCGGTCAGGACACGGGTGGTCTCCTGGAACGAAGCGGCCGAGATGAACGAGTCGGTCGACAGCGAGGCCTTCGTGATACCGAGCAGCACGTTGTCGTACGAGGCCGGACGCAGATCGGCAGCGGTGACGCGGTCGTTCTCGTTGAGCAGCTCGGAGCGCTCGACTTGCTCGCCCGGGATGAACTCGGTGTCGCCAGCGTCAACGATGTTCACACGACGCAGCATCTGACGAACAATCACTTCAATGTGCTTGTCGTTGATCTTCACGCCCTGCAGACGGTAAACGTCCTGCACTTCGTCGACGATGTACGTCGCCAGCTTCTCGATGCCTTGCAGGCGCAGGATGTCGTGGGGATCGGCCGGGCCGTCCACGATCATTTCGCCCTTGTTCACCACCTGGCCGTCGTGCACCAGAACCTGCTTTTCCTTCGGAATCAGGAACTCGTGGCTCACGCCTTCCAGGTCGGTGATGACCAGACGCTGCTTGCCCTTGGTGTCCTTGCCGAACGAAACCGTACCGGTGACGTCGGCGAGCATGCCGGCGTCCTTCGGCGAACGAGCTTCGAACAGTTCGGCCACACGCGGCAGACCGCCGGTAATGTCGCGGGTCTTTTGCGATTCTTGCGGAATACGCGCCAGAACTTCACCCACGGCAACCTGCTGGCCGTCACGCACCGTGATCAGCGCACCCACCGGGAACGAGATGTTCACCGAGTGATCGGTGCCGGCGATCTTGACGTCTTCGCCGTTCTCGTTGACCAGCTTGATCTGCGGACGCATGACGATCTTGCCGCCACGGGTCTTCGGCGTGATGACGACGAGCGTCGACAGGCCGGTGACTTCGTCCACCTGCTTGGCAACGGTCACGCCTTCTTCGATGTTCTCGAAGCGGACGGCGCCGCCGTATTCCGACACGATCGGACGGGTCAGCGGATCCCACGTTGCCAGGCGCGCGCCGGCCTTCACGGCCTCGCCATCGCCCACCAGCACGGTCGCGCCGTACGGGATCTTGTGACGTTCGCGTTCGCGGCCGTTGTCGTCGAAGATCGCCAGTTCGCCCGAGCGCGAGATCGCAACACGTTCGCCCTTGGCGTTCGTGACGTAGCGCATCGTGCTGGCAAAACCGACGGTACCGGTCGACTTGGTTTCCACCGCGCTGGCCAGGGCCGAACGCGATGCCGCGCCACCGATGTGGAACGTACGCATCGTGAGCTGCGTGCCCGGTTCACCGATGGACTGAGCAGCGATAACGCCAACTGCCTCGCCCTGGTTGACCGGCGAACCACGACCCAGGTCGCGGCCGTAGCAGTGCGCGCACAGACCATGACGCGTTTCGCAGGTCAGCGGCGTGCGGACCTTGACTTCGTCCACGCCGATGCGGTCGATGGTGTCGACCAGATCTTCGTCCAGCAGGGTGCCGGCGACGATGGCCGTTTCCTGCGTGTCCGGGTTGACGATGTCCACGGCAGCCACGCGGCCCAGAATACGGTCGCGCAGCGGTTCGATGACTTCACCGCCTTCGACCAGGGCCTTCATGTTGTAGCCCTGCGAAGTGCCGCAGTCGTCTTCCGTGATGACCAGATCCTGCGTCACGTCGACCAGACGGCGAGTCAGGTAACCCGAGTTCGCGGTCTTCAGTGCCGTATCGGCCAGACCCTTACGCGCACCGTGAGTGGAGATGAAGTACTGGAGTACGTTCAGGCCTTCACGGAAGTTTGCGGTAATGGGCGTTTCGATAATCGAGCCGTCCGGCTTGGCCATCAGGCCGCGCATGCCGGCCAGCTGGCGGATCTGGGCGGCCGAACCGCGGGCGCCCGAGTCAGCCATCATGTAGATGGAGTTGAAGGACTCCTGGCGCACTTCCTCGCCGTGACGGTTGGTCACGGGCTCGGTGGCCAGTTGTTCCATCATCGCCTTGCCGACCTTGTCGCCAGCCTTGCCCCAGATGTCCACAACGTTGTTGTAGCGCTCTTGGGACGTGACCAGACCCGACGAGTACTGCTTGTCGATTTCCTTCACTTCGCGGCTGGCTTCGGCCAGGATGCCTTCCTTGGCGGTCGGGATCAGCATGTCGCCCATGGCGATCGAGATACCGCCGCGCGTGGCCAGGCGGAAGCCCGACTGCATCAGCTTGTCGGCGAAGATCACCGTGTCGCGCAGGCCGCAGCGGCGGAACGACTGGTTGATCAGGCGCGAGATTTCCTTCTTCTTCAGCGCCTTGTTCAGGACGGTGAAGGGCAGGCCCTTGGGCAGGATCTCGGACAGCAGCGCACGGCCGACCGTCGTCTCGTGACGGCGGATCACCGGCTGCCATTCGCCGTTCTCGTCGCGCTCGTGTTCCTTCAGGCGCACGGTGACGCGGCTTTGCAGCTCGACTTCGTTGTTGTCGTAGGCGCGCTGGACTTCAGCAACGTCCGTGAAGAAGATGCCTTCGCCACGGCCGTTGATGCGCTCGCGGGTCGTGTAGTACAGACCCAGCACGATATCCTGCGACGGCACGATCGACGGTTCGCCGTTGGCCGGGAACAGCACGTTGTTGGACGCGAGCATCAGCGTGCGCGCTTCCAGCTGGGCTTCCAGCGACAGCGGCACGTGAACGGCCATCTGGTCACCGTCGAAGTCGGCGTTGAACGCCGCGCAAACCAGCGGGTGCAGCTGGATGGCCTTGCCTTCGATCAGCACCGGCTCGAACGCCTGGATGCCCAGGCGGTGCAGCGTCGGCGCACGGTTCAGCATGACCGGGTGTTCGCGGATGACTTCTTCCAGGATGTCCCAGACCACCGGTTCCTGGCTTTCGACCAGTTTCTTGGCAGCCTTGATGGTCGTGGCCAGGCCCATCATCTCCAGACGATTGAAGATGAACGGCTTGAACAGTTCCAGGGCCATCAGCTTGGGCAGACCGCACTGATGCAGCTTGAGCTGCGGACCCACCACGATGACCGAACGGCCCGAGTAGTCGACGCGCTTGCCCAGCAGGTTCTGACGGAAACGACCGCTCTTGCCCTTGATCATGTCGGCCAGGGACTTGAGCTGGCGCTTGTTGGCGCCCGTCATGGCCTTGCCACGGCGGCCGTTGTCCAGCAGCGAGTCGACCGCTTCCTGCAGCATGCGCTTTTCGTTGCGCAGGATGATTTCAGGCGCCTTGAGCTCGAGCAGACGCTTCAGGCGGTTGTTGCGGTTGATGACGCGGCGGTACAGGTCGTTCAGGTCGGAGGTCGCGAAGCGGCCGCCGTCCAGCGGCACCAGCGGACGCAGGTCCGGCGGCAGCACGGGCAGCACTTCCATGACCATCCACTCGGCCTTGATGCCGGACTTCTGGAAGCCTTCCAGCACCTTCAGGCGCTTGGAGATCTTCTTGATCTTGGCTTCCGAGCTCGTGGCCTTCAGTTCGCCGCGCAGCGTTTCCACTTCGCGGTCGATGTCGATGGTGCGCAGCAGTTCGCGCACGGCTTCCGCGCCCATCAGGGCACGGAAGTCGTCGCCGTATTCCTCGGTCTTGGCCAGGAAATCGTCGTCCGACATGATCTGACCGCGCTTGAGCGGCGTCATGCCAGGTTCGATCACGCACCAGGCTTCGAAGTACAGCACGCGTTCGATGTCACGCAGGGTCATGTCGAGCACCATGCCCAGACGCGACGGCAGGCTCTTCAGGAACCAGATGTGCGCGACGGGGCTGGCCAGCTCGATGTGGCCCATGCGTTCACGGCGAACCTTGGCGACGGTGACTTCCACGCCGCACTTTTCGCAGATCACGCCACGGTGCTTCAGGCGCTTGTACTTGCCGCACAGGCACTCGTAGTCTTTGATCGGGCCAAAGATCTTGGAGCAGAACAGGCCGTCACGCTCGGGCTTGAACGTGCGGTAGTTGATCGTCTCGGGCTTGCGGACTTCGCCGTAGGACCACGAACGGATCTTCTCGGGCGAGGCGATGCCGATCTTGATGGCATCGAACTGCTCGTCTTGAGAGACTTGCTTAAAGAGGTCGAGTAGCGCTTTCATTAGTTACGCTCCAAATCCATGTCCAGGGCCAACGAGCGGATTTCCTTGACCAGAACGTTGAACGATTCCGGCATGCCGGCATCGATCACGTGGTCGCCCTTGACGATGTTTTCGTAAACCTTGGTACGACCGTTGATGTCGTCCGACTTCACCGTCAGCATTTCCTGCAGGGTGTAGGCGGCGCCGTATGCTTCCAGCGCCCACACTTCCATTTCCCCGAAACGCTGGCCGCCGAACTGCGCCTTGCCGCCCAGCGGCTGCTGAGTCACCAGCGAGTACGGGCCGGTGGAACGCGCGTGCATCTTGTCGTCGACCAAGTGGTGCAGCTTCAGGTAGTGCATGTAGCCGACAGTCACGGGGCGCTCGAATTGCTCGCCCGTGCGGCCGTCGAACAGCCATGCCTGCGTACGCGAAGGCGTCAGCGCCATGCGCTCGGCGACGTCGTCCGGATAGGCCAGCTCCAGCATCTTGGTGATTTCCTCTTCGGTCGCGCCGTCGAAGACGGGCGTCGCGAACGGCACGCCGTTCTTGAGGTTCTGGGCCATTTCCATGACTTCGTCATCGGTCAGTTCGTCGATGCGCGCGCCGGAGCCGGTCGTGTTGTAGACCTTGTCCAGATACGCACGGACGTTCTTGACCTGCGCCGAACGCTCATCGCGCAGCATGTCTGCGATGCGATGGCCAACGCCCTTGGCAGCCCAGCCCAAGTGAACTTCCAGCACCTGGCCGACGTTCATCCGCGAGGGCACGCCCAGCGGGTTCAGAACGATGTCGGCCGGCGTGCCGTCAGCCATGTGGGGCATGTCTTCCACCGGCGTGATGCGCGACACGACACCCTTGTTGCCGTGACGGCCTGCCATCTTGTCGCCAGGCTGCAGACGACGCTTCACGGCCAGGTAGACCTTGATCATCTTCAGCACGCCCGGGGGCAGCTCGTCGCCTTGCGTCAGCTTCTTGCGCTTCTCTTCGAAGGCCAGATCGAACTGGTGACGCTTCTGCTCGAGCGATTCCTTGGCTTGTTCCAGCACGACAGCGTGCGGCTCATCGGCCAGACGGATGTCGAACCACTGCCAGCGATCCAGGTCAGCCAGGTACGCCTTGGTGATCGTCGCGCCCTTGGCCAGCTTGCGCGGGCCGCCGTTGACGGTCTTGTTGACCAGCATCTTCTCGATACGATCGAACTGGTCGTTTTCAACGATGCGCAGCTGGTCGTTCAGGTCCTGGCGATAGCGGCGCAGTTCATCGTCGATGATGGACTGGGCGCGCTTGTCGCGCACGATGCCTTCACGCGTGAACACCTGCACGTCGATCACGGTGCCGGTCATGCCCGAGGGCACGCGCAGCGAGGTGTCCTTAACGTCGGACGCCTTTTCACCGAAGATGGCGCGCAGCAGCTTTTCTTCCGGCGTCAGCTGGGTTTCGCCCTTGGGCGTGACCTTGCCGACCAGCACGTCGTCAGCGCTGACTTCGGCGCCGATGTAGGTGATGCCGGAATCGTCCAGACGGTTCAACTGCGTTTCAGCCAGGTTGCTGATGTCGCGGGTGATTTCTTCCGGTCCGAGCTTCGTATCGCGGGCGACAACCGTCAGTTCCTCGATGTGCACCGAGGTGTAGCGGTCATCCGCCACGACCTTTTCGGAGATCAGGATCGAGTCTTCGAAGTTGTAGCCGTTCCAGGGCATGAACGCGATCAGCATGTTCTGACCCAGGGCGAGTTCGCCCAGGTCGGTCGATGCGCCGTCAGCCAGCACGTCGCCCTTGGCAACGCGGTCGCCACGCTTGACGATCGGACGCTGGTTGATGTTCGTGTTCTGGTTGGAACGCGTGTACTTGATCAGGTTGTAGATGTCGACGCCCACTTCGCCGGCGACGTTTTCTTCGTCGTTCACGCGAATCACGACGCGCTCGGCATCGACGTGGTCGACCAGGCCGCCACGCAGTGCCTGCACGGTGGTGCCCGAGTCAACGGCCACGGTGCGCTCGATACCCGTACCCACGACCGGCTTTTCCGGACGCAGGCAAGGCACGGCCTGACGTTGCATGTTGGCGCCCATCAGTGCGCGGTTCGCGTCGTCGTGCTCCAGGAACGGAATCAGCGAGGCAGCGACCGACACGATCTGCGACGGGGCAACGTCCATGTAGTGCACGTTGGCCGGGGCGGTCAGCATCGTTTCGCCAGCTTCACGGCAGGCGACCAGGTCGTCCACGAAACGGCCTTCTTCGTCGAGCGCGGCGTTGGCCTGCGCGATGACGTAGTGGCTTTCTTCGATGGCCGACAGGTAATCGATCTGCTCGCTGACGCGACCGTCGATGATCTTGCGGTAAGGCGTTTCCAGGAAGCCGTACTCGTTCAAGCGAGCGTACAGCGCCATGGAGTTGATCAGACCGATGTTCGGGCCTTCCGGCGTTTCGATCGGGCAGACGCGGCCGTAGTGGGTCGGGTGCACGTCGCGGACTTCAAAGCCGGCGCGCTCGCGGGTCAGACCGCCCGGGCCCAGTGCGGAAACACGACGCTTGTGCGTGATTTCCGACAGCGGGTTGGTCTGGTCCATGAACTGCGACAGCTGGCTCGAACCGAAGAACTCCTTGATGGCTGCCGAGATCGGCTTGGAGTTGATCAGGTCGTGCGGCATCAGGTTTTCCGTCTCGGCCTGGCCCAGACGTTCCTTGACGGCGCGCTCGACGCGCACGAGACCGGCGCGGAACTGGTTTTCGGCCAGTTCGCCGACGCAACGCACGCGGCGGTTGCCCAAGTGATCGATGTCATCGATCTGGCCACGGCCGTTACGCAGCTCAACCAGCACCTTGATGGTTTCAAGGATGTCTTCGTTGGTCAGCGTCATCGGGCCGGTGATGTCCTCACCACGGCCCAGACGGCTGTTGACCTTCATGCGGCCGACGCGCGACAGGTCGTACGTCTCTTCGCTGTAGAACAGACGCTGGAACAGCGCTTCCACCGCTTCTTCGGTGGGCGGCTCGCCAGGACGCATCATGCGGTAGATGGCAACGCGCGCGGCCATCTGGTCGGCGGTTTCATCGGTGCGCAGCGTTTGCGAGATGTAGGGACCGCGGTCCAGGTCGTTGGTGTACAGCGCCTGGAAGTCGTGCACGTTGGCGGCGCGCAGGGCGCCCAGCACGCTTTCCGTGATCTCGTCGTTGGCGTTGGCGATGACTTCGCCAGTATCTTCGTCAACGATGTTCTTGGCCAGCACGCGGCCGTACAGGAAATCTTCCGGCACGGAGATACGCTGGATGCCGCCGGCAGCCAGGTCGCGCAGGTGCTTGGCGTTGATGCGCTTGTCCTTTTCGACGATCACCTTGCCCGAACGGTCGGCGATATCGAAACGGGCCATTTCGCCCTTCCAACGCTCAGGCACGAATTCCATCATCGCGCCTTCGCTCTTCAATTCGAAGTTGTCGAAGTCGAAGAAGTTGGCCAGGATGGATTCCGGCGTCATGCCGATGGCCTTGCACAGGATCGTGACAGGCATCTTGCGACGGCGGTCGACGCGGAAGAACAGGACGTCCTTCGGATCGAATTCGAAGTCCAGCCACGAACCGCGGTAAGGAATCACGCGGGCCGAGAACAGGAGCTTGCCCGAGCTGTGCGTCTTGCCGCGGTCGTGTTCGAAGAACACGCCAGGCGAGCGGTGCAGCTGCGAAACGATGACACGCTCCGTGCCGTTGATGACGAAGGAACCCGTGCCCGTCATGAGCGGAATTTCGCCCATGTAGACTTCCTGTTCCTTCACTTCCTTCACGGTGGGCTTGCTGACTTCGCGGTCAAGCAGCACCAGGCGGACCTTGGCTCGCAGGGGCGAGGCATAGGTCAGGCCACGTTGCTGACATTCCTTGACATCGAACACCGGTTCGCCGAGCACGTAGCTCACGAACTCCAAGCGCGCCATACCGTTGTGACTAACGATCGGGAAAATCGACGAGAACGCCGCCTGCAAACCGTCGGCTACGCGTTCGGACGGGGCGGTATCCGCCTGCAGGAAAGTTAGGTAGGATTGAAGCTGAGTCGCCAAAAGGAAGGGAACGTTTTGAACGTCTTCACGCTTGGCGAAGCTTTTGCGGATGCGCTTTTTTTCGGTGTACGAGTAAGGCATGAGCACTCCGACTCGAGGTTGCATGGGCCGTCAACCACGGCCCCAGGTGATACGACTCCAGGAAACCCCACTGAATGGGCATACCCCCAGTAGGGGTTTCCTGGAAACGCAAAAGCCCGGGGACTGCAAACTGTGCTGTCCCCGGGCAGTTGACGCAGGTCTTACTTGACTTCGACCTTGGCGCCAGCTTCTTCCAGCTTCTTCTTGGCGGCTTCGGCGTCAGCCTTGGCCACAGCTTCCTTGACGGGCTTCGGAGCGCCGTCGACCAGGTCCTTGGCTTCCTTCAGACCCAGACCGGTCAGCTCGCGCACGGCCTTGATGACGCTGACCTTGTTCGCGCCGGCTTCTTGCAGGACGACGGTGAACTCGGTTTGCTCTTCAGCAGCGGCGGCAGCGCCACCAGCGGCGGGAGCAGCAACAGCGACGGCAGCGGCAGCAGCCGACACGCCGAACTTCTCTTCCATTTCCTTGATCAGCTCGGACAGCTCGAGCACGGTCATGCCAGCGATGGCGTCAAGGATTTCAGCTTTGTTAAGTGCCATTTTTCAGAACTCCAAATATTTTGGTAATGCCAGGGTTTGGGTGTCGCTTCGTCGTTCAGCGAATTCCGGACAGCAGGGCGATTAGGCCGCTGCCTTCTGGTCGCGCACGGCGGCGAGGCCACGGGCGAACTTGGTCGGAACTTCGTTGAGCGTACGCACGAATTGCGCGATGGGGGCTTGCATGGTGCCAAGCAGCTTCGACAGCAACTCTTCGCGCGAGGGCATGGTGGCCAGAGCCTTCACACCTTCTTGGTTCAGCAAGTTGTTGGGCAGAGCGCCCGCCTTGATGACCAGCTTATCGTTGCTTTTTGCGAAACCAGCAATGACCTTGGCCGCCGAAACCGGATCAGCGCTGATGCCATAGATCAGCGGACCGGTCAGTTGCTCAGCCAACGGCTCGAAAGCCGTGCCGGCAACAGCACGACGGGCCAGCGAGTTCTTCAGAACACGCAGATACACGCCCGATTCACGCGCAGTTTTGCGCAGTACGGTGACAGAGGCGACGTCCAGACCACGGTACTCAGCGATAACAATCGATTGGGCCTTGGCGACGACCGCCGAGACTTCCTCGATTACCACCGCTTTCTCTTGACGATTGAGACTCACGGTTTGAACACTCCATCAAAAGACGCTTGGGGCCAGAGCCTTGCGCGTCAACCGAATGCGGCGCCTGGACGAGTTCTTCGGGTAAAGAAATCTTCCTGGGGACGCCGTCTACGCTGGATCCGGACTGTGTGAGCTCCGGGATTAAGCGAGGCAGGGGCGGTGCTGCTTTCCTTGCGGAAGGTAGATTCCTTCCACTGCCCTGCTCCAGCGGTCTTTGACAGCAACATCCGGAAGGTTCCGGATGCAGCCCAAAGTACGTTTACTGCTGTTGGCTTAGTTGGAAGCCGACAGCGAGGCAATTTCCACGCGCGCACCGCCGCCCATCGTGGACGAAACGGCAAGCTTGCGCAGGTAAATGCCCTTGGCAGCCGCGGGACGAGCCTTTTGCAGGGCGTCGACCAGGGCGGCCAAGTTGGTTTGCAGCTGTTCCACGCCGAACGACGCGCGGCCGATCGTTGCGTGGATGATGCCAGCCTTGTCGGTGCGGTACTGAACCTGACCGGCCTTGGCGTTCTTCACAGCGGTGGCGACGTCGGGGGTCACGGTGCCGACCTTCGGGTTCGGCATCAGACCGCGCGGGCCCAGGATCTGACCCAGGGCGCCGACGACACGCATCGTGTCGGGCGAGGCGATGACGACGTCAAAGTCCATTTGACCGGCCTTGATGGCGTCGGCCAGGTCGTCCAGACCAACGATGTCAGCGCCAGCAGCCTTGGCGGCTTCAGCCTTGTCGCCTTGGGCGAACACGGCGACGCGAACCGACTTGCCGGTGCCGGCGGGCAGCACGACCGAACCGCGAACCAGTTGGTCCGACTTCTTCGGGTCGATGCCGAGTTGCACGGCCACGTCAATGGATTCATTGAACTTGGCGACGGCGGTATCCTTGACCAGGGTCAGGGCTTCAGCGACCGGGTACAGCTTGGTGCGGTCGATCTTTTGTGCAATAGCGGCGGCGCGCTTGGACAACTTAGCCATGATTAGATCCCCTCAACCGTGATGCCCATGCTGCGGGCGCTGCCAGCGATCGTGCGCACTGCGGCTTCGAGATCGGAGGCGGTCAGGTCGGGACCCTTGGCCTTGGCGATTTCTTCAGCTTGCGCGCGCGTCAGCGTGCCGACCTTGTCGGTATGCGGCTTGGGCGAACCCTTTTGCACGCCAGCGGCCTTCTTGATGAGGACCGTCGCGGGCGGGGTCTTCATGATGAAGGTGAAGCTCTTGTCCGCGAAAGCGGTGATCACCACCGGAATCGGCAGACCAGGCTCCATGCCTTGGGTCTTGGCGTTGAACGCCTTGCAGAATTCCATGATGTTCAGGCCGCGCTGACCCAGAGCCGGGCCAATCGGGGGGGAGGGGTTAGCCTTACCAGCCGGTACTTGCAGCTTGATAAAGCCGACGATCTTTTTCGCCATGCTTTGCTCCTTGCGGGTGATATCGCCCTGGCCTACACGGACAGGGCTCCCCGGGGGTTAAATTCAGGTCTTTTCGACCTGGCTGAAATCGAGCTCGACGGGCGTGGCGCGACCAAAAATGGTGACGGACACACGAACCTTGCTCTTTTCGTAGTTGACTTCTTCGACGTTGCCGTTGAAGTCCGCAAACGGACCTTCCTTGACCCGAACCATCTCGCCCACTTCGAACAGGATCTTGGGGCGGGGTTTCTCGACGCCCTCTTCCATCTGGGAGAGGATCTTTTCGACTTCCTTTTCGGAAATCGGGGTCGGACGATTGCCCGAGCCGCCCAAAAAGCCGGTGACTCGGTTGGTGTTCTTGACCAGGTGCCACGTTTCGTCGGTCAGGTCCATTTCAACCAGGACATAACCGGGGAAAATGCGGCGCTCGGTGATCGACTTCTGACCACCCTTGACCTCGACGACTTCTTCGGAGGGCACAAGGATGCGGCCGAAAGACGTTTGCAGGGCCGCGCGCTCGATGCGCTCGTTCAGGGCCTTGTGCACGCTTTTTTCCATGCCGGAATACACATGGACGACATACCAACGCTTACTCATTTGCCGTCCTTATTTCCAGCCCAACAGCAGGCCGTAGAGAATCCATTCGATGCCCTTGTCGAGCACCCACATGAAAATGCCCATGACCGCCACAAACGCAAAAACGATACCCGTCATCTGGGTCGTTTCCTTGCGAGTGGGCCACGCGACACGCTTGACTTCGTTGTAGGACTCGCTGGCAAAGCTCAGGGTGCGGCGACCGGGTTCGCTGAACCAGGCAATCGCGGCTGCGATCACGAGGCCACCCACGAACACACCGATACGGGCGGGCATCGGCTGTGCGCTGAGCACGGAAAACCCGACGATGCCAGCAATAACGACGAGAACCGCCAGCCCGAGCTTGACCCGGTCGGCGGTACTGGTTACGGTTTCAACGCTGGTATTAGACATATTGCGACGCGAGCCGCCGTGAATGCGTAACTCGCGATGATCTCCCGCGGGTTTATCCTGGCGGTGGCAGGGGCAGTAGGAATCGAACCTACAACCTTCGGTTTTGGAGACCGACGCTCTGCCAATTGAGCTATGCCCCTAAACACATCAAACTCTCGTTCCGCCTGCATTGGCTCGCGGAACCATACATAGTACTACTTTTACAGCAAAGATGGATAGAGGGGCATGAATGCCCACCCTACCCATCCGGGTATTGCTTACTTCAGGATCTTGGCGACGACGCCGGCGCCGACGGTACGACCGCCTTCACGGATGGCGAAACGCAGGCCTTCTTCCATGGCGATGGGGGCCAACAGCTTGACCGTCATGGCCACGTTGTCGCCCGGCAGGACCATTTCCTTGTCGGCCGGCAGTTCGATCGTGCCCGTCACGTCCGTCGTGCGGAAGTAGAACTGGGGACGATAGCCTTGGAAGAACGGGGTGTGACGGCCGCCTTCTTCCTTGGACAGGATGTAGACCTCGGACGTGAAGTCCGTGTGCGGGGTGATCGAGCCCGGCTTGGCCAGAACTTGACCGCGCTGGACGTCTTCACGCTTGGTGCCGCGCAGCAGGATGCCCACGTTGTCGCCGGCTTGACCTTGGTCCAGCAGCTTGCGGAACATTTCCACGCCGGTGCAAGTCGTCTTGACCGTCGGCACCAGACCGACGATTTCGAGTTCTTCGCCGACCTTGATGATGCCGCGTTCGATACGGCCGGTCACCACGGTGCCACGACCCGAGATCGAGAACACGTCTTCAACCGGCATCAGGAACGCGCCGTCAACGGCACGCTCAGGCGTCGGGATGTACGAGTCCAGCGCGGCGGCCAGCGCCATGATGGCTTGCTCGCCCAGTTCGCCCTTGTCGCCTTCCAGCGCCAGCTTGGCCGAACCCTTGACGATCGGGGTGTCGTCGCCCGGGAAGTCGTACTTGGACAACAGTTCGCGAACTTCCATTTCCACCAGCTCGAGCAGCTCGGCGTCGTCAACCATGTCAGCCTTGTTCAGGAAGACGATGATGTACGGCACGCCAACCTGGCGGCTCAGCAGGATGTGCTCGCGCGTTTGCGGCATCGGGCCGTCAGCGGCCGACACGACCAGGATCGCGCCGTCCATCTGGGCGGCGCCCGTGATCATGTTCTTGACGTAGTCAGCGTGGCCCGGGCAGTCAACGTGCGCGTAGTGACGCGCTTCCGTTTCGTACTCGACGTGAGCCGTGTTGATCGTGATGCCGCGAGCCTTTTCTTCAGGAGTCGCATCGATCTGGTCGTAGCCCTTGGCTTCGCCGCCGAACTTGTTCGACAGAACGGTCGTGATCGCCGCCGTCAACGTCGTTTTGCCGTGGTCAACGTGACCAATCGTACCCACGTTCACGTGCGGCTTGGTACGTTCAAACTTGCCTTTTGCCATGGCTGACTCCTGACCTGGATTGCGCTTCTGACTGAAGAAAAGAATTTGGAATTTGTGGTGCCCATGGCGCGGATCGAACGCGCGACCTCTCCCTTACCAAGGGAGTGCTCTACCACTGAGCCACATGGGCATTTAAAAATCTTGGAGCGGGTGAAGGGAATCGAACCCTCGTCGTAAGCTTGGAAGGCTTCTGCTCTACCATTGAGCTACACCCGCGGCAAACCCTTTCACCTTTTCACTTCCCAACCCTTCGAAATGAAGGCCGGTAAAACCTTGCCACCTTCTTTGCGAAGGGTGCGCAAGGCTGCCAGGCCTTACATTGCAAATCCAGGCAAACCGCGCCTGGATTTAGGTATGGGTCTCTGGTGGAGGAGGTTGGATTCGAACCAACGTAGGCGCAAGGCCAACAGATTTACAGTCTGCCCCCTTTAACCACTCGGGCACCCCTCCAGCGGAGAACTTGAGATTATGAACACTTTCAAATCCGCTGTCAAACCATTCGGACGAAAAATTCAAAATTTCAGTTCCACCTCCGCCGCGTTTCCGCGCAGAGGGGGCGAAGCTTACAGGTTTCCGCGAATTGCTGCACGAAAAAGCTGAGAATATTTTTCGGCGGAGAAATTGACCGGGTTGGTTCCAGCGGACGGATCCTGGCTGGCCATGTGCCCCACCCGGTCGGCCTGGGCATCGTCCAGGCCGATTTCGGCCAGTGTGTGGGGGATGCCGACCGCCTCGCGCAGGGTCAGCACCCAGTCAAGCACCGCGCCCGGGCCCTGCTGGGGCAGACCGAGGTAACGGGCGAGCGCTTCGAGGCGCGGCGCGACCGCCTGTTCGTTGGCCTTCAGGACATAAGGCATGAGGATGGCGTTGAGCAGGCCGTGGTGCGCGTCATACAGCGCGCCAAGCGGGTGAGCCAGCGCGTGCATGGCGCCCAGGCCGCGCTGAAAGGCGGTGGCGCCCATGCAGGATGCGGTGAGCATCTGCTGGCGCGCCTGCACATCGGCGCCATTGGCGACTGCCTGCGGCAGATATTCCTTGACGAGGCGCATGCCTTCGAGCGCGATGCCTGCCGCCATGGGATGAAAGCCCGGCGAACAATAGGCTTCGAGATTGTGCGACAGCGCATCCATGCCCGTGGCGGCGGTGAGCTTCGGCGGCAGACCGATCGTGAGTTCGGCATCGAGGATCACGATGGACGGCAGCATGCGGGCATGGAAGATGATGCGCTTCACTTGCGCGGCTTCATCGGTGATGACGGACGCGCGTCCAACTTCGGAGCCGGTGCCTGCAGTGGTCGGCACGGCCACGACAGGGGCCATGCCGGCGGCGTTGACGCGCAGATAGTTGTCGCCGACGTCCTCGAAGTCCCACAGCGGCCGGTCCTGGCCGGCCATCAACGCAATGGCCTTTGCCGCATCGAGCGCGGAGCCGCCGCCGAATGCGATCACACCGTCATGGCGCCCCCGCCTGAACACGGCGACGCCGTCTTCAACATTGCGCCCGGTCGGATTGCCCTTGATGTCGTGGAACACCGCGCAATCGAGGCCCGCATCGCGGCATGCGCTCACGGCATCACGAACCATGGGCAGCGCGGCGAGTCCCGGATCAGTCACGAGCAACGGGCTTTTCATGCCGAGCTCGCCGCAATAGCCCGGCAGCTCCTTGATGCGTCCGGGACCTGCCTTGATGTTGGTGGGGTAGTTCCAGTTGACGGCGGGGACGGTCATGATTCGAATCCTGATGACGCGGCGTCAGAGGCTGCGTAGATGGAAGGACTTGGGCTGGGTGAGCTGTTCGTATCCGACTGACGACAAGGACACGCCGCGTCCCGACTGCTTGACGCCTGTCCACGCGAGCGCCGGGTCAAGGTAGTCGCAACGGTTCATGAAGAAGGTTCCCGTGCGCAACTGCCTGCCGATGCGCAATGCGGCGGCTTCGTCCTGCGTGTAGGCCGCCGCCGTCAATCCATACGGGCTGTCGTTCATCAGCGCGATGGCCTGGTCGTCGCTGTATACCGGCATGATGCCTACTACCGGACCAAAGCATTCGTCGCTCATGATGCGCATGCGATGGTCAACCTGGGTCAGTAAGGCGGGCGCGACATAACACGAGCTTTTGCTCATAAGCGAGTCTTCACTCGCATTTTTAAAATGCGAGTGATCAATCAGATTTGCCGCGCCGGCGCTGACCGCCTGTTCGATGACGTCGCGAATCTCGGCCGCCGCGCGGGCGCGAACGACGGGACCAAGCGTCGTGTCCGGCTGCAACGGATTACCCAGCACGTAGCGGTGCGTCAGCGCAACCGCGCGCTCGACAAACGCGTCATGCACGCTGCGCGCCACGTAGATGCGCTGGATGCCGCAACAGGATTGACCGGCGTTGAAGAAGGCGCCGTCCACCAGAGACTCCACTGCCGCGTCCAGATTGGCGTCTTCTCGCACGTAGGCGGGATCATTGCCGCCCAGTTCAAGTCCGACGCCGATGTAGCGGCCCGCCGCGCTCTCCTGGACGATGCGCCCTCCCCGCGCCGATCCGGTGAAGGACACATAGCCGATCTCGGGCGCGCGGATCAGCCGCTGCGTGATGTCGTGGCTGGCGTGCAGGTACTGAAAGACGCCTCTGGGCGCCCCCGCGTCGCGAAACGCGCGCTCGATGAGTTCCGCGCACAGCGGCGTCTGGTCGGAATGCTTGAGGATGACGGTGTTGCCCGCCATCAGTGCAGGAACGATGCTGTTCACCGCGGTCAGCAAGGGATAGTTCCATGGCGCAATGGTGAGCGCCACGCCGATGGGTTCGCGGCTGATGAAGCGCGTGAAACCGGCTTGCGCCGGCGCGGCGATGGGAGCGAGCGCTGCTTCCGCGATCTCGATCATGTGACGCGCGCGGTCCGCGAAGCCGTTCACCTCGCCAGGCGCGTGGCGCAACGGACGACCCATCTGGATGGTGATGGCGCGCGCGATCTCGTCCTTGGCCGCCACGAAATGGTCCACGGCCGCCTCGACGATGCGCCCCCGCGCGGCGATGCCGAGCGCGTGCCACTCAGGCTGTGCGCCCTGTGCGTTGGCCAGCGCCTGCGCGATCTGCGCGTCGCTGGCATAGGCGCGGCGGACAACCTCGCGTCCGTCTATCGGGCTGATGGTGATCAGTTCGTCGGTCATGGCGGCCCTGGGTTGCAATGGATGGGATCAGATGATTTCGAAGTAGCGGGCCAGCTCCCAGTCGGTCACGTGGCGCCGGAACTGCCGCTCTTCCCATTCACGCGTCGCGGCATAGTGTTCGACGAACGCGTCGCCAAACAGCAGACGCGCGGCCTCGGATGCGCGTAGACGCTGCGCGGCCTCCCACAAAGTGGTGGGCAGATGCAGGTGCGCGGGAAATTCTTGCGTGTAGGCGTTGCCCTGCACCATGGGCTCGGGCGTCAGGCCCTGTTCGATGCCGTGCAACCCGGACGCCAACGCCGCAGCCAGGGCCAGATACGGATTGGCGTCGGCCGAGCCGATGCGCACTTCGACGCGCTGCGATTTGTCGCTACCCGGAATGAGCCGCAACGCCGTCGTCCTGTTCTCCATGCCCCAGGTGGCGTCCAGCGGCGCCCAGTAGCCGGGCACCAGGCGCGAATAGCTGTTGATGGTCTGCGCGTACAGCGCCGTGAACTCGGGCAGATAGTGCTGCACACCCGCCATGAAGGCGGCCTGTGTGCTGCTGACGCCATGCGGCTGCGACTCGTCGAAAAAGGCCGAGCGCCCCGTGTCGTGATGGCGCAGCGACAGATGGATGTGACCGCTCTGGCCGGGATGCTCGTGCGACCACTTCGCCATGAATGTGGCCATCAGGCCGTTCTGCTGCGCGAGCGCCTTGGTGAAGGTCTTGAACAGAAACGCCTTGTCGGCCGCGGCCGCCGCAAGGTCCACGGCGAGCGCCGCTTCCAGCACGCCCGGGCCTGTTTCCGTGTGCAGGCCTTCGATCGGCATGTCCATGCGTTCGCACAGGTCGAGCAGCTTGCGGTAGAAGTCGCCCTCCACCGTGCTGCGCAGCACCGAGTATCCGAAATTGCCCGGCGTCCAGTTCTCCATGTTGCGGTAGTGCTTGGCGCGGACCGAGTGCGGCGTTTCGCGGAACATGAAGAACTCATATTCCAGCGCGGCGTAGACGTCGAATCCCATGCCCGCCGCGCGATCGATCACGCGGTGCAGCAGACGGCGCGGACAGATGGCGGCGGCATCGCCTTCGAACTCGGCCAGGAACAGCAGTATGTCTTCGCCGCCAGGGCCTTGCTCCAAGGGAAGCCGGCGCGCGCTCTGCGGCACGATCCGCATCTTGGCATCGGGGTATGCCGTGTGCCAGCCGGTGTAGCGGGTGTTGTCGTAGAGCTGGTCATCGAGGTCCCATCCCAGCACCACATCGCAAAACGCGAGACCGGAACGCAAGGCGCCCAGAAACTTGTCCCGCCGCAGGTACTTGCCCAGCATGACGCCGTCGACGTCGGACAGGCCCACCTTGATATGCGAGAGCGGGCTGGATTGGACCAGCCGCTCTGCGTCTTCCAGCGTTGCTACCCCTAGTGCGTGCATGCTTGTTCACCTTGTGGCTGAAGCGTTGCGCGGGACTGCACGTTTTTCCAGTCTAGTCACGATGCCACACGTTGGCAAACATGCCCTGCCCTGTACTTGCGCTGCACCCCGCTGCATCCCTGCCGCAGCCACACCGCGCCCCGTGGTTTCCCTAGGGCGGGCACGCGAACTCAGTCCAGCGACACACCCGCCGTCTTCACCATTTCGGCCCAGTACGCGGTGTCCTGCTGCAGCCGGCTCTTGAAGGCGTCCGGCGCGCTGCCCACCGGTTGGCTTCCGCCGCTGTTGATCTTGGCGATAACGGCGGGCGACTTCATGGCGCGGTCCACGGCCTGCGCCAGATACGCAATGCGCTCGGGTGGCGTGCCGGCGGGCGCGAAAAGACCGTACCAGTCGTCCGCAGTGATGCCTTCAAGGCCAGCCTGCTTCAACGTGGGTGCGCGCTTGAACACGCCGACGCCGTCGCCATGGCTCATGGCAAGGATCTGCAGCTTTCCGGCGGCCACCATGGGCTCGGCGGAAGCAGGCGACGTGATGAGCATGTCGACGGTACCGCCCAACAGATCCGTCACGGCGGGCGCAGCGCCGCGGTACGGCACGTGCACCAGCGTGACGTCGGCCTTCTTCGACACCAGCGCGCCCATCAGGTGGCTCATCGTGCCGTTGCCGGGCGTGGCAAACGTGATGACGCCCGGTTGCTTGCGCGCCGCCGCCAGGTAGGCATCCAGCGTCTTGTACGGCCCGTCCGCGCGCGACACGAGCACCAGCGGCGCCGAGGTGATCTGCGAGATCGGCACGAAGTCCTTCAGTGGGTCGAACCCCACATTCTTGTACAGGCGCGGATTCACTGCCATGACGCTGGTCTGGGACATCACCAGCGTATAGCCGTCGGGCTTGGCGCGCGAGACCTGCGCGGTGCCGACGTTACCGCCCGCCCCCGAGCGGTTCTCGACCACCACGCTCTGGCCTGTAATGGCGCCCAGTTCCTGCGCGATCAGACGCGCAACGCCGTCGTTGCCGCCGCCGGGAGGAAACGGCGAAACCACGGTAATGGCCTGCTTCGGATAGTCCGCCAACGGCGCGGGCGCGGGCGCCTGCGCGTGTGTCGTGACTCCCCACAGCAGGCCCGCCATCGCGGCGGCGGTCTTGCAAGCGTGCAATGCGTGATGCTTCATCTGGATTTCCCCTTGAGTTGGCAGCCGGATACTCGGCCGTCCTTTGCATTCCGGTTCGCCATGAACCGTCCGCACCCCGCCGGCAAAGGCCGCCGGGGTGTACTGATCAGGTTGAAGCGTGGGTGACGCCGCGCGCGGCGGCGGTGTCAGCCGGCCGGAGACCCGGGGAAACGGTAGGTGGCGCGTTCCCGCTCGTCGATCTGTTTGACGAGGTTGGTTTCCCAGGCCAGGTACTGCCTCGCGGCGGCCTTGTTGCCGTCGTGACGGTCGTGCACGAAGAAGAGGTAGTCGATGCAGTCGCTGTCGGGCGGATCGGCGAGCGAGGATTCCAGCGGGATCCCTTGCGCGGTCCAGCTTTCGGGCGTACCCGTGTTCGCCTTGGCGTCCGGCATGCCCAATGCGCGCAGGTCGCTCGCCGCCCAGGCCGCCAGCGCGACGTCCTCGGCCAGCAGGATGACGGGGCGCGCGGGATCGAGATGCAGCCGATCCAGACGCGGCCGGATCGACCAGCGCGCGCCGGCGACGTGGCGCGTTCGATACCGCATGCTGGGGCGGATATCGATCGCCTGCGCGCCCTGCGCCAGCGCTTCCGCAAGTTGCGCATCGGACAGCACGGTGATCGCCGGGACCGGCGCCGCGGCCACGTCGTTGACCAGCGCGGCGCTGCTTCCTGCGTCGAGCGTGCAGGCGTCCCAGCCCATTTGCCGCAACCAGCTGGCGACGACCGGCGCGCGCACGCCTTCCGCATCGAACACGACGATCCGCGCGCCGCGCACGGCGATGTACTGGTCAGTCGCCTGGATGAGCTGTCCACCCGGCGCATGTTGCGCGCCCGGCAGGGAACCTTGCGCGAATTCCTCGGCGCTGCGTACATCGCACAGGAACGTGGTGCGGTCGGCGTCGCCCAGCCAGGCCTGAACCTGCGCGGCGTTCGCCGACGGCACGCCATGGCGCTGGGCCAGCTGCGCGGAGCGCTGCGCCAATGCTGGAACATCGCCCTGCGAGACGTCGTCCGCATAGCGGCGGCGCGCGCCGTGCTCGAGCTGCAGATCCTCCAGATACCAGCCCTGCGTGCCGTTTTCGAGCGCGTAGACAGGATTGGGCACGCCAAGGTTGATCAGCGTCTGCGCGCCGATAATGCTGCGGGTGCGGCCGGCACAATTGATGACGATGGTGGTGTCTGGCCTCGTCGCGAGCGTATGGGCGCGCAGCGCAAGTTCGCCGTTGGGGCAGCAGATGCCGCCCGGGATGCTCATCTTCTGGTATTCGGCAAAAGGACGGCCGTCCAGCACGATCAGGTCGTCGCCGCGGCGCTGACGCTCGGCCAGTTCGCGCGCGCCGATGCGGGGGGTGTGGAAAACCTCTTCGGCGAGTTCACCGAAGGTCTTGCTGGGCACATTGACACCCGCGAATGCCGCGTAGCCATCGCGCTGCCATTGCGCCAGCCCGCCCGCCAATTGGTGCACGTTCGTGTAGCCCAGCGCGGCCAGTGCGCGGGCGGCGCGCGCCGCGGTGTCGTCGCCGCCGTTGTCGTAGACGACGACGCGCACGTCACGGCGCGGGGCCAGACGCACGATGTCGATTTCAAGCCTGCTGTAGGGGACCGGCGCGGCGTAGAAAAGATGGGACTCGCCGTACTGGCCATGCTCGCGCACATCCAGCAGCGCGATCTCGCCGCCATCGTGCAGCCACTGCTTGAGCGTGTGCGAATCGACGCTGGCGGATTGTTGGTCGTGAGAGGACTGCATCATGAGATTCGGAGGGAGCGTAGGGGTTGGGTCAGCGCGGCAAGGCCGCGTTCCAGGTCGGCGATGAGGTCTTCGGGATCTTCCAGGCCGATATGCAGACGCAGCATGGGACGGCTGGCCTGGTAGCCGGGAAGCGATCGTGAGTTCTGCAAGAAAACCGGTATCACCAGGCTTTCGAATCCGCCCCACGATGCGCCAATGCCAAAGAGTTGCAGGCTGTCGATAAGCCTTTCGGCATCGGCGTCGGTGTAGGCGTCGGTCAGTTCAAGCGTCAGGAGCCCATTGGCGCCATTGCAATCGCGCCGCCAGATGGCGTGGGACGCGTCGCCCGGCAAGGCGGGATTCAAGACGCGCGAGACTTCCGGCCGCGCCTGCAGCCATTGCGAGATCCGCAGCGCGCTGCGGGCGTGCTGCGCCAGGCGCAACGGCAGCGTGCGCATACCGCGAAGCACCAGATACGCGTCGTCGGCGCCAACCGTCTGGCCGAAGTCGATCGTCGCCCGGTCCAGCGCGCGCCAGGCACGTTCGTTGGTGACCACCGCGCCCATCATGACGTCGGCATGCCCACCGAGATATTTGGTCGCGGCCAGGATGGAAATATCGGCCCCTAATGCGAGCGGCTGTTGCAGCAAACCAGACGCCCACGTGTTATCCACAGCCAGCCAGCAACCGTGTTTTTTTGCAGTTGTGGATAACTCGATGAGGTCCGGCATCTCGTAGGTCAAAGACCCCGGCGACTCGGCGTAGATCATGCGAGTGTTGGGCCGGATCAGCGGCTCGATGTCCACGCCGTCGGGGCGGTAGTACGTGAATTCGATACCCAGGCGCGTCAGGTGTTCGGCGCAGAACCGGCGCACCGGTTCATACACGGCATCGGTCAGCAGCACATGGTCGCCCGCCCGAAGATAGGCGAGCAGCACGGTAGCGATTGCGGCCTGGCCTGTGGGGTAGAGCTTGGCACGAAAGCCCTCTTCCAGTTCGACCAGCGCGTCTTCCAATGCGTGCGTGCTGTCGGTGCCGCGCGCGCCATAGGAGGGCAGGCGCTCCTGTTCGCGGCGCGCCCGCGTATCGCGCCACGCCTGCACGTTGTCGAACACATACGTGCTGGCGCGCGTGACCGGGGTGTTGACCCAGCCTTGATGAGGACGTCCCGCGCGCAGCAGGCGCGTGGCGGACCGGAAGGGCTTGCTCATGATCAGCGCCGCGTCTGCACGCCGATGGGCATGATTTTGCAGGTGCCGGTGTCCAGGTCGAAGCCCAGACGTTGGTCCAGCGTTTCCAGCGCGCGCCCGTACATGTGCAGGTGGCGGATGACGCTGTCGCCCTGGATCTCCACCGCGTGGATATCGTCGGGCATCAGGGCGATGCCGCTGCCGGGGCCCACGACGACGGTGTCTACCTTTTCCAGCTTGCCGACGCCCGGCTCGGACCCGTCGTCGACGCGGTCGTACACGTAGTTGTATTCGACGCCTTCGACCGCCGCGATACACGCCCAGGTGGTGTGGTTGTGCGGCACGATCTTCTTGCCCGGGCGCATTACGTTCAGGTAGAGCGCATTGCTTTTGTCGGCGTCTTCGGCGATGAGATAACGGGCCTGACGTTCTTCGCCTTCGGGCGGGGGATAGCGGTCGGCGCCCCACCATGCGGTGTTGCCCGCCAGAGCGACCAGCTCGTCCAGGACCGCTTGCAGGCTGTCGCGGTTCAGGCCCTTATTTCCTACAGTTTTTTTAATATTTTCGACCGCGCTATCGATGCCGGCCTGTTGAGGATGTGCAGTGCTCACGTCGACGTTCCCTCTTGTTTCATGAGTGATTGCACTTACTGTATCGCCGGGTCAGCAGGCCAACAATTTAAATTGCTTGAAGATTCCATTAGGACTGCTAATGTGTCGGGTTATCCCTGAACCCGTTTTTCACGACCAGAATGCGGAATCTCGACCTTGATCTGCTGCGCACGCTTGCGGCAATCGCCCAGCATGAAACGTTCTCGGAAGCCGCCAACCGGCTGCACAAGACGCAGTCGGCCATCACGCAGCAGATGCAGCGGCTTGAATCCATGATCGGCCTGCCCCTCTTTGAAAAGCAGGGCCGCAACAAGGTGTTGTCGTCCCACGGCCGGCGGCTGGTCGAATACGCGCGGCACATGCTGGCCATCAATGACGAAGCGTTGCGAGCGCTGCAGGCTGGACCGTTGGAAGGCGATCTGCGGCTGGGCGCACCGCTGGACGTGGCCGACACGATCCTGCCCACGCTGCTGACGCACATCGCGCGCGTCGCGCCACGCGTGAAGCTGGAGATCCGGGTGGATCGCAGCCCTTTCCTGATGGACGCCCTGCGCGCCGGCGAGATCGATCTGACCATCTCGACGCGCTTTGATCAGGATTTTGAAGGCGTGGCGTTGCGCACGTCGCCGACGGTCTGGCTGGCGTCCGCGGATTATGTACACGATGCCCATTCGCCCGTGCCGCTGGTGCTGGCGGACGAGCCCAGCATCTTCCGCCGGCTGGCGCTCAATGCGCTGGAGCAGGCGCAGGTGCGCTGGCACACGAACTACGTGGCGCCGAATCTGGTGGGCATCAAGGCGGCGCTACGCGCGGGCTTGGGCGTGACGGCGCGCAGCGTGGAACTGCTGGGGCCGGAGATGCGGGTGCTGGGCGAAAAGGAAGGATTGCCGCCGCTGCCGGATGTGACGTACTTCCTGTGGATAAGGCGTGATCTCATCAATCCGCTGACGCGGCAGGTGTACGACATGCTGCGGACCAATCTGGGGCTTGCGCAGCAAGGCGCCGCGACGGCGTAGCCGCCGCGGTCCGCACTTCAGTAGCGGTCGAATATCTGCTGCAGGGCAGCCGGTTCGCGCGTGATCGTCAGCGCGAGCATCAACAGGATGCGCGCCTTTTGGGGATTCAGGTCGCGCGCAGCGACAAAGCCCAGGCTGGCGTCATCGACTTCGACGTCGCGCGCCACGAAACCGCTGCCCGTGCGGCTGGACCGCACGATCGCCACGCCATCATCAGCCGCGCGGCGCAGGCCTTCGATGGCCAGGTCGGTGGCGTTGCCGTCACCCACGCCCGCCAGCACGATGCCGTCGGCCGCGCTGGCCAGGAAATCGATCAGGTCGGCCTGCAGGTTGGCGTACGCGTAGACGATGTCGACACGCGGCCAGCCGGCCTTTTCCAGTAATGCGAGTGAAAACTCGCTTTGTTCGCCGAACGTGGTGGCGTTGCGCGAATAGAAGTTGGGCACGCCGCCGTGCATGACGCCGGCGCGGCCGCGATTGGGCGACGCGAAGGCACACAGGCCCGCGCTGGCGATCTTCTGGATTTCGCGGGCGTAGTGGATGTCTTCGTTCATGACGACGAGCGGCCCGCGGCCGCGCGCGTCGGGATGACGCGCCAGCGCCACCGCGTTGTACAGGTTGGCCGGCCCTTCGGCGCCCAGCGCCGTGGCGGGACGCATCGCGCCGACCAGCACGACGGCCTTGTCATGGCGGTTGACCAGGCTGAGGAAATACGCCGTTTCCTCAAGCGTGTCCGTGCCGTGCGTGATGACGATGCCGGCCACCGACGCATCCTGGCAAAGCGTGTCCACGCGCTGCGCCAGCGCGCGCCAGACGTCGTGCGTCATGTTCTGGCTGCCGACGTTGGCCACCTGCTCGGCGCGGATCTCGGCAATGCCGGCAAGCTGCGGTACCGCGGCAAGCAGGTCGTTCACCGAAAACGTGCCGGACTTGTAGCCCGCGGACGTGGCGTCGGCCTGGGCCCCTGCGATCGTGCCGCCCGTTGCGAGCACCGCAATGACGGGCAATGCGCGTTCAGGCATCCACGGCTCCGGACAGGCCTTGGCGTTCGAGGAGCGAGTTCAGGTGCTCCCAGCCGTGGAAGTCGATGACGATCTGCCCTTTTTCCTTGGCGCCCACCTTCAGCGCGACGCGCGTGCCCAGATGGTCGGACAGCGCTTCTTCAAGACGCGTCAGGTCGCGCGACACGCCGTTGGTTTTCTTCTTGGGCGAGGCCGAGGCTTCGGCTTCCTTGGCGGTCTTGGCGACGAGCTTTTCGGCCTCGCGCACCGACAGGCGGCGCGCGATGATTTGGTTGGCCAGCTGGATCTGCGTGGCCGCGTCGACGGCGAGTAGCGCGCGGGCGTGGCCCATGTCGACGTCGCCGGCCAGCAGCATGGTCTGCACCGGCGCGGCCAGGTTCAGCAGACGCAGGAGGTTGCTGGTCGCGGAGCGCGAACGGCCAATGGCCTGCGCGGCCTGTTCGTGCGTCAGGCCGAACTCATCGAGCAGACGGCGCACGCCGTGCGCTTCTTCCAGCGGATTCAGATCTTCGCGCTGGATGTTTTCGATGAGCGCCATGACGGCCGCGTTTTCGTCGGCGACCTCACGCACGAGCACCGGCACTTCCTTCAGGCCGGCAAGCTGCGCCGCGCGAAAGCGCCGTTCACCCGCGATGATCTCGTAGTGGCCGGGCACATCGCCCAGCGCACGCACGAGAATCGGCTGCATGATGCCTTGCGTTCGAATCGATTCGGCCAGCTCGCCCAGGGCGCCCTCGTCCATGCGCGTGCGCGGCTGATATTTGCCGGCGCGCATCTTCGAGATGGGCAGGGTGGAAGGCGGACCCTCGGGCTTGGCGACAGCCTTGCCGATGTTGTCGATCGCGGGCGCGTCGGCGCCCAGCAAGGCGTCCAGTCCGCGACCCAATCCCTTGGGTTTCTTGGTGGCCATAATTAAATCCTCTTTCCTTCTGTCTTTGTATCCTGAGCGCCAGGCTCAGGCGTCCGCCTGCTCGGCGGGCAGGCGGTACCAATACGCGTAACAGTCTTTGAATCCGTAGCGGGCGTACAGCGTCCGCGCCGCGGTGTTTTCCGGCTCGACCTGCAGGTAGGCCGTGCTGGCGCCGCCGGCGGCCCCTTCGGCCAGCAAATGCTCCATCAGGACGGCGGCGTAGCCTTTGCGCCGATGTCCTGGATGGGTAACGATGTCGAACAGGCCGAGCAGGTCGCCTTCGCGCACGGCCATGCCCGCGACCACTACCTGCCCTGCCGCGTCGGTGGCGAGCACGGGCAGCTTATCCACAGCCAGGCCCTGCAGGCGCGTCTGATGTTCGTCGATGTGCGCGGCAGACGAGCCGCGCAACGCCCCGACCGCCGCCGCGAAGCGTTCGGCATCGACCAGGCTGAAATGCAAATCGCTCCTGACGCTTGCGCGGGGAGCGAGCGGCGTGCTCATGACGCGAGTCTCACCGGTGTAGATATAACCGCGGGCCTCCAGTTCGGCGTCGAGCGAAAAATCGGGGCCGATGGAGGTGATGCGCAGCACCATGGGCAAACCCTGGCGCGCATACAACGATGAACAATACGCCAGCCGCTCATCCAAAGGACGTGTGGATAACCCCAGCACATTGACGCTGCGCACGCGCTTGGCCGGCGAACGGGCGAAACGCACCAGCCAGCCATCATAGATCACCTGCGCGCTCACGGCGGTGGCGTTGAGCGCCGCGTCTTCCAGCCGCACGCGCAGCGCATCGCGCACGTCGGCGGGCGGCGTGGAGATGGCTGTCTGGGTCGGAAAAAAGAGCGCGGCGTTGGACATGGGGGACAGCTAGTTCAGGTCCTTCCTGACGCGCTCTATCATTTCGGCGCCGAACGAGATGTAGGCCTGCGCGCCGCGTGACGCGCGGTCATACACGACACCCGGCATCCCGTAACTGGGTGCTTCGGCCAGCCGCACGTTGCGCGGCACGACGGTCTTGAAGACCTTGTCGCCGAAGTGCGATTCAAGCTGCGCCGACACCTGCTGTTGCAGCGTCATGCGCGGGTCGAACATCACGCGCAGCAAGCCGATGACACGCAGGTCGTCGTTGATGTTGCGATGCACGCGCTTGATGGTGTTGACGAGATCCGACAGGCCTTCGAGCGCGAAGTACTCGCACTGCATCGGAATGATGACGCCGTGCGCGGCAGCCAGGCCGTTGAGCGTGAGCAGGGACAGCGTGGGCGGGCAATCGATGAGCACGAAGTCGTACTGGGTCGCGACGGTGTCGATGGCGGCCTTCAGTTGGCGTTCACGCTGCTCCATCTGCACCAGATCGATCTCGGCACCGGACAGTTCACGGTTGGCGGGCAGCACGTCGTAGCCGCCGGACTCCGATTTCACGCGCGACTGTTCGATGGAGGATTCGCCGATCAGCACCTGGTACAGATTGGACTCCAGCGAGTTCTTGTCGATGCCGCTGCCCATCGTGGCATTGCCCTGCGGGTCCAGGTCCACCAGCAGCACGCGCTGATTGTGCGTGGCAAGGCCCGCCGCCAGATTGATGGCGGTCGTCGTCTTGCCCACTCCGCCCTTTTGATTGGCAATGCAGAAGACGCGGGCGGATGTGCTGGGGGGTATGTTCTTCATAGGGTTCCTTGACTGCGGCGCATCCAGATCAGGCAGCGTTCTGCTTGCAGCTCCGGGACTTGGAGCGGCTGAATATGATCGACTTGCCATTCCCCGCGCGCGTGCAGCGCCTGGATTTCTTCTTCGGGGAGCTTGCCCTTCATGGCGACGAGGGTACCATTCTTGGCTACGTGGCGACCCGCGAGTTGCGCAAAATCATCCAATGATGCAAACGCTCGCGACGTCACGATGTTGCACTCGGCGGGATCCAGCGTTTCGATGCGCGCATGCTGCGATTGCAGGTTGGGCAAACCCAGCGCGCCGCTCATCTGACGCACGAACGCGGTCTTCTTTTCGACAGCGTCAACGCAGGTCACGGACCACTGGGGCCGCATGATGGCCAGGACGACGCCAGGCAGCCCGCCACCCGAGCCGACGTCGTAGACCTTGGCCGGACCATCGGGCGCTGCCAGCGCCTCGCTGAAGGGGTTTACGGCCGCGAGACTATCGAACAGATGCTGCACGAGCATCTGCTGCGGATCGCGGATGGCGGTCAGGTTGTACGTGCGATTCCAGCGCTGCATCTGCGCCAGGTAATTGAGCAGTTTGGCGATGGCGCCATCGTCAGCGGTCACGCCGAGCTGCTCGCATGCGCGAGTGAGTCGGCCGGCCATGTCGATGCCGGCCTGATTGGCGGGCGCGCTCATGCCGCTTGCTTGCGCGAGCCGTAATGCAGGCGCTTCAGGTGAATGAGCAGGAGCGAAATGGCAGCCGGCGTGACGCCGGAAATGCGCGCGGCCTGGCCGATCGTTTCCGGACGATGCGTCTTGAGCTTCTGGCGCACTTCAAACGACAGGCTGGTCACGGCGTCGTAGTCGACGTCGGCCGGAATCGGCTGTTGCTCGTGGGCAATGTGCTTTTGCACCTCGTCCTGCTGGCGCGCGATGTAGCCGGCGTACTTGACCTGGATTTCGACCTGTTCCGACAGCACGTCGTCCGCGACGACGCCCGGGCCGGCGAGCAGCGTGCCGTCCGCATTTTGGGCGGCCATCAGGGCTTCATAAGTAACGTTCGGACGTTTCAACAGATCGGCTAGTGAGTACTCACGTTCAATCGCCTTGCCGAGCAGCGGCTCGGCAACCTCAGCCGGCAGCAGACGCGGATTCACCCATGAGGATTTCAGGCGCTCGACTTCGGCGGCGACGGCGTCGCGCTTACGGTTGAACGCATCCCAACGTGTATTGTCGACAATTCCGAGTTGGCGGCCAATTTCGGTCAAGCGCAGATCGGCATTGTCTTCGCGCAGGCTCAGGCGATATTCTGCGCGGGATGTGAACATGCGGTACGGCTCGGTCACGCCGCGCGTGACCAGGTCGTCCACCAGGACGCCCAGATAGGCCTCGTCCCGGCGCGGGGTCCACTGCTCGCGGTCCTGCGATTTCAGCGCGGCATTCACGCCAGCCAGCAGGCCTTGGGCCGCGGCTTCTTCGTAGCCGGTGGTGCCGTTGATCTGTCCGGCGAAGTAAAGCCCTTCTATTGCCTTGGTTTCGAGCGTGCTCTTGAGTCCACGTGGATCGAAGTAGTCGTATTCGATGGCGTAGCCGGGCCGCATGATGTGGGCGTTCTCGAGCCCAGGCAGCGAATGGATCAGATCCAGCTGCACATCGAAAGGCAGGCTGGTCGAGACGCCGTTGGGATATACCTCGTGCGTATCCAGCCCTTCCGGCTCCAGGAAGACCTGGTGGGATTGCTTGTCGGCAAACCGATGAATCTTGTCTTCGATGGACGGGCAGTAGCGCGGGCCCACGCCTTCGATGACGCCGCTGTACATCGGCGAGCGATCGAGGCCGCCGCGGATGATGTCGTGGGTGCGGGCGTTGGTGTGCGTGATCCAGCACGGCAACTGGCGCGGATGCATGGCCACATTGCCCATGTACGAAAACACGGGGATCGGGTCCAGGTCGCCGGGCTGTTCTTCCAGGATGGCGTAATTGATCGTGCGGCCATCAATGCGTGGCGGCGTGCCGGTCTTGAGGCGGCCTTGGGGAAGCTGTAGCTCTTTCAGGCGCTGACCCAGCGAAATCGCGGGAGGGTCTCCGGCGCGGCCACCCGAATAGTTTTGCAGGCCAACGTGAATCAGACCATTCAGAAACGTACCGGCGGTCAGCACCACCGTCTTGGCGCGAAACTTCAGACCAACCTGCGTCACGGCGCCAACAACTCGATCCCCTTCCACCATCAGGTCCTCGACCGCCTGCTGGAACAGCCACAGGTTCGGCTGATTCTCGAGGCGTCCCCGGATGGCCTTGCGATACAGGACACGGTCGGCCTGTGCACGCGTTGCACGGACGGCCGGACCCTTCGACCCGTTGAGGATACGGAACTGGATGCCTGCCTCGTCGGTAGCCAAGGCCATGGCCCCGCCCAGCGCGTCCACCTCTTTGACGAGGTGACCTTTGCCGATTCCGCCGATGGACGGATTGCAAGACATTTGGCCAAGGGTCTCGATGTTGTGCGTGAGCAGCAGCGTCTGCGCACCGGTACGGGCGGCAGCCAGTGCTGCCTCGGTGCCGGCGTGGCCGCCACCGACGACGATGACATCGAATTCGCGGGGATAGTCCATGATGGGGGGAGGTAAAGAAGAGAGCGATCGGCGCTCATTATAGAGGCAGGGGTTGCATGTTTCACGTGAAACATGCGGATGGGTTGTTTTATGTGCGGATGTGGCGGGGTCGGGCCAGGCGGTTGGTATCGAATAGTTGGATGGCAGGCGGATATCGGCATCTGCCAAGTGTTCCGCGGGATGTTCCACGTGAAACACTTGAGTCGCTTGTCGACTGAGTGTGAAACCGACGGTGGTGTTTCACGTGAAACAGTGAAGGCCGACCGGCTGGCTTGCCACTTATGACCCAAGAGTAGTCGGATGCGGATGCGAGGTTCCGTAAGACTTATCGTCGCCCAAGGTCGCGGGGATGGTACGAAGCAGGTCTGGAACTAACGGCCCCCTGTGAAACATCGGAGACCGACGATCGCAGGTGCTAGACGCTGTGTTTCACGTGGAACATCCGACGCCAATCCGCGACGGCGCGTTTGAAAAAGCATCACCCTCCCCTGCTAGCGCACAGCCGCCTGGCGGTTTGAGGGCAGGCATCGGGAAGCCCTATGGCCGAGAACCGCATCTCTTCCCCGGGCACGCCGGGCCCGGCACTGAGCCTCGCAAGGCGCCTAGTTGGTCTCTAGCATCTGGTTTGCTGCGGCACGCAGATAAATCCGCCTGCGATGTTTCACGTGGAACATCACATGTGTGGGTCCCGTGGCTGGCCTAGCCCTCAATCCCTGCGGGAATCCAGTAGACGAACAAAGGCGCCCGCCTCCATATAGCCCCGAGCGCACCGCAGAAGGGACTAAGCAGGCGCCGCCACTGAAGGGGCACACGGCAATATTGGCGGGAGTTCGCAGAGACCAAAACCGTCAGCATTGTGTGCGCAACGGTTTGGCTTGACCGCTGCTGCTGCTCGGCTTGGCGCTTTAGCAGTGGTCGCACTCGCCCTACCCCATCGAGAAATAAAGACCTCCAGGCGCCAACAGTTAAGAGAGCGCGATGTTCCACGTGAAACAACGGCGTCCCTACGGCCACCATGACCACTCCTACCTACTTGGAAACAGTCCTCGCCTCCCCGGCCTGCCGCTAATCCGTTGGTAGGCGTTCGCCAGATCCGCCATGCATTTTCAACTGCATACAGGCCCCGCCTATGAATGCCGACGTACATGCCGTCCAACTTCGGCCTAGAGTGCCAAATCTCCCACTGTTTCACGTGGAACATTGTGGAGGCTTGCCCGATCAGTGATTCAGACAACCAATCTGTCGCCGACGCCCAGCGCTATGGGAGCGCTCCAATCAGTGTGGAGATAAAGCAGGAGATACGCTTGATCCAACATGCTGTTTTGAGGGAGGTACGCAGTGCCGAAACAGAGCTTAGAGCCCCCTGCGAAACTGAAGCTGCAGCGCGGAGTTCCCATCTGATCAAGCTCTCTGCCACCGCAAAAAACGGGAGGAGATGTTCCACGTGAAACACGTGGCCAAGACAAAAGCTTGTTGCCGGCCGCAGTGTTTCACGTGAAACATGAAGCGAGACCGTGCCGGTGAACCTTATGTTCCCGAGGTCGGGGCCAGTCATCTCATCTAGACGATGAGTAGCGGACATCTCGGTAGCTTTGAGATTGGACCAATCTCGACGCATCCGATAATCAAGCCTGCAATCTGAAAAGGTAAGAAAGATGAAAAATAACGATTTATTCGGCCCTTACCTACCCCTTGCCTGAAAAAATCCATTTTTTCCAACTTATCGCCCGTCGCAACACGCTCGCGCGTCGTCTGTACTGATCGCCGCCAACCCGACAAATCACAACGCTCAAGTTTGCGCCGACAATCGCAAAGCAAGTTGCCCACAAGTTTGACCAAGCGTCAGGACCTTCCTGTGGACCAAAGCAGGACAGAGCATGCGATAAAAATGCAGCGAATCAGGCAGACCAGGTCGTGACGCGTCGAGCTAACAACCACGCGGTTTATCCACAGACTCCCGCCAACGATCACTCACTATGAAAACAAGCGGAATGCCACACGCGAAACCGGGGTTACGCACATTCTTATCAACAGGCATCCGTGCGAACAAGACGGTAACGCAGCGATCGAACCGTATCCCTACAACGGTTACGTACCAACGGACACCACATCGACATATCCACACGCGGACCTTTGCCCCTCGGTCCCTGCATCCAGCTAAGGGCGAGATTTATCCACAGCGATAACCGCGCGTCGAGCCTAAGACAGCCATGCGTCGCTCAGTCACGCGCAATTCACGAACACAGCCGGGAGGCTCGCTAATTGGGAAACTGAAACCGCCGCACGTATTGGAAAGACCACCAGCAAAGGGAAATCAGTTATGGAAATGCGGCAAGGCGGTAGGCGAAAAGCGACTTCAACTAATCTGCTGAACTCTTGCACAAGCTCATGGTCCAATCGCGCGGAGTAAATCCCGAGGCGGTTTATTCACAAAATTATCCCCACCTCGGATATCCACTGAGCAGCGCAAGGCCCTCGCACCTGCTCATTGACCCGACAATAATCTTCCTCGCACTCCCGCCGCCGCGCCATCATCCTTATGGCCGAGGCGTTCGTGGCTTCATGTGAAATGCTGTGGACAAGTCCTTTGAAGAAAATTGGCCACAGAATCTTCGTCCGCCGCAACGGGAATTCCGCCCGGTCGGCCGTCAAAGAGCAACCCGTCCACGCCGCAATTTCCGTTCCCACGCCCTCACCCTTTGAGCGATATCCCCATTTCTATCCACAGGCGAAGACCCTCAATTTGGATACCGGGAGGCGTAATTCTGTGCATAACCCACATGGGGATATCTTTGTGAACAACAGTCGCCAAAAGGGCATTCCACACGCCCCAGCGGACCCGAAACGGGCGTTAACGCCCTCTTGGATAAACCTATTCAATGCAGTTGAATACCCAAGAAATCGAAGCGTTTCCCTATGAAAACGCCGATTAAACCGTCTGCAGGCCGCCCATAGGCGGTGCGTTGGGCTATCCACGGGAAACAGCGAACCGCCGCGTGCATTAATGCAGAAATCTGTGCAAAACCCGGTTTTCCGAAGCCCGATTGCTTCATTACTGAGCACCCAGATGCTCATGCCCGGAAATAATTATCCACAGAGTTATCCAGTGCTGGAGAATATGTTAGTGAACACTAACAAACCGGGAAATTAGCGCCAACACATGGCGGTCCGGGGCGGACGGCAAGGCGGCGAAATGGCGCCACGGCGGTGCGTCGGCTGATCGCAAGTGCGGCCGCAAATGAAACAACGCCCCAGACCCGGAGGTCTTGGGGCGTTGTAGCCAGGCCTAGCCTGGCTGACGGGAAATTGGGATTTCCCGATTTAGAGCGGGCGAATTTCGGCCGCTTGAGGTCCTTTCGGACCATCCTTAACTTCGTATTCGACTTCCTGGCCTTCATTCAGGCTGCGATAGCCGCGGCCCTGGATGGCGGAAAAGTGTGCGAACACATCGGTGCCGCCCACGTCCGGCGTGATGAAACCGAAACCCTTGTCAGCGTTGAACCACTTGACTTTGCCCTTCTGAGCCATTTTTTCTAGCGTCCTGTAATTAAATCGAAATGCAATGAATCAAGGACGCCGTGCGAACTGAACGATCGGTGCAAAACCAGTGTTCCCGCTTGTCGCCAGAGCGGCAGAAACAAGTCTGCTCGCGCTTGAATCAACTGCGGAATCAGCATACTCATCCGGCATTACCGAGTCATATAGTTGTTTACCCCAATGTCGCTTTTTTTTCACTGAAACGGCAATACCGCTAGGCGGAATTACCGAGCCGGCGCGCCAGAATTGCATAAAGGGGACCCGTCACGATCACCACGAAAACCATACGCGTGACGTGAAACGCCGTCACCACCGGAACACCCAGTTGCAGCACTTTGGCGGTGATCGCCATCTCGGCGATTCCACCCGGCGTAGTGCCCAGAATCAACGTGGGAACGGGCGCCGCGGACCACCAGGACAGCAACGCGCCCACGCCAAAGGCCAGCGCCAGAGCGAGCACCGTGAAGGCGGCAACGGCCGCCATGAAACGCGGCGCAGCGCGGAAAAAATCGGGCCGGTAGCGGTCGCCAAGCGACCAGCCAATAAGCAGCTGACCCGCCTTGGGAACGTAATCCGGCAACGCGGAAAGCTCGATGCTCGATGCGGTCAACACCATCGCGACGAGCATGGGTCCGAGCACCCAGGGATTGGGCAGCCGCAACGTCGTGAACACCGCACCACCCACGATCGTCAAGGCCACCAGCGCGGCCAAGCCCAGTGCGTGCACGTCACGCGGTCCCGGCACTGTGGGATCCAGGCCCGCCACGCCCCACCACTGGAATATGAAAGGCACCGTCACCACCACCAGCAACACGCGCACGCTGTGCGCAGTGGCCACGCGATCGATCCGCGCGCCATGGCGTTCGGCCAGATTGGCCATCTCACTTGCACCGCCAATGGCCGATGAGAACCACGCCGTCTTGAAGTCCACATCCGTATAACGGCGCAGAATGGCCGTACCCAGAAATGCGAGCGCCAGCGCGAACAGCATCCCCGCGACAATGGGACCGGCGTTGCCGCCGATGTGCCCGATAACCTGCGGCGTGAAATACAGCCCCAGCGATGCGCCGATGACCCACTGGCCCGCATTGCGCGCTGGCCGCGGGCACGCGGTTCGCACGCCGGCGATCCGCGTGGCCGCAGTCACCAGCAGCGCGCCCAACATCCAAGGCAGCGGCAGGTGGGCCCACACTGCGAGCAACGCGCCGGCCAGCGCAATACCAAATCCGCCCAGCACTCGCACCAACATGTTCTGAACCACAATCCCATCCGCGTTAGAAGCTCATGAAAAATGAATTATGAGTTAGTGGGATACTTACGAAAACTTTCCTCGGCTACCCGTGTTCACTTCGCGTCCAACATGATCCGCTCCAAACTCCCCGACGTCGGCACCACCATATTCACCGTGATGAGCCGCCTGGCCATCGAGCACAAGGCCATCAACCTGGGCCAGGGCTTTCCTGACTTCGATCCAGACCCCGCGCTGTGCGCACTGGTGTCCAAAGCGATGGCCGACGGCCACAACCAGTATCCGTACATGCCCGGCGTCGCGCCGCTGCGCGAAGCCATTGCGGCCAAGACGCGTGAGCTCTATGGCCATGCCTACGATCCCGAAACCGAGATCACGGTCACCAGCGGCGCCACCGAGGCGTTGATGGCAACGGTGCTGGCCGCGGTGGGCAGCGGCGACGAAGTGGTGGTGATCGAGCCATGCTATGACTCGTACCTGCCGGCGATTCGCCTGGCCGGCGGCACCGCGGTCCCCGTGCCGCTGCGCGCGCCCACCGAAGCCGATCCTTACTACCGCATCGACTGGCAGCGTGTGCGCGATGCCATCACGTCCAAGACCCGACTGTTGATGCTGAACTTCCCGCACAACCCCACGGGCGCGGTGCTCGACGACAGCGACCTGGACGCGCTTGAAGCCATCGTCCGCGACACGGGCGTGCTGCTGGTGTCGGACGAGGTCTACGAACACATCGTGTTTGACGGCAAGCCGCATGCCAGCGTCGCGCGCCGTCCCCTGCTCGCCGAACATGCGTTTGTGATCTCGTCGTTCGGCAAGACCTATCACACCACCGGATGGAAGATCGGCTATTGCTGCGCGCCGCGCCAACTGAGCGCTGAGCTGCGCAAGGTGCACCAGTTCATGGTGTTCACGGTGCCGTCGCCGATGCAGTTCGCGCTGGCCGAGTTCATGCGGGATCCCAAGCCGTACCTGGACCTGCCTGCGTTCTACCAAGCCAAGCGGGACCGCTTGTCTCAAGGCCTGGCGCAGACGCGATTCCGGCCGCTGCCCAGTCCCGGCACGTTCTTCCTGCTGGCTGACTACAGCCAGATCTCCAAGCAGAACGAAGCCGACTTCGCGCGCGACCTGACAGTGAACCACGGCGTGACCGTGATTCCGGTGTCCGCGTTCTATCGCCACCCCGACGCGCCTGAATCGAATCATCGGATCGTGCGCTTCTGCTTCGCCAAGAAGGATGCAACGCTGGACGCGGCGCTGGAACGCCTGAAGCAGGTTTGATCGTTCAATATCTGAGTAAAAGCTCACATATGAAAACGCGGGTCCAGCATCCGCGACAAGCCTGAAAAAAGGGGCGCCGAAAGGCGCCCCTGAACATTTGCCGGCCTGGCTTTGTTGCGTCAGCCCGCGCACCGGCCGGTGCACAGGCCCGCTTCATCAGACCGGCCCAGCGGCAACCTTTCTTGCGGCGCGCACGCGGCGCAGGATCTGCGGCACGATGACCACCGCCGCCGCGCCCGCCCACAGGGCAATCGACACGGGACTGGCGAACAGCACAACCACGTCGCCATCCGTCATCGACAGCGCGCGGCGCAGGTTCTGTTCCATCATGTTGCCCAGCACGACGCCCAGCACCAGCGGCGCCATCGGCACACCGAACTTGCGCAGGAAATAGCCCAGCGTACCGATGCCGGCAACCAGCAGCAGATCGAACGTGCCCGCATTGATCGCGTAGACACCGATATAGCTGATGCACAGGATGCCCGGCACCATCAGCCAGCCCGGCACCGAAAGCACCTTGGAGAAGAACCGCACCAGCGGCACGTTCATCACGAAGAGCAGCACGTTCGCCACGAACAGCGACGCGATCAGGCCCCACACCAGCTCGGGCTTGGTGTCGAACAGGACCGGACCCGGCGTGATGTTGTAGAGCGTCAGCGCGCCCATCATCACGGCGGTGGTGCCGGAACCGGGCACGCCCAGCGTCAGCATCGGCACGAAGGAACCAATTGCGGACGCAGTGGCGGCGGCTTCCGGCGCGACGAGCCCGCGCATGTCGCCCTTGCCGAATTTGGCTTCGGGATCCTTGGCTTCGATGATGCGCTTTTCCTGCGAGTACGCGACCGCCGCGGCCACGCTGGCGCCTGCGCCGGGCAGCACGCCCACGCCGAAGCCCACGAGCGCGCTGCGCACCACGCTCCACCAGGTGAAGGCCATTTCCTTCAGATTGAAGAGCTTGCGGCCGCTGGGCTTGACCTCGACGCTGTGGCCGGCCATCACCTTCTCAAGCATTTCCAGCATCTCGCTGACCGCGAACAACGCGATGACCACCACCACAAAATCGATGCCATCGGCCAGATGCACGGACTCGAACGTGTAGCGGTAAACGCCCGAATTCGCGTCCACGCCCACCACCGAGATGGACAGGCCGATCATCGCCGCCAGCACGCCCTTGACCGGCTGCTTGCCGAGCAAACTGGTCAGGCAGCAGAACGCGAAGATCATGAGCACGAAGTATTCGGCGGGACCGAACGCGAGGGCCCATTTCGCCAGCATCGGCGCGAGCAGGATGATGCCCACCACCGACACGATGGCGCCAAAAAACGCCGACCACGCCGACAACGACAACGCCACGTTGGCCAGGCCCTGCCGCGCCAGCGGATAGCCGTCCAGCGTCGTCATGATGGCGCTGGCCTCGCCCGGCACGTTCAGCAGAATCGCCGTGATGCGGCCGCCGTATTCGGCGCCCACATACACCGCCGCCAGCAGAATCAGCGCCGTTTCGGGCGGAAGATTCATGGCAAAGGCGATCGGGATCAGCATCGCCACGCCGTTGACCGGCCCCAGCCCCGGCAGCACGCCCACCATGGTTCCGATGAAGGAACCGATGGCCGCCACCAGCAGGTTCGTCAGCGAAAACGCGACGCCAAAGCCTATCGAGAGATGATCGAGAATGCCGCTCATATCAGGTTCTCCAGCAGTCCGCCGGGCAGGACGACGTCCAGCACCTTGTCGAACAGCACGAAAAAGAAAAGGCTCATGACGACGCCGCCGATCGCGCACTTCACCCAGCTGCCGCCGAACAGGCGGCCCACGAAGATCGTCATGAGCGATGTGGCGACAACGAAGCCCAGCCACTGGAAGAGAAACGCGTAGGCGGTCACGAACACCACCATCAGCGCGATGCGCCCGTTGGCGCCGGCCGGGTTGCGCTCGACGGCGTACCCGCCCTTGTAGACGAGCCACAGCCCGCACAGGCCGATGATCAGCGCCAGCAGCAGCGGGAAGGCGCGCGGGCCGACGGGCTCGTAGGCGAAGGGCGCCTCGATGCTCCAGCCGGCGGCCGTCATGAAGACGGCCAACGCCAGGGCAGCAATGCCCAGGATTCGATCATTCATGATCCAGGTTTCCGTTCAAGTCGGATCGCGCGGCGCAGCGGGACCTGCCGCCGGCCTGAGCAGGCGGCAGGGGTGCCCTTGCGGGCGCGATCGGGGGTCAGGCCTTGCGGCCGGCTTACTTTTTGATCAGGCCGAAGGTGTCGGCAAGTTCGCCGTACTGCTTGACCTGGTTTTTGACGTAGGCGTCCAGTTCGGGGCCGGTCTTGTTGAAGGGGAACAGGCCCTGCTGCTGACGCAGCTTCTCGAACTCGGGCGCGGCCGTCGTCTTGTTGAACGCGTCCACCCAGAACTGGTAGTCGGCGTCGGACACCTTGGGACCGACGTAGAAGCCGCGGATGATCGGCCAGACGATGTCGTAGCCCTGTTCCTTGGCGGTGGGCACCGAACCCAGCTTGCCCGGCAGACGCTGGTCGTTGAAGACCGCCAGCACGCGGATCGGGGCGCCGCCTTCGAGCATGGTGAATGCTTCGGCCGCATCGCCCATGTAGGCCTGGATATGGCCGCCGCGCAGCGCCGTCACGGCCTCGCCGCCGCCTTCGAAGGCGACGAAACGCATTTTCTTGAAGTCCACGCCGGCCGCCTTGGCGGTCAGCGCTGCCTTCATCCAGTCCTGGCTGCCCACGGTGCCGCCCGCGCCCAGCACGATCTTGGTCGGATCCTGCTTGAAGGCGTCCATCAGGCTCTCCAGGTCGGTGTATGGCGAGTCGTTGCGCACCACGGCGACGCCGTAGTCGGTGCCGATCGCCGCCAGCCAGCGCACGTCGTTGACGTTGTACTTGCCGAACTTGCCCTGCGCCAGGTTCAGCAGCGAGCCGCCGGAGAACGCGACGATGGTGCCCGGCTCGTTCGGATGCTGGGCCACGATGTTGTTGTACGCCACCGCGCCGATGCCGCCGGGCATGTAGACGATGCGCATGGCGCTCTTGAGCGCCCCACTCTGCTTCAGGCCTTCGGTGGCCAGGCGGCACGTCAGGTCGAATCCGCCGCCGGGCTGCGCCGGCGCGATGCACTCGGGCCGGCGAGGCTCGTCGGCGGCCTGTGCCGCGCCGAGGGACAGGGTGATGGCGCCAAGCGCCGCCATGGCTGCGATGCGCAGCTTCAGGATCGTCTGCATTCTTGCGTCTCCAGGATTTATAGGTCTAGGTATCGCTGGCAGCGGCGCTGCGGCGAATGATCGCGTCCAGCGGCTCCAGTGGACGCAACCGTACAAAACCGAAGCTTTCCATAACCTTTCAATTTCGGCCGATTTCGTGACGCGGCGCAGCATCCGGTCCGGTTTCCAGGGAAAACACCAATGCCGCGCGCAATCCCGGTTGCCCGATCCGGTTCTCGAGCACGAGCCGTGCGCCCAGGATTTCGGCGATGGTGCCCACGATCGCCAGGCCCAGGCCGGCGCCGGAGGTGTTCTTGCCGGCGGCGCCCCGCCGAAAGCGCACGCATGCCCGGGCAATGTCCTCGTCCGACATGCCGGGGCCGTCGTCTTCGACAAAAAGCCGGACCTGACCAGCGTCCGCCTCGATCCGGACGGTGACCACGCCGCCGGAGGATGCATAGCGGATGGCGTTGTCGACCAGGTTGCTGACCGCCTCCCGCAGCAGCCACTCCGCCCCGCTAACCAAAACCGGCCTGCGGTCGGCCTCCAGGCCGATGTCCAACTGCCGGGCGCGGGCATTGGGTAATTGGGTGCGGATCACCCCGTCGGCCAGGTCGACCAGGTCCACCGATTCGGGCGCCAAACCGCCTTCGGCCAGCGAGGCGTCTTTAGCGCGCGCCAGAGCGAGCATCTGGTTGGTGGTGCGTACGGCCCTGTCCAACCCCTCTTGCATCGCCAGAAGGGCTGTACGGACCTCCTGGGGGTCTGTTTCGCGCAAGGCATAGGCCGTCTGGGTCCGCAAAACCGACAAAGGCGTACGCAATTGGTGCGATGCGTCGTCCAGGAACTGCGCCTGCACCCTCCCCAAGGCCGCAAAACGGGCCATGTGGAGGTTTACGGCCGCCACCAGGGGTAGGACCTCCCCTGGCATGTCGGACGCGCTGACGGGGCTTAAATCGTCTGCAGACCGGCCTTTGACTTCCTGCCGCAACCGCTCGAGGGGGCGCAGGGCCATGAAAACGCCCAGGATGATCAGCAGGACGCTTATGAGGATCACGGCAAGGTCCCGCTCCACCGAGCGCACCAAAACCTTGTGGAGGAACGCCTGACGGCTTTCCAGGCCCTCCGCGACCTGCACGATGACCCGGCCGCCCTGATTTGCGTACAAGGGGGGATCCATGGGCCGGGCCAATGCCGCGACCCGGACGGGCTGCCCCTGGTAGGTCGCATAGAAAAACCGCGGTTCGCCCGACACCAGGGGCTGCTCCGGCAGGGGCAGCCCCGGATGGCCGATTTCAGCCAGCCCGTCTTCGGTTGCCACCCGGTAGAACACGCTGCCATTGGCCGTCAGCTCGAAAAATTCCAGCATCAGGTATGGCTGCTCCATGGCTAATCCACCGCTGGCTGTGGATATGTTGTGGTCGATCGCGCGAAGCGCGCCGGCGAGAGACCGGTCGTAGGCATTGTCGACCTGGTTGCGCAACTGGTGGTTGGACAGCCAGAGCGCACCCATCATCACGAAGACCAACGTGGGAATCAGCCACCAGAGCAACTGCGTTTTCAGCGTTCGGGCGCGCTTTTTCGCCGAAAAATCAACGCTGTTTTGCGGACTCCTAGTTGTCAACAAGGTTCTCCAGGCAGTACCCCATGCCGCGCATGGTCACGATCTGAACACCGGTTTCCGCCAATTTTTTGCGCAACCGGTGCACCAGGACCTCGATGGCTTCCAGGTTGATGTCGGCATCGTCCGTGAGGATGCGGTCCAGGATCTGCTGCTTGTTGATGGGTTCGCCGCTTTTCT
The DNA here is from genome assembly GCF_002966795.1 of Achromobacter spanius. Lineage (GTDB taxonomy): Bacteria > Pseudomonadota > Gammaproteobacteria > Burkholderiales > Burkholderiaceae_B > Achromobacter > Achromobacter spanius_D. The sequence continues at coordinate 6,316,929 of NZ_CP023270.1, forward strand.
GGATCAGTACCCGTAGTACCGCCTGTTCACGTGGGGATAACTGCAAGGGCTGTCCATTGACCGTGAATTTCTGCGCGGACGTTTCAAAAACCAAGTTTCCCAGCGCCAGGCGCGGATGTTCGCGCCCGCGGCTGCGGCGAATCAGCGCAATCAATCGCGCTTCCAACTCTTCCACAACAAAGGGTTTCGGCAGGAAATCGTCCGCTCCCTCGTGAAGTGTTCCGATTCTCTCGGCCAGTGAATCGCGCGCGGTCAAGACCAGCACCGGCGTACGGTCGTCCCGCGCGCGAATCTTCGCCAGCAAAGTATGGCCATCCATGCCGGGTAGTCCCAGATCAAGGATGACCGCATCGAAATCTTCGACGGCCAACCTTCTTTCGGCAACCAGACCGTCATCTGCCCACTCCACGACAAAGCCGGCATGTCTGGCCAGGCTTCTGGACAGCCAGCGGGCAAGTTCAGCTTCATCTTCGATCAGGAGGATACGCATGGACGCAGTCCGGGGGGCGGTGGATGGGCGGGATAGGAAAGCATGTTTGGCTTTTCCTTTTTTTCTATTTATATAAAGACTAATGATTAATAAGGGCTGTGGATAACTACCTTAACCTTAAAAACCTCTTTCTTTTCATCGCCTTACGGCCGTTTTTGCCTGTGCAAGAACTCTGTGTGGGAAAAAAGCTGAAGTTGGACAAGATTTTGGACCACGTACGAAACCCCTGCTTGTTCAACTTGCCTCCACAACATGTGCACAAGCGCGCCACTTAGGAGTTATCCACAGGCCTGATAGAAGGATTTGGCCCCCGACGCGGCACTTTTACCCTGAAATCCACGGATGTGCCTACCCGATTTCGAGCCCTTTAGAGGGGCCTGAAAGGGCCTGTGAGCTGCCGTTAAAAAGGGGCATTTGAGGGGAGGAGTGTGCGCAAGAACTCGTGGGGACTGATCAAAAAGTGATCGGCCCAGGCCTTGACGATGGTCGTTTCGGGGGCGCCCAGAGGGATGGGCTTCGAGGGGGGGCATGGCGGCCGAAATGCAGCCAAGTCTCGACTTGGGTGGCGGCACTTCGGCGCGAACGAAAGATGATGGTTGTGCTGTCCAGCTGTTGTTGAGCCAACGAGCCCTAAGGTAGCTTTCGCGGCGTTAGAACAGAATGGTCGTCGGGCAAACGCACCCTGAGGGCAAAGGGTGGCCCGCGGGGTATGACGGATCTGAATCGAAAGGCGGCGCTATTGGTGTGCATTGCGGCCTGTGTCCCGTACACGGGTCGCCCTGCGGCATCTTGAAATCCTCGATCGGTGGTGCGTCCGACCTGTACTGCTGGGCCCAAACCTGCGAGGGCGGGGCAAGCAGAACGACGGCCATCACGCTGGCAAGCGATAGTTCCTTCAGTTTCAATTGATGCTCCTAATCAATACGTGGGCCAGATTGCATCAACCCGCTCTGATCTCCGACATTTCGATCATTGAATGCAGGTAGTCGCTGCTAAAAACCATTGTTGATTTGGGACCGTCGCCTTGCAGGAGCCCATCCTTGATGACGACCACGCGTTCTGAATACGTCAGGGCGGAGGTTCTATGGCTTATCGAGATAATCGTGCAATCAATAAAGTGGGTGTAGATACTGTCAATGACTCGACGTTCTGTCAGGACGTCCAGCGAAGACGTGCCTTCATCGATAATCAGGATTCGCGGTTTTCTCAGAAATAATCGTGCGAGGGCAAGCCGTTGGCGCTGCCCGCCGGACAGCGTTACCCCCCTTTCGCCTAATTGGGAATCCAGGGAGAGATTTCCCGTGGCACATTCTGCGGCGGACTCGAAACCCGCCATCTCTAGCGCCTTGAGAATCTCCTTGTCGGAAGCAGCTGCGTTTGCGATCCGCATATTGAAGCGCACGGTGTCGCTGAAAATATGGGTCTCCTGGCCGACAATTCCGACCACGTCGTTGAGCGACGTTCTCTGTAAAGTGGAAATATCGTTGCCAAATATTCGAATCACACCTCGGGATGGCGTGTAGTCACCCGTCAACAACTTCGCAAGCGTGGATTTGCCTGAGCCGCTGGGGCCGATAAGAGCGATTTTTTCACCGGTAGTGAAACGAAGCGAAATCGGTCCGAGCTGAAACGGAGCCGCGTCGGAATAACCAAATTCGATTTGATTCAATTCAACGGCGCAATCATCGGTATTTGCCAGCCGGTCAGAAAAACCAGCTTGCTTGGGTGGGGACAATTCCTTTACGAATGCAGCGACGCTGTGCCACGACTGATGTACTTCGCCAAGCGTGCTGCCCAGCATTTCGACGGGTCCTGCCAGAAGCAGGATGTAGCCCGTGAACAATACGAAAGAGCCGGGGCTGGTTGCCGCAGACCCTGCGAGCATCCAGTAGATGCACCACCCGAACATCAGTACAAAGAGCAAGGCGTTTATGGATAGCATGGCGATCATCAGGCGCCAGTAGGATCGCTGGATTGAGCGATCAGTATCCAGCGCGTTCTTGTACCGACCCATCAATACATCGAACCCGTTGTATTGCCGCGCCGCCATGATGTTTATGACCGAGTCGATAAGTACACCGTAGGATCTTCGGCCCGCCTCCATGACCCGATTCCGATGCGGAGCCAAGCGATTCAAGAAGATGTGGTTGTTGACAAGAAAGAGAGCGACGTATGTCAAGAATGCAAACCCAACGGCTTTGCTCAAGATGGTCGAGACAACAGCAATGGCCATGACCAGTTGCACGATGGGCGCCAGAATGTTGAAGGCGACATTTCTGACCACGGTATATAAATCATTTGACGCTTGATTGAGCTTCTGCGCCAACTCGCCCACGGAATTCTGCACGTAGAATTGCGCGTTCTTTTCGCAGAGCAGCGCAAAGTACTTCTGCGAAATTGTCTCGACCAGTTGAAGGCGCAGCATGCTTTGTAAATACAACGATGCTGTGTTGAAGATCTTGGTGAAGGCAATCGAACAGATATACAAGCCTGAAATCCAGGCGACGGCGGTCACGGTACCTCGGGACATCGACGTTTCGGCAAGGATGTCTGTTGCTTTCGCGAGCAACAGCGGTCCCAGCGAAGAAAATGCCGCCGATGCCAAAGTCAATGACAAAGCGGTAGCTAGGAGCAATACGCTTTTTCGCCCCAGGCTTCCACTCAAAAGAAAACGCAAGAATGGCTTGTTTCTCATGGTCTCTCACCCCCTACTGGGAATGGCGTCGCAAGGACTGAACAAATCCTTCCAGCTGGATGAGGTTGATGAGGGCGGGAAAGTCATCATCCAGATAGACTTGCCCATTCATCATCAGGCTCTTTCTCAGTTCGTCGGCGTCAAGCATTAATTGTCTGGCGACAATCCCATCTGCAAGCCATTCCAGCAGCGGATCCTGGTTATCCCTGAAGTATTTGAATAGGCTGGCCGAGGATGAGCGCTTTGACTTTCTCCAGGCGAAATCGTGACCTGCCGAGTCATGGAAATCACGCCGGAAATACACCCTGTCATGTTGCGCGTTGAACAGTTCCCGCACGGGCCGATACAGCACCGTTCCGACAACATCCGGCAACAGGAGTGGATGGAGCGTCGAGTTGTTGTCGGGGCTGTGCAGCTCGATGGTGCTAAGGCCAAGCAGAATCGAGCGAACGTGCTCGAATTTCGCCGTCCTGGGGTCCATGCCAGCCAACAGATAGTGATCATCGGCGGCAAGTGTTCTTGCGCGACCTGGCAACCATGTCGGCAGGTGAAGTCCGCGGCTGTCTGCGTGCCGACCCAGAAGAAGTCTTATGTTCTGCCACAGGCCAGCATAGAAGTTGGTCTTCTTCAGGGTGCAGCGTCGCTTCACATCCATGAAGAATCCGCTGACATCGAACTTGCGGACTCGGTCGAAGCCCACTTTCCAGCTCGGGTTTTGCAGAAATACGTGGTCGCCTCCGTGCCCAGTGACCATGAGAGCGTTAGTGGGAGGAAGGGCCGGCCCTTGAGGTCTTTCAGTGCAAGCGGCGCGAAATATATCGACGTCGAAGGGGGATGCGTACTGGGGCTGTTCGAGCATCGAGGGAGCAAACCCCAAGCCCTCGCTTTCGATCATTTGGACGATGCTGAGCTCTCGGCTGTATGCCGCTGCGACCTTTTCTGCTTCATGGCGCTCCGAGTCCGCATACGGCAAGGGACTGACCGCGTGGATCGCTTCAAAATCGACACCAGCTTTGGACAGGCAATGAAGAAGTGCACTGGAGTCGAGCCCGCCAGAAAAGCTCAGGGATACAGAGGAAAAACTACGGGATAGCGTCGACAGTTTTGTGGTCAGTATCTCTATGGGCCCCGACGACTGTTCGCGAGGCATCTGAACGCCAATTGTTGAAATTGAACTGAGGTCGCTGCGAACCGACTGGCCTAAACAGATGGATCGGACATCCGATATTGCAGTAGCACCCGAGAATGCGGGTCTGTCCAGAATGAAGCGTTGGCAATAGTCAGGATCGAGTGTCCAGCCCCTGTCTTGTTTCAGCCGAAGGAGGAGTGGGAGACTTGTGGAAAACGCCAGGTGGTCCGCAATGCGGGTGTAGAAAACTTCCAGCCCACGATATAGGCTACGCGATATCTCAATGGAGTCGCCTTCCATACGGACAACCAGGTACGGTCCGTCGATGGAATGCAGGTGCGTCAGCCAATTTTCAGAACACAGTTTTTCGGGCGCACCCAGGATCTGGTCTTGAACGTATTTCGGCGCGTGCAGCAACACCCGGCCACCGGGAAATGGAATTCTCGACCACGCCTCCGGGAATTCCGCATAGAAAACCCTGCCATTCGGCCGGTCCTTTTCAATAGACGAGAGTTCTTGGCGGAATGAATCTCTCTCGGCTGGCAGTGCCGCGATGTGTGCGATCAACATCACAGATCCAGGATCACAGCGAGCTTGCGCCGCAGATTCGGGTCGTCGTTGACCACTTCCTTATTGATTTCAACCCAAGCGTGACTTGCAAAGGGTCTGGTGCGCACTCCAACTACCAATCTTGCGTTATGCCCTGCCCGCCGCGCCAGCAGACACAGTGCAAGGCTATAGGCCAGACACTTGTTGCTGCTGATATCGATGATGAATGCCCTGTTCAGATGTGCCATCAGCCTTTGCAAGTTGTCCGGGCGTTGAGCGGCCCTGGAACGAACGGAAGTATTCTTTATTGCGCTGACGACGCCGGCATAGCCTTTGGTCTTCAAAATAATACCGGTGTGCCAAAGCGTGAGGGCTGTCCGCCACAATAAGAGAGGGTTGTGCCAGGAATGTTGAGTGGCCGGGGTAGTCCACCTCGTTTCAAAAAGCCCTTCGTTCTCGTAGGAACTCAGCTCATCCCTGATCCGCAGTGCTTTTTCCAGGAGACCGTGTTCTTGGAGAGCAGTGGCCAAGGCCGGGTCATGCTGCCCCCCGGCGGCAATAAACGCGTTAATGCGAGCCACCGGCAGATCGGGAATGATGGAGAAGCGATTCTCTTGGAGGTCAAGGGCGACCAAATCTTCCCTGAAGTGTCCGAGTACCAATTCACGGATGCTTCCGACAGAGTTGCTCTGTGGCATTGCTGTTCCCCTGGATTGGATATACGCGGGGCCGGACGCCACGGCCCCGCGCATATTGACTGATTTACCTCGGAAGATCGGCGTTATTAGCCGTATTTGGTGACGTTCGGGTTCCGGAAATTCATCGGGTCAGGCGCATAGAAATACTCCGGGATACCGCCGGAGCCGCCTTGAGTCAGTTGGCTCGCAGGAACTGCAAGCTTGATGACGCGGATAGCCTGCACCTGGGATTTAATGACGTGTTGTTGCATTGTTAACTCCATAAAAATGGTGGTGAACTGCAAACAAAGCTTGTCCGTAAATGCGAATGATTTAGGACATGGTCATTATTGTTTAGGCGATTTTCGGGCGTCTATGCTGGTTATTTCGAAAGTAAATCCCGCGATTGGGGGGCGTTGCAGTCGCGGCGCTTTTATTTTTCGACCGGACGTTCGACGCCTAAAGCGCCGCAGTTTCAAAAATGCGCGTTGCGGCGTATCTTCAAGCGACCGGGTTTTTTTTGGCGGGCGTGCGAGGTTTTCGCTTCAGCCAACGCGCCAAACTGATGGTGGCGACTGAGCGACAGATGTGGGTGACGCAAATGGTCGGAACGAAGTCCGTAATTGTCAGACGATCGAGACGCGACTCATGCGGTCTGCGCGCTGATTGACGGAAGAAGTTTGCCGTCCGGAATGCTCATCACTTCCCGATGCAAAAACTCGAGAAAATCTCCCCCAGCAGGTCATCGCTGGTGAACTTGCCAGTGATGCTGGAAAGGCTGTCATGCGCCAGCCGCAGTTCCTCGGCAAACAGATCCAGCACCCGGTCATCCTGACTGGCATGCGCGGCGGCCAGTTCCAGATGTTCCGCGGCCTCCTGCAACGCATGCAAATGCCGTTCGCGTGCCAGCCACGGCGATTCCGCGCCAGGATTCCAACCCGCGATCTGCAGCAGCTCGGCGCGAAGCAGATCCAGGCCGGCGCCGCGCTTGGCCGAGATACCCAGTTCGCCGGGGCCGGCGGTAAAGGGTTGGGGCAGCAGGTCGACTTTATTGAACACCTTCAGCACGGGCGTGCGCGGAGGTAGCCGCGCGGTGATCTGCGCGTCCAGCTCGTCCCCCGGCTGGGTGGCATCCTGCAAATGGAGGATGACGTCGGCGCGCTCGATCTCTTGCCAGGTGCGCGCGATGCCGATGCTTTCCACCGTGTCTTCGGTTTCGCGCAGACCGGCCGTGTCGACGATATGCAGCGGAACGCCGTCTATATGGATTTCCTGCACCACCTTGTCGCGTGTGGTGCCCGCGATGGGCGTGACGATGGCGATGTCGTCGCCTGCCAACGCATTGAGCAGGCTGGACTTGCCGACGTTTGGCTGGCCGGCCAGGACGACGTGCAGGCCTTCGCGCAGGATGACGCCTTGGCGCGCCTGGGCAATCAGCGCGGACAGATCGCCCGCCAAGGCGTCGAGCGTGGGGCGAGCCTGGTACTTTTCGAGGAAGTCGATTTCTTCTTCCGGGAAATCCAGCGTCGCCTCGACCAGCATGCGCAGGTGAATGATGCGATCGGACAGGTCGTTCACGCGCGCCGAAAATTCGCCCGAAAGCGAAGCCATGGCGCCGCGCGCGGCGGCCACGGAGGACGCTTCGATCAGGTCGGCAACGGCCTCGGCCTGCGCCAGATCCATGCGGTCGTTCAGAAACGCGCGGCGCGTGAATTCGCCGGGCTCGGCAAGGCGCACGCCGTGGTCCCGGCCCGCGACAAGACAGCTATCGAGCACGCGCCGCAGCACGGCCGGGCCGCCGTGGCCCTGCAGTTCCAGCACGTCTTCGCCGGTGTAGGAATGCGGCGCGCGAAAGTAGATTGCAATGCCTTCGTCCAGCAGTTCGCCGTCCACCGTCTTGAACGGAAGATAGTGTGCGTGGCGCGGTGTGAGATCGCGCTGGAAGAGGCGCCGCACCAATCCGGACAGGTCCGCACCAGAAATGCGCACGACGCCGATGCCGCCTCTTCCGGGGGCGGTGGCGATGGCGGCGATGGGAGCGTAGGCGGACATATCAGGGCAGATGGCGAGGCTAAACAATAGGGGAATATAACTGTTGCGCGGCGCGTTGTTTGCTGGTTACTGTGGCCCCGAGGTTCAAAACCCGAAACAACTCTGGGAGATCACGATGGCATCTCGGTTTTCGCGTGTCTTGGCCTGCGGCGCAGCCGCGGTGGTGATGGCCTGTGGCACCTACAGTTCGGCCATGGCGCGCGATCTGGTGATCGGCCTGAAGACCGAGCCGTCTTCGATGGATCCGCAATACCACGCGTTGACCCCGAATACGCAGATCTCCCAGACCATCTTCGATACGCTGGTCGCCACCGACGCGCAGCTCAAGCCGCAGCCTTCGCTGGCGGAATCGTGGACTGTCGATGGCAAGGTCTGGACCTTCAAGCTGCGGCCGAACGTGAAGTTCTCCGACGGCACGCCGTTTACCGCCGAGGACGTCGTGTTTACGTATGACCGCGTGCCGAAGGTGCCGAACAGCCCGTCGCCGTTCACGCTGTATCTGGGTTCGGTAGCCAAGACCGAAGCCGTGGATCCGATGACGATCCGCATCACTACCAAGGATGTCGCGCCGAACCTGCTGGTGAATCTGGCGCAGTTGCCCATCCTGTCTAAAAAGGCCGCATCGGGCCCTGCCGCGGAAGGCAAGACGACGACCGAATTGAACAGCGGCGATGGCCTGATCGGAACGGGCCCGTACAAGTTTGTGTCGTGGAAGCGCGGCGCTGAGTTTGTGCTGGCGCGTAATGACAACTACTGGGGCAAGAAGCCCGAGTGGGATCGCGTGGTCTATCGCCCCATCAGCAATGCGGCCGCGCGCGTGGCCGCGCTGCTGGCCGGCGACGTGGACATGATCGAGGATCCTCCCACCGACGACCTGCCCAAGCTCAAGTCCGACAAGAAGCTATTTGTCGAGGAAACGCCGTCGGTGCGCGTGGTGTACGTGGCGCTGGACCAGTACGCGGAGCCGTCGCCCGGCGTGCAAGGCACCGAAAAGAATCCGATGAAAGACAAGCGCGTGCGAGAGGCTTTGTCGCTGGCAATCAATCGCGATGCGCTTGTTGAGCGCGTGATGGGTGGCGTCGCTCTGCCCGCCGGCAACCTGCTGCCCTACCCCATGTTTGGCGCCAGCAAGGAGCATTCGAAGGCGCCAAAGGCCGATGTCGAGAAGGCCAAGGCGCTGCTCAAGGAAGCAGGCTATCCGAATGGCTTTTCGATTACGTTGGGATCCCCGTCCGGCCGCTACGTCAACGATTCGAAGGTGGCGCAGGCCATCGCGTCGATGTGGACACGCATCGGCGTGAAGACCAGCGTGGACGCGATGGCGCCTCCGGTGTTCTTCAAGAACCGCGACAGCTATTCGTTCTCGGCGTATCTGGCGGGCTGGTCGGTGACCAGCGGTGAAATGTCCAACGCGTTGACGTCGCTGCTGATGACGCGCAATCCGGAAGCGGGCCAGGGCACGACGAATCGCAGCCGTTATTCCAACCCCAAGATGGATGACCTGGTGAAACAGGCGTCGTCCACGATGGACGATGCCAAGCGTGCGGAGTTGCTGTCGACGGCAAGCAATATCGCGATGGATGACTTTGCAATGCTGCCGGTGCATTTCGAGCTGTCGGTCTGGGCCATGAAGAACGACATCCGCTACCAGGGCCGTCCGGACCAGGTTACGCTGGCGCAGAACGCAACGCTGAAGAAGTAAGCGCGCCGGGCCATCTCTCGTGCTTGCAACCATCGTCAGAAGGCTGCTGCAGACCATCGTCGTCATGCTCGTCATGTCGGCGTTGGTCTTTGCCGGCATTTACATGGTCGGCGATCCCGTCTCGATGCTGGCCAGTCCCGAAGCGACCGAGGCGCAGCGCGCAGCGATCAGCGCATCGCTGGGGCTGGACCAGCCGTTGTGGCGGCAGTATCTGATCTTCATGAGCCAAGCGGTGCGCGGCGACTTCGGCAACAGCTTCCTGACCGGCGAGCCGGCCATGCATCTGATCCTGGAGCGCATGCCGGCCACGGTGGAACTGGCCTGTGTGGCGATGCTGCTGTCGGTGCTGATCGGCGTGCCGCTCGGCATTCTGGCTGGCTTGAAGCCTGCGGCGGTGGGTTCGCGCGCGATCATGACGGGCTCGGTGCTGGGCTTTTCATTGCCGAATTTCTGGGTGGGCCTGATGCTCATCATGGTGTTTGCGGTGATGCTGGGCTGGGTGCCGGCGGGCGGGCGCGGCGACACGGTCAGCATCGGTTCGCTGCAGTTGAGCGTGTTGACGTTCGATGGCTGGCGGAACCTGGCATTGCCCGCCGCGACCATCGCCTTGGCCAAGTGCGCGATGATCATCCGCGTGACGCGCGCCGCCACGCGAGAGGCGCTGCCGATGGATTACATCAAGTTCGCGCGCGCCAAGGGCCTGTCGGAAAAGCGCGTGCTGGGCGTGCATCTGCTCAAGAACATTCTGATTCCGGTGGTGACGGTAGCGGGCCTGGAGTTTGGCCAGGTGATGGCGTTTGCCGTCGTAACGGAAACCGTGTTTTCGTGGCCAGGCATGGGCAAGCTGCTGATCGATTCCATCATCAACCTGGACCGCCCGGTGGTGGTGGCGTATCTGCTGCTGATCGTTTTCTTCCTGGTCATGTTGAATCTGGTGGTGGACATCATCTACACGGTGCTGGACCCCCGCGTACGCCTGGATAGCCGCCGATGAACACGCCCGCCACCGTTGCCTCGCCTCCGGCCCCGACGAAAGAGCAATCGCCCTGGCGCCGCTTCGTGTCGGACTTTTTTGCCAGCAAGCTTGCCACGTTGGGCCTGGTGATGCTGATCGTGATCGTGGGGGCGGCGCTGCTGGCGCCGTGGATCGCGCCGCAGAATCCGTACGATCTGGCCAGCCTGGACATCATGGATTCGAAGCTCAAGCCGGGCAGCGAAAGCGGGGATGGTTCGATGCGCTACCTGCTGGGCACCGACGGCCAGGCGCGCGATCTCTTTTCCGCCATTCTTTACGGCATGCGCACGAGCCTCATGGTGGCGACCGTGTCGGTGCTGGCGGCCTTTGCCATTGGGGCCACGGTCGGGCTGATCGCCGCTTACTTTGGCGGGCGCATCGATGCCCTGTTGATGCGGGTTGTGGATATCCAGTTGTCGTTCCCGGCGATCCTGGTGGCGCTGATGTTGCTGGCGATTCTGGGCAAGGGTGTGGATAAGGTGATCATCGCGCTGATCGTCGTGCAGTGGGCGTATTTTGCGCGCGCCGCTCGCGGCGCGGCGCTGGTCGAGCGCGGCAAGGAATATGTGGAGGCGGCGCGCTGCATGTCGTTGTCGTGGTCGCGCGTGCTGTTCCGGCACGTGTTGCCGAACTGCATGCCGCCGCTCATCGTGATCGCCACGATCGACCTGGCGCACGCGATCGCGCTGGAAGCGACGCTGTCGTTCCTGGGCGTCGGCGTGCCGGTGACCGAGCCGTCGCTGGGCATGCTGATCTACAACGGCTTTGAGTATCTGCTGTCCGGCCAGTATTGGATTTCGTTCTTTCCCGGCATTGCGCTGGCGTTGGCCATCATCGCCATCAACCTGGTGGGCGACCACCTGCGTGATGTGCTCAACCCGCGGCACGCGAACTGAGGACGAGAGCGATGCAGACACTTGCGGCGCAACGTCCCCTGCCTGGCCCTGCCCCCGTCCTTGAAGTGCATGGCCTGAAGACGCATTTCTTCACGCGCAACGGCGTGGTGAAGGCGGTGGACGGCGTGGACCTGACGCTGGCCGAAGGAGAGATCCTGGGCCTCGTCGGCGAATCCGGGTCGGGCAAGAGCATCACGGGTTTTTCCTTGATGGGCTTGCTGGATGAACCCGGCCGCATTGTCGATGGCCAGGTGCTGCTCAACGGCGAGGACCTGCGCGCGGCGACGCCTGCGCGGTGGCGCCAGTTGCGGGGACAGGAGATCGCGATGATCTTCCAGGACCCGATGATGACGCTCAATCCGGTGCTGCGCGTGGATACGCAGATGATCGAAGCGGTGCAGGCGCATGCCCAGGTGTCGCGCGACGAGGCGCGCCGGCGCGCGCTGCAGACGCTGGCGATGGTCGGCATTCCGTCGCCGGAGGAGCGGCTGCGGACGTATCCGCATCAGCTGTCGGGCGGCATGCGCCAGCGGGTGGCCATCGCCATTGCGCTCTTGAATTCACCGCGCCTGATCATTGCGGACGAGCCCACCACGGCGCTCGACGTCACGATACAAGGCCAGATCCTGTTCGAGGTGCAGAAGCTCTGCCGCGAAACGGGAACCGGCCTCATCTGGATCACGCATGACCTGGCCGTGGTGGCGGGGCTGGCCGACCGCGTGTCGGTGATGTATGCGGGGCGCGTCGTGGAAACGGGCAGCACCGAGGCGGTCATCAACCATCCGATGCATCCTTATACGCACGGGCTGATCGCTTCCATTCCGACGCCGGCGTCGCGCGGCAAGCCGCTGGTGCCGATTCCCGGCATGACGCCGTCGCTGTTGAATCTGCCGCAGGGCTGTGCGTTTCGCGGGCGCTGTCCGCGTGCGACGGACGCCTGTCTGGCCGAGCCGCCGCCCGTCGAGGTTCGCCCGGCGCAATGGGTGCGCTGCTGGCATGCTGGAGCGCCGGACGCGATATGAACGAGGCCCAACACAATCTCACACCCAATCCCACGCCGATCCTCGCCCTGCGCGACGTCGAACTGCGCTTCGTGCAGCCGGTGGATCTGGCCGGCCGCATCGCCAACCTGCTTGGCGCGGGCCTGAAGACGCAGGTGGTGCATGCCGTGGCCGGCGTTGACCTGGCGGTCAGGCCTGGCGAGGTAATCGGCATCGTCGGTGAGTCGGGCTGTGGAAAATCCACGCTGGGCCGCATCGTGTCGGGCATTCTGCCGCCGACGGCGGGCCGGGTGGATTACCAGGGCAAGCCCGTGCAAGCCATGAAGGGCGCGGAGCGGCGCGCGTACGAGCTGGGCGTGCAGATGATCTTCCAGGATCCGTACGCGTCGCTGAACCCGCGCATGCGCGTGCGCGACATCATCGGGGAAGCGCCCGCGGCGCACGGCCTGATCCGCTCGCGGGACAAACAGGACTATGTGGCCGGGCTGATGCGCCAAGTGGGCTTGGACCCGAGCTTTGCACAGCGTTATCCCCATCAGTTCTCGGGCGGCCAGCGCCAGCGCATCGGCATTGCGCGGGCATTGGCGCTCAAGCCCTCGGTGATCGTCTGCGACGAGGCCGTGGCCGCGCTGGATGTGTCGATCCAGGCGCAGGTGCTGAACCTGTTCGAACGGTTGCGCGATGAGCTGGACCTGACATATCTGTTCATCAGCCACAACCTCAGCGTGGTCAGCCATATCTCGGACCGCGTGGCGATCATGTATCTGGGACGCATCGTCGAGCTGGCCGATACCGATACGGTGTTCGCGCGCGCCAACCATCCGTACACGCAGGCGTTGCTCAAGGAGCTGCCGACGCTGACGCCCGGGCGGCGCGCGTATCAGCCCATTAGGGGCGAGCTGCCCTCGCCGCTGGATCCGCCCTCGGGGTGTGCGTTTCACCCGCGGTGTCCCCATGCCATGCCGCGCTGCAAGGCCGAGCGCCCCCTCCTGCGGGAGATCGCGCCGGGGCAGTTCAGCGCCTGCCATCTGAACGATGCCGCGTGACCTGCGCCGAAAAAGGGCTGGACGCGGCACGCGGGGCGGCGCGAGAATTCCCCGACCAGCAGGCCATTTGTGCGTGCGCCCTCCTTCAATCCAGACAGCTTATCCACAGCCATGAAAACCATTGCCGAAATTGAACGCGTACACGGGGATCTGACCGCCCTGCGGCGCGATATCCATGCGCATCCCGAACTGGCGTTCCAGGAAACGCGCACGTCCAACTTGGTGGCCGAACGCCTTCGGGGCTGGGGACTGGAAGTCCACACGGGGCTGGGGAAAACTGGTGTGGTGGGCATTTTGCGCGCGGGCAGCGGCGGCAAGACCATCGGGCTGCGCGCCGACATGGACGCGCTGCCGATGCCGGAGCACAACCGGTTTGCCCACAAGTCCACGATCAGCGGGCGCATGCATGGCTGTGGTCATGACGGGCACACGACGATGCTGCTGGGCGCCGCGCAATACTTGTCCACGCATCGCAATTTTGACGGCACGATCGTGTTCATCTTTCAGCCGGCCGAGGAAGGCGGTAATGCCGGCGCGCGCGCCATGATGCGGGACGGGCTGTTCGACAAGTTTCCCTGCGATGCGGTGTTCGGCATCCACAACATGCCGGGCATGCCGGTCAACCAGTTCGGCTTCCGGGCCGGGCCGACGATGGCGTCGAGCAACCGCTGGGACATCGTGATCAAGGGCGTCGGGGGCCATGCCGCCCAGCCGCATTCGTCCGTGGACCCCATCATCGTGGCCGCCGACATGGTGCACGCGCTGCAGACCGTCATCTCGCGCAGCAAGAATCCGCTGGATCAGGCGGTGCTGTCGATCACGCAGATTCATGCGGGCGATGCCTACAACGTGATTCCCGGCGAAGCCGTGCTGCGCGGCACGGTGCGCACGTATTCGGTTGAGACGCTGGACAAGATCGAGGCCGACATGCGCCGCATCGCGACCACGCTGCCGCAGGTCTATGGCGGCACGGGCGAGCTGGATTTCGTGCGCGCGTACCCGCCGCTGGTGAACTGGGAAAAGGAAACCGCGTTTGCGGCCAAGGTGGCCGAAGACACCTTTGGCGCGGAAAACGTGCTGCGCGACATGCCGCCGTTCATGGGGGCGGAGGACTTTTCGTTCTTCCTGAAATCCGTGCCGGGCTCGTATCTGTTCCTGGGCAACGGCGACGGCGATCATCGGATGGAGTCCTATCACGGCATGGGACCGTGCCAGCTTCACAACCCCAACTACGACTTCAACGACGCGCTGCTGCCGGTGGGCGCGACGTATTGGGTGAAACTGGTCGAGGCCTTCATGCCGGCCAAGTAAGGACCGATACGCTATTTGCTTATAAGCGGATGACCATGAAGCCGCGGGGGCGCCCCGCGGCTTTTTTCTATATGACGTAAAGCTTTGATCAAACGCCGATATCTTCGTTTGAGATACATGGCGCGGTTTCCATAATCGGTCGTTCCAGCCATGCCGCAAGGCGAATTCGGAGCGATCGATGTCCCAGAGCAATGCCTTGCGGCGCGAAGCGCCCGCCGCCCCCCAGCTCCAGGCGCAGTCCTTTGACGTGCGCCCCCTGCCCGGTCCCCTGGGCGCGGAAATCATTGGCCTGGACCTGTCGCGCGAACTGACGCCTGCGGATTTTGCGCGCGTGCACAAGGCGCATCTGGACCATCACCTGCTGGTGTTCCGCGACCAGCGCATCACGCCCCAGCAGCATATTGACTTCAGCCGCCGCTTCGGCCGCCTGATGATTCACGTGCTGCACCAGTTCCACCTGTCCGGCCATCCCGAGATCCTGACGGTCTCGAACATTCTGGAAGACGGCAAGCCGATCGGTCTGGGCGACGCGGGCAAATACTGGCACTCGGACATTTCGTACAAGGAACTGCCCAGCCTGGGGTCGCTGCTGCATGCGCAGGAGCTGCCGGCCGAAGGCGGCGACACCTTGTTCGCGAACATGCACCTGGCCTATGACACCCTGCCGCAGGCGCTGAAGGACGCGATCGACGGCAAGCGCGGCGTGCATTCCTACCTGGCCCAGTACGGGCAACTGCAGAAGGAAGGCAACTGGCGTCCGAACCTGAGCGCGCAGCAGATTGCGCAGGTGCAGGAAGTGGTGCATCCGGTGGTGCGCACGCATCCGGAGAACGGCCGCCGCGCGCTGTTCGTGAGCGAAGGCTTCACGACACGTATCGAAGGACTGCCCGAAGACGAGAGCCGCGCGCTGCTGGCCGAACTGTTTGCCCACAGCGTGCGGCCTGAACACATCTACCGCCACAAATGGCAGCCGCATGACCTGGTGTTCTGGGACAACCGTTCGCTGATCCACCTGGCGGGCGGCACGCCGGATCACCTGCGCCGCAAGCTCTACCGCACGACGATCGAAGGCGATACGCCGTTCTGACACAGCTAAATCCGCCCCCCATTACTTATCCACAAGGAACGCCATGCGTTTGACCTCCACGCTACGGGATCGACTGGTCCAGACCGCCACGGGCGCGGGCCTCGCGCTGATACTTGCCGTGCTGGCGCTGGCTTCGCCCACGCCGGCCATGGCCGAAGGGCGCATCCGCATTGCCGAGCAATACGGCATCGTCTATCTGCTGCTGAACGTGGCGCGCGACCAGCAACTCATCGAAAAGCACGGCAAGGCCGAAGGTGTGGATATCTCGGTCGAGTGGGCCAAGCTGTCCGGCGGCTCGGCGGTGAACGACGCGCTGCTGTCGGGGGCTGTGGATATCGCGGGGGCGGGCGTGGGACCGCTTTTGACGATCTGGGATCGCACGCACGGCAAGCAGAATGTGAAGGGCGTGGCGTCGCTGGGCAACTTTCCCTATTACCTGGTGACCAACAATCCCAACGTAAAGACGATCGCCGACTTCACGGACAAGGACCGCATCGCCGTGCCGGCGGTGGGCGTGTCGGTGCAATCGCGCGTGCTGCAGCTGGCGTCGGCCAAGCTGTGGGGCGATGCGCAGTACAACAAGCTGGACAAGATCTCGGTGGCGCTGCCGCACCCGGACGCGGCGGCGGCCATCATTGCCGGCGGCACGGAAATTACCGGCCATTTCGGTAACCCGCCCTTCCAGGAGCAGGAGCTGGCCGAGAACCCCAAGGCGCGCATCGTGCTCAATTCGTATGACGTGCTGGGCGGCCCCAGTTCGTCGACCGTGCTGTTCGCCACCGAGAAATTCCGCCGCGACAATCCCAAGACCTACAAGGCCTTCCAGGAAGCGCTGAAGGAAGCCGCCAGCTTTGCCGCCGCCAATCCGGAGAAGGCCGCGGACATTTACCTGCGCGTCACCGGCGCCAAGCAGGACCGCGACTTCCTCATCAAGGTCATCAATAATCCCGATGTGCAGTTCAAGCTGCAGCCGCAGAACACGTTCGCGCTGGCGCAGTTCATGCACAAGGTGGGCGCGATCAAGAACGCGCCGGCCAGCTGGCGCGACTACTTCTTTGACGATCCCGTCACGGCGCAGGGCAGCTGACATGGCTGTGAGTCCCGCCACCCCTGTGGATAACGTTCAACGGCCCACGCCTTTGCTGGCTGTGGATAAGGTGTCGATCGAATATAAGACGCGCGAACGGCGCGTGCGGGCGACGCATCAGGTCAGTTTTGACGTGCACGGCGCCGAGCGTTTCATCCTGCTCGGGCCCTCCGGCTGCGGGAAATCGACGCTGCTCAAGGCGGTTGCGGGCTTCATCGAACCCACCGAGGGACGGATCGCGATCGACGGCAAGACCGTGCAAGGTCCGGGCCCGGACCGCATCGTGGTGTTCCAGGAATTCGACCAGCTGCCGCCCTGGAAGACGCTGCGCCAGAACGTGGCGTTTCCGTTGCTGGCATCGCGCAAGCTCAACCGGCGCGAGGCCGATGAACGGGCGATGCACTATCTGGACAAGGTGGGGCTGGCAGCCTTTGCCGATGCTTACCCGCATACGCTGTCGGGCGGCATGAAGCAGCGCGTGGCCATTGCGCGGGCGCTGGCCATGCAGCCGCGCGTGCTGCTGATGGACGAGCCGTTTGCGGCGCTGGATGCGTTGACGCGCCGGCGCATGCAGGAAGAGCTGATGGCGCTATGGGACGACGTGCGGTTCACGCTGCTGTTTGTCACGCACTCGATCGAAGAGGCGCTGGTGCTGGGCAGCCGCATTCTTTTGCTGTCCCCGCATCCGGGCCGCGTGCGCGCCGAACTGAATGCGCACGGCTTTGACCTGCACAGCCAGGGATCGGCGGCGTTTCAGGCGGCGTCGCGCCGCATTCACGATTTGTTGTTCGACGCTCCGCCGCTGGCTCAGGCCGAGCGCGCGGCAGCCTGAAAGGAGCGCGCATGAGCATCAGTCATGCCGGATCGGCGTTCATTCGGCCCGAGGTGGAATACGACCTGCCGCCCCTGCCCCCGCAGGCCGCCGAGGCGCCGCTGCCGTGGCACGAGCGGCTGTGGCAGCACGCCGCCCTGCGCAAGGGCGTAATCCTTGTCCTGTTGGCGGCGGTGTGGGAGCTGGCGGCGCGTTATACCGACAACGATCTGCTGTTGCCCGGCGCCTGGCAGACCGCGCAGGCCTTCGCCGAGGGCGTGACCAGCGGCGAGCTGCTGGCGCGCGCGGGACAGTCGATGCGCGTCCTGGTGCAGGGCTACCTGGCGGGTGTCGTGCTTGCCTTTGTGCTGACGACGCTGGCGGTGTCCACGCGGTTCGGCCGCGATCTGTTGTCCACCCTGACGGCGATGTTCAATCCGCTGCCGGCGATTGCCCTGCTGCCGCTGGCGCTGCTGTGGTTCGGCCTGGGCGAAGGCAGCCTGATATTCGTGCTGATCCACTCCGTGCTGTGGGCGCTGGCGCTGAACATGTATGCGGGCTTTCTGGGGGTGTCTGACACCCTGCGGATGGCGGGGCGCAATTACGGGCTGACCGGGTTGCGATACGTCCTGCAGATTCTGGTGCCGGCCGCCCTGCCCGCCATCCTGGCCGGCCTGAAGATCGGCTGGGCGTTTGCGTGGCGCACGCTGATTGCCGCCGAACTGGTGTTCGGGGCGTCCAGCGGCAAGGGCGGGCTGGGCTGGTACATCTTTCAGAACCGCAACGAGTTATACACAGACCGGGTGTTCGCGGGCCTGGCCGCGGTGGTCATCATCGGCCTGCTTGTGGAAAACCTGGCGTTCGATACGCTGGAGCGGTTGACGGTGCGGCGTTGGGGGATGCAGCGGTGATTGGTGCGGTGATTGTTGCGGCGATCGCGCAAATCAGAATGAAAAAGGGGGCGGCCATGATGCCGCCCCCATTTCATGGATGGTGCGTACCGCTTACAGCTTCAGACCCAGCGCCTTGGCCACGCCTTCGGCATAGGCCGGATCGGCCTTGCGGAAGTGATCCAGCTGGCGGCGCTGGATGACTTCCGGCACGCTCGCCATGTGGCGGCCGATGTTGCCGAACAGCAATTCCTGCTGCGCCGGCGTCATCAGGCGGAACAAGGCGCCCGGCTGCGAGTAATAGTCGTCGTCGACGCGATGGTTCCAGCGTGCCGCGGCCTGGCCGTCCAGCGCCAGCGGCGGTTCGGCCGCCGAGGGCGTTTCCTTCCACTCGCCCGCGCTGTTGGGCTCGTAGTTGATCGTGGCGCCGGCGTTGCCGTCCACCCGCCCGGCCCCGTCGCGATGGAAGCTGTGGAACGGGCACTTGGGCGCATTCACCGGAATCTGGTGATGGTTGATGCCCAGGCGATAGCGATGCGTGTCGCCGTACGAGAAGATCCGGCCCTGCAGCATCTTATCCGGCGAGAAGCCGATGCCCGGCACCACGTTCGCGGGCGTGAAGGCGGCCTGTTCGACTTCGGCGAAGTAGTTCTCGGGGTTGCGGTTCAGCTCCAGCACGCCGACCTCGATCAGCGGATAGTCGCCATGCGGCCAGACCTTGGTCAGGTCGAACGGGTTGATGTGATACGTCGCCGCTTCGGCCTCGGGCATGATCTGCACCTTCAGCGTCCACTTCGGGAAATTGCGCGCTTCGATGTTCTGGAACAGGTCACGCTGCGAGCTTTCGCGGTCGTGGGCGACGACCTGCGCGGCCTCTTCATCGGTCAGACAGGCGATGCCCTGCTGCGACTTGAAGTGGAACTTCACATAGAAGCGCTCGTTGTTGGCGTTGATGAAGCTGAACGTGTGCGAGCCAAAGCCGTGCTGCTGGCGCAGGTTGGCGGGGATGCCGCGATCGCTCATCAGCGTGGTGACCTGGTGCAGCGATTCGGGGTTGAGCGACCAGAAGTCCCACGCCGCGGTGGCGTTGCGCAGGTTGGTCTTGGGATCGCGCTTCTGGGTGTGGATAAAGTCGGGGAACTTCAGCGGGTCGCGGATGAAGAAGACGGGCGTGTTGTTGCCGACCAGATCCCAGTTGCCTTCGTCGGTGTAGAACTTGATGGCAAAGCCGCGCACGTCGCGCTCGGCGTCGGCCGCGCCGCGTTCGCCGGCGACGGTCGAAAAGCGCAGGAACAGCGGCGTTTCTTTGCCGACCTTGGAAAAGATGTTGGCGCGGGTGTAGCGGGTGATGTCGTGGGTGACGGTGAACGTGCCGTAGGCGCCGGAGCCCTTGGCGTGGACGACGCGCTCGGGGATGCGTTCGCGGTCGAAGTGGGCAAGTTTTTCAATGAGCCAGAAATCTTCCAGCAGGGCGGGGCCGCGCGGGCCGGCCGTCAAGGTGTTGTTGTTGTCCGGTACTGGGGCGCCCGAGGCGGTAGTCAGAGGCTTCTTGTCGGTCATGGCACACTCCCTAAGTCGTTTCTGAATGGCGCGGCCCAGGTTGCCGGGCAGCGCGGCGTTGCAGCAAAACTCCGGCAGACACGCCGCCGGAGGGCAAATTCAGAGCCATCATAGGTGTCATGGTGGGCTATGTGAAGTTGATTGATCTTGCTTCGGCGATAAGTAATACCTATGTATATGCCTGATGGGCATAGAAAATGCTGAGTGTGCCTTTCGCTTTTCATTGGCAACAGGCGTAAAAAAACCGGCCTCGAAAGGCCGGTTTCTTGTTTCGGGGGGGCGATCAGCGATTGGCCGCCGCTTCCGATTTCTTCTGGATGGCGCGGGTGATGGACCACTGCTGCGCAATCGACAGGATGTTGTTGACGCACCAGTACAGCACCAGGCCGGCCGGGAAGAAGAACATCATCCCGCCGAACACCAGCGGCATGATCATCATGACCTTGGCCTGGATGGGATCCGGGGGCGTCGGGTTCAGTTTGATCTGCAGGAACATGGTGGCCATCATGATGGCGGGCAGAATGAAGAACGGATCGCGGACCGACAGGTCGTGCACCCACAGGATCCACGGCGCGCCGCGCATTTCCACGCTGGCCAGCAGCACCCAGTACAGCGAGATGAACACCGGAATCTGAACCAGCATCGGCAGGCAGCCGCCCAGCGGGTTGATCTTCTCGGTGCGGTACATCTCCATCATGGCCGCATTGAGCTTTTGCTTGTCGTCGCCGTACTTTTCCTTCAGGGCCTGCAGGCGGGGAGCCACCTGTTTCATGCGGGCCATCGAGCGGTAGCTGGCGGCGGCCAGGGGGTAGAACACGGCCTTGATCAGCACGGTCAGCGCGACGATCGTCCAGCCCCAGTTGCCCAGGATGGAATGCAGCCAGGTCATCAGGGTGAACAGCGGCTTGGCGATGATGGTCAGCCAGCCGTAGTCGACCACCAGTTCCAGGCCCGGCGCGAGCGCGGCCATGGCCTTCTGGTCTTGCGGACCGACCCACAGGTGCGAATCGACGCGTGCGGCCGCGCCCGGGGCGATGTCGCCGACGGCTTCGATGCTGCGGCCGGCGTACAGGTTCGGCTGGACTTCAAGCAGTTCGTTGGTGCGCGGCTTGCCCTGCGGGGGCACCCAGGCCGTGGCGAAGTAGTGCTGGACCACCGCGATCCAGCCGTTGTCCGCCTGCTTGATGTAGCTGGCCTTCTTCTTCTGGATGTCGCTGAACGTGCTCTTCTGGAACTTGTCCTGGTCCGAGTAGACGGCAAAGCCCGTGAACGTGTGATAGAAGCTGGACGTGTCGGCCGGGTCGTTGCCGTCGCGCTCGATCTGCAGGTACAGCGAGGGCGTGACGGGGGCGGCGCCGACGTTGGCCAGGTCATGGCGCACGTCGATGTCGTAGCGGCCACGGTGCAGGGTGAACGTCTTGGTGACCTTCACGCCGCCGGATTCGCCTTCGAACGTGACGACCAGGTTGTCGCCGGTCAGTTCGCGTTCCTGGGAGACCAGGCGGAAAGGCGTCTGGTGCGTGGGGAAGCTTTGGCCGCTGGGGGCGCCGACAACGCCGGTCTGCACCACATAGTTCAGGCCCGCCGAGCGGTCCAGCAGCACCGTGGGCTTGTCGGCCTGGCCGGTGGCCGGGTACTTCAGCAGTTCGGCGCGCACCAGTTGGGCGCCCATCGTGTCGAAGGTCAGGCGCAGCACGTCGGTGGTGATGACGATTTCTTCGGAGCGCGTGGGAACGGGCGTGGCGGCGCCAGGCACCGTGGAGGCCGGAGCAGCGGTGGCTGTCGGGGCGCTGGGCACGGACGGCGTCGCGTTGTTGGCTGCAGCCGGCGATTCGCTCGTGCTGGCCGCGGGCGGGGCCCCGAACAGCGACGGCTTGCCGTTATGGATTTGCCAGTTGTTCCAAAGGAGCAACAGCGAAAAGGAAAAAATCATCCAGAGGACGGTTCGTCGGATATCCATGGTGCCTACTGAAGTGAATACGGGCCAGCAAAGCCCGCCAGTTTAGCGTCAATCGTGCTCGATGCGGTGGCTGTGGGAGCAGCAACGGGCGTCGTTGGTTCCCTTGGCCGGCGGAACCGGATCCAGGCCCCCAGGCGACCAGGGGTGGCAACGGCCGATGCGCCGGACTCCCATCCAGAAGCCGCGCCATGCACCGTGGCGCTCGATCGCTTCGATCGCGTACGCCGAGCAGGTCGGAGTAAAACGGCACTGCCGGCCGATCCAGGGACTCAGGAAGAACCTGTAGAACCGGATCGGGGCAATGAGTAGTGCCTTGATCATCGCGCGATCCGCTCAAAGTGAGCGTCCACTTCGGCTCTGGCCGCGCGTTTCAGCGCAGTGAGCGTGGCGGGCGCGACCTTGCTATGCAGGCGCACGACGTAATCTTTTGCCGGCAGCGCCAGGCGCCGATGGCGAAACGCTTCGCGGATGACCCGCTTCAAGGCGTTGCGCGTGGAGGCGTGGGCGGCAAACCGCTTGGCGATGATGAGCCCCAGGCGAGCACAGGGGTCCTGACCGGGAGGCAGATCATTGGGAGCGGCGCTCACAATGAAGAATGCCCCTCGGGCAAGACGCCGGCCTTTAAGGGCGGCGGCAAACTCGGAGGGGCGATGCAGCCGCGCCTCCGGGGGAAGCGTGGAGCGCGGCATGGACTGCGGATCAGGCGGTTGCGCGGAACCGGAACAGGATTGCGAGAGGTCTTGCAATATGGTCGGTCCGTGCGAAAGTCAGTTTCCGGAAAACCGGAAAACTGGACTTAGACGGCCAGACGCTTGCGGCCCTTGGCGCGACGGGCGCTCAGGATGGCGCGGCCAGCGCGGGTTTTCATGCGCACGCGAAAGCCATGGGTGCGCTTGCGACGGGTAACGGAAGGTTGGTAGGTGCGTTTCATGGACAATCCACAAAAAGAACAAAGTCAGAAGGGACCTGCCCGGAGGGTTCCACGTCGCGCTAAGCAGAAGCGGGTATCCAGAGAGCGTTTTTGCAACGGGTTTTGCAACCGGTGCAAAAAACAACTCTTAGACGGGGCTCTGTACCGAGAATTTCATCTCGGGCGACCTATTCAGCAAAGCTAAAAACCGGACAAATTGCTCTTGTAGGAGCGTGTCCGGCCAGCTTTCTGCGAAACCTTCTGACAGACAGAATTCGGAAAAGCCCACCATTTCAGCAAGTTTTCCCTGTCTTGTCAAACAGTTAAGGAGGGATCATATAGACACTCATGCCCTTCCCTGTGGATAACCCCCGCCCGGGCAAGGTAGAATCGAGGTTTGAATAAGAGCGAC